>JAWOAS010000007.1:0-54009 GCA_046498405.1 Egibacteraceae bacterium
GTGGAAAACCGGTTCTGGAAAAATCTGTGCGAGTATTTCAAAGTGCCGGAATATACACCGCTTCAGTATAATGATGACCGACGGGAGGAAATCCTGGAATTTTTCAAGAGCAGGTTTTTCTCGCCCGTCACGCCGGCGACCCCGAGGGCGCCGATGGGCTCGACTCGGCCCGGCATGCGCTGCGGATGCTCAAGACCGCCAACCTGCCCGACACCCGGCTGATCATCTGCTCGATGGAGGGGCCGACCTGGTACCCCGAGATCATGCAGATGCTCACCGAGCCGGAGTTCCTCGACGCCCACGACAAGGTCGTCATCACCACCGAGCCGTCCTACCTGGCCCGCTGGACCTCCAGCCCCCAGGTCGTGGCCTACCAGCGACGGTTCATGACCGCCGCCGCCAACGCCAACGCCGCCGCAGGCCTCACCCCCGGTGGCTGACCCCCGTTTCCAGTGCACCGGTGCTCCTCGGTGAGCACCTCCAACCACCGTTCCGGCGAGGAACCCGACGCAGGGAGAACCAGTGGGCGACGCAACCCTCAAGGACGCCGAGCGCATCGTTCGGACGATCGCACAGACCGCCGTCGACAACGAGGCGTACTTCAGCGACCTCGACGCCGCCGTCGGCGACGCCGACTTCGGCCACTCGTTGGCCACCGGCTTCGGTCGGGTGCTCGAGCAGTGGGATGACCTCAGCTACGACGACGTCGGCGGCCTCCTCAAGGCCGCCGCGATCGTGCTTTCCAAGGCCGTCGGTGGTGTCTCCGGACCGATCTGGGGCACCGCGTTCCTGCGGGCCGGCGTCGCGCTCAGCGGCAAGACCGACCCTTCCGGTGAGGACGTCGTCGCGGCGCTGCGGGCCGCAGCGGAGGGGATCATGCAGCGGGGGCAGG
The DNA here is from genome assembly GCA_046498405.1 of Egibacteraceae bacterium. Taxonomy (GTDB): domain Bacteria; phylum Actinomycetota; class Nitriliruptoria; order Euzebyales; family Egibacteraceae; genus T1Sed10-49. The sequence goes on from JAWOAS010000007.1 coordinate 893, forward strand.
CCGAGCTCGGTGACAAGACCCTGCTCGACGCGCTCGTCCCGGCCACCGACACCCTCGAGTCCTCCCTGCAGGAGGGCGCGAGCGCGCAGGAGGCCGTCGCCGCTGCGGCCAGCACGGCGCGCAGCTCCGCCGAGGGCACCCTCGGGATGCTCGCCCGCCGCGGCCGCGCCTCCTACACCGGGGAGCGCAGTCGGGAGTCCGTCGACGCCGGGGCCGTCGCCGTGGCCGTGATGTTCGAGAACGTCAGCGCCGAGATCGGCGAGGCGTAGGCAGCGTCGCCTGCGGCGCAGGCGAGGCGAAAGGAGCCGTAGTGAAGAAGTTCGTCAACGACCCGACGGAGTTCGTCCCCGAGATGCTCCAGGGCATCATGGCCGCCAACCCCGGCAAGCTGAAGTACGTCCCCGACTACAACCTCATCATGCGGGCCGACATGCCGCGCGACGACAAGGTGTCGATCCTGCAGGGCTCAGGCTCCGGGCACGAGCCTGCGCACGTGATGATCGTCGGCAAGGGCATGCTCGACGGCGCGTGCCCCGGCGACGTCTTCGCGGGTCCGCCCTCCGACTTCGTCATCGAGTCGACGAAGCTGCTCAACAGCGAGAAGGGCGTCCTCCACATCATCAACAACTACACCGGTGACCGCATGGCCTTCGACATGGGCCGCGAGCTCGCCGAGGCCGAGGGCATCCGCGTAGGCACGATCGTCGTCAACGACGACGTCGCCGTGCAGGACTCGACGCACACGACTGGTCGTCGCGGGGTGGCGGGCAACTTCTTCGTCATCAAGGCCGTGGGCGCGGCCTCCGAGCGCGGTGCGGACCTCGACGCGCTCGTGGCCCTCGGCAACCGGGTCAACGACGTGACCCGCACGATGGGCGTCGCACTGACGTCGTGCACGCCCCCGGCGCGGGGGACGCCGATCTTCGAGATCGGCGACGACGAGATGGAGGTCGGTGTCGGCATCCACGGCGAGCCGGGTCGCCGTCGCGACAAGATCAAGACCGCCAACGAGATCGTCGACGAGCTCGTCGAGGCCGTGGTCACCGACTTGCCCTACGAGTCGGGCGACGAGGTCGCGCTCATGATCAACGGTCTGGGTGGCACGCCCATCTCCGAGCTCTATCTCGTCTACGGCCTCGCCCACGCCGAGCTCACCGACCGCGGCATCACCGTGGCCCGCTCCTACGTCGGCGAGTACTGCACCTCGCTGGAGATGGCGGGCTTGTCGCTCACCCTCTGCAAGCTCGACGACGAGCTCAACACGCTCTTCGACGACCCCGCCGACGTCCCGGTGCGGATCTTCTGACCCACCGCCGTCGCTCGCCGCGGCCCGGCCCTTGCGGCCGGGCCGCGGGCGGTTAGCGCGGCCGATGGCCGCAGCGTGCGCGAGAGGGGAGTCGAACCCCTACCCCCGAAGGGACCAGGACCTAAACCTGGCGCGTCTGCCGTTCCGCCACTCGCGCGCGAGGGGCACGATACCCGCCGCGGCCGTCGCCGACGGGGACGACGTCGACGGCGGCGCGTCCGCGGCGGTCGGGCGTAGCCGTGCCGCCTGCGCTGCCATGCCAGCCCAAGGGAGGAGCCACGAGGCTGGCGCGACGTGGGCTCGTCGTCCCGGTTCAGGCGTCGACCGGCTCGAGCAGACCGGGGTGGTCGTGGCGCGGGCTGTTGACCTCGGTGGAGACCGGATGGCCGGCGAGCAGGCGGTCATCGGCCGGGCCGAGCAGGGCCCGCAGCCGCTCGACGTCGGCGAGGTCGCGGTCGAGCCAGGCGTCCCACGCGTCGGGCTCGAGGATCACCGGCATGCGGTCGTGCATCCCGGCCATGAAGGCGTTGGCCTCGGTGGTGAGGATCGTGCACGTCCGCAGCGGCTCGGCGTCGGGCGCCTCGGGGTCGCGCCACACCGACCACAGCCCCGCGAAGGCCATCGGCGCCCCGTCGGCGCGGTGGATGAGGTAGGGGACCTTGCTGCCGTCCTCCCGTCGCTGCCACTCGTAGAAGCCGTCGGCGGGGATGAGGCAGCGGCGCTTGCGGAACGACGACCGGAACGAGGGCTTGTCGGCGGCGGTCTCGCTGCGGGCGTTGACGAGGCGGTTGCCGATCTTGGGATCCTTGGCCCAACCCGGCACGAGGCCCCAGCGCAGGGCGACGAGGTGACGGCGGCCGTCGTGCTCGGCGGCGGCGTAGACCGGCTGACTCGGCGCGACGTTGTAGCGCGGCCCGAGGTCGTCGGTCTGGCGCTCGTCGACGACGAGGAGCCGGGCGAAGCCCTCGGCGTCGGTCGCCGCGACGAACCGGCCGCACATCGCCTGCCTCCTTCCTCGGGGGTCGTCAGTGCCTCGACCGTACCCCGTAGGCCAGCGCGCCGACCGCGAGGACCCCGGCTCCTGCGGCCACCGAGGCCCATGGCAGCGACAGGGCGAGGAGCCCGCAGCCTGCCAGGCCCGCGCCGGAGAGCCACCGTGGCCAGCGGCGCTCGGCTGGCGGCAGCGCCCAGGCGCTCGCGTTGGTGATCGCGTAGTAGCCGAGCACGGTGAAGGCGCTGAAGCCGATCGCCTCGCGCACGTCGGCGAGCGCGACGATGGCGACGACGACCGCGCCGACGGCGACCTCCGCGCGGTGGGGCACGCGGAAGCGGGGATGCACGGCGGCGAGGCGGCGGGGCAGGTCGCCACGGGAGGCCATCGCGAAAACCGTGCGGCCCACCCCGGCGAGGAGGCTGAGCAGCACCCCGAGCGAGCCCACCGTCGCCCCGAGGCGCACCGCCGGCGCGAGCGCGGCGAGGTCCCCGGCGCCGGCCGCCGCGGCGAGGGGCGCCTCGGCCGTGGCCAGGGCCTGCGGGCCGACCGCGGCGAGGGCCGAGGCCGCGACGATGGCGTAGACCACGAGGGTGATGCCGAGCGCGAGGGGCACCGCCTTGGGGATCGTGCGCGCGGCGTCGACGACCTCCTCGCCGAGCGTGGCCAGGCGCGCGTAGCCGGCGAAGGCGAAGAAGAGCAGCCCGGCGGCCTGCAGCGTCCCGCGCACCCCACCGTCGAGCACCCCTGAGAGGTTGCCGGCGTCGACGGTGCCACCGCCGAGGCTCGCGACCACGACCGCGGCGAGGCTGGCGAGGACCACGGCGACGAGCACGCGGGTGACCTGCATGGTCTTGGCGACCCCGCGGAGGTTGACCGCGACGAGGGCGACGACCGCGGCGATCGCGAGCGGGCGGGCGAGCTCCGGCGCGGCGTAGGCGCCGAAGGTCAGCGCCATCGCCGCACAGCTCGCGACCTTGCCGACGACGAAGCCCCAGCCTGCGAGGAAGCCCCACAGCGGGCCGAGGCGCTCGCGGCCGTAGACGTAGGTGCCCCCCGACTCGGGGTGGCGGGCGGCCAGCTGCGCCGAGCTCGTCGCGTTGGCGTAGGCCACCGCCCCGGCCAGCGCGAGACCGACGAGCAGGCCGCTGCCCGCCGCGGCCGCCGCCGGGCCGAGCGCGGCGAACACCCCGGCGCCGAGCATCGCGCCGAGGCCGAGCACGACCGCGTCACCGAGGCCGAGGCGGCGGGCGAGTCGACTGTCCTCGGCCACGGGCGCTCCTGTGGACGACGCGGGTCAGGTCGCGCCGAAGTGTCGCACCCTCGAGGGACGATGCCACCCATGGACGCCGAGGAGCACGCCAGCCGCACCTGCAGCCGCTGCGGGCAGCGCAAGCCGACCACCGACTTCCCCCTGCGCCGTCGCGACGGCGCGCGCCGGCAGAGCCACTGCCGCGCGTGCAAGGCCGCGTATCAGGCTGACTGGTACGCCGAGAACCGGGCTCGGCACATCCTGGCCGTCGAGGCGACGCGGCGTGCGCGACTGGAGCGCAACCGACGGCTCGTGCGCGAGGCCAAGGACCGCCCCTGCGCGGATTGCGGCCAGCGCTACCCGCCGTACGTCCTCGACTTCGACCACGTGCGCGGACAGAAGTCGTGGGCCATCGCCTCCCAGGTCCGTGACGCCACGTTAGAGCGCCTGCGTGAGGAGATCGCGAAGTGCGACGTGGTCTGCGCGAACTGCCACCGGGAGCGGACGTACGGGCCGCGTGGACGAGGGGCGGGGCACCCCGGGGGAGGGGACGCGGAGGCCGGGGCCTGGTGAGCCGCCCGATGGTGCCCCCGGAAGGATTCGAACCTTCAACGCGCCGGTTAAGAGCCGGGTGCTCTGCCAGGTTGAGCTACGAGGGCATGACGCAGTCGGACAGTCTAGCACCTCGAGGGGCGACGCAGCCCTCGCGCGAGCGGGCGATTGGCCGACCGCAGGCCCGTGCTCGCAGCGTGCGGCGGGCCGGGAGGGCGGAGGGTGACCGACGGGAATCGAACCCGCGACCTCCGCGACCACAACGCGGCGCTCTAACCGACTGAGCTACGGTCACCATGGGCCGCGACGGCACGCGGCGGCCGCCAATCGTACACGCGCGCCCGGGAGGATTCGAACCCCCGACCGGCGGAATAGAAGTCCGCTGCTCTATCCCCTGAGCTACGGGCGCGTGGGTGTGGTCCGTGGCCAGGCGCGGGGTCCTCCCGCCTGGCCGGGGCGGGCTACGAGCAGCGTAGCAGGACCGCCCGCCGGCGCCCTCGCCCCCGCCCGACCGCGCAGGCGGGCGCGTGGCCCACCGCGGCAGGGAAGCCTTCCCTGCGCTGACAACGGCGCCGGACCTGGGCTACCGTGCGAGGGATGGATGAGCGCGCGACGGGGGCCCGGACGGCTGAGGTGGTCGAGGGGCGCAACGGCCTCGACCGGTCGAACACCATCCGCGCCGGGGTGTTCGGCGTCCAGGACGGCATCGTGAGCAACTTCGGCCTCATCATGGGCGTGGCGGGCGCGCAGTTCACCCCGGAGGCCGTGCTCGTGGCCGGGGTGGCCGGCATCGTCTCCGGGGCGATGTCGATGGGGGCGGGGGAGTACGTCAGCGTGCGCACCCAGCGCGAGCTCCTCGAAGTCGGCCGGATCGTCGACGACGACGACAACGTCAGCCCCTACCGGGCGGCGGCGGCCAACGGGCTGCTCTTCGCCTCCGGAGGGGTGATCCCGTTGCTGCCCTTCCTGCTGACCGGCGGGCGGACCGCGGTGCTCTCGAGCGTCCTGCTGAGCGTCCTCGCGCTCTTCGCCGCCGGGGCGGTCCTCACGAGGCTGACCCGGCGCAGCGTGTGGCGCTCCGGGCTGCGGGTGCTGCTCGTCGGTGGCGGCGCCGGACTACTCGGCTACCTCGTCGGCTCCGCGCTCGGCGTCGCGGTCGGCTGACGAGCCGCCGCCGGCGCGGTCTCGCCCTCGAGGCCAGCGGCGGTCAGCGGGTCGGCGGCGAAGGGCTCCTCGCCCATGCGGCGGTGGAAGCGGTCCCAGAGCACGAGCAGGCTCGGCAGGACGAGGATCGCCGCGAGCAGGGCGAAGCCGATCGCGTAGACCGTGACGAAGCCGAGTTGGCTGAAGGGCACGAGCGTCGAGGTCGTCAGCACCCCGAAGCCGACGACCGTCGTCAGCGCCGAGCCGGCCAGCGCCCCGCCGGTGCGGCGGGCGGTGGCCCGCAGCGCGCTGTTGACGTCGGGCAGCGTCAGGCGCATCTCCTGGAAGCGGTGGGTGACGTGGATGGTGAACGGCACGCCGATGCCGATCGCCAGCGCGGCGAGGGTGGCGGTGACCGGGGTCAGCGGGATGCCGGTGGCCGCCATCATCCCGAAGGTGTAGGCGAGCACGAGGCCGACCGGGGCGATGGTGAGCACGCCGAGGACCGGACGGCGCGCGGTGATCCAGAAGTTGATGACGAGCAGGAGCATCGCCGCGCCGAGGGCGACGGCGAGCGAGACGAGTTGGGAGTCCTCGATGTCGCTCGTCACCCCGGCCTGGACGATCTCCTGGCTCGTCGGGGTGACCTCGAGGCCCGCCGCGGTCGCCGGGGCGAACGCCGCGGCGAGCTCGTCGGCGAGCTCGCCGGCGGCCGACTCGCCCGCGCTCGTGCGGGCGACGACGCGGCCGACGTAGCCCTCGTCCTGCTCGGCGAGGACCTGCCCGGCGGCCTCCGGCGCGGCCTCGAGGAGGCGGTCGTAGATCGCGTCGACGTCGGCGTCGTCGGCGACGCGTCCGTCCTCGGCGAGGCCGAGCTCCGCGAGGTCTGCCCCGAGCTCCTCACCGCCCTGGCCGAGGGCGAAGCCGAGGGCGCTGACGATCGAGTCGGCGTCGGCGTCCTCGCCGAGCTGGCCGACGTCGTCGAGGTCGGCGAGGCCCTCGACGCTGTCGACGACGGCGTTGTGGGCCTCAGGGGTGGCGAGGTCGCCGGCGATCAGGACCTCGGTGGTCTCGGCGAAGCCGCCGCCGAAGTCCTCCTGGAGCCGATCGAAGACCTCGAGGGTCGGGGAGTCCTGGGGCACGAAGTCGGTGACGCTGAACTCGGTCTCGAGCTGGGTGTAGCCGTAGCCGCCGAGGCCGGCGAGGGCCACGGCCACGACGATCGTCGCGACCGGCGCGCGCTCGGCGAGGACTGAGGTGCGCTCGGCGAGGCGTGGCAGGAGGCGCTCCTTCGAGGAGCCCAGCGAGGCGACCGGCAGGGTGCCCTTCGCCGCGGCGCGACGGTCGAGCAGGAGCCGGCCCGCGGGCAGGAGGGTGACGCTGACGATGAAGGCCGCGAGGATGCCCGCCGCGGCGAGCACCCCGAAGGTGCGGAGGAACTCCACGGGGCTCGCGAGGTTGGTGAGGAAGCCGACGACGGTTGTGCCGGTGGCGAGCACGAGGGCGACGCCGACGGTGCGCAGGGCGGTGCCGACGACGGCGTCGGGTGCGCGCCCGGCGCCGAGCTCCTCGCGGTAGCGCGCCGAGACGTGGATGGCGTAGTCCACGCCGAGGCCGATGATGAGGATCGGCACGATCTGCGTCTGCGGACTGAAGTAGCCCGACAGCCCGAGGAAGTCGGGGCCGAGGATGACCCCGCTGCCCTGCATCCACACGATGGCGACGAGGATGACCGCCAGGGTCAGCCCCACGTCGGCGGCGGTGCGGCGCAGGATCGCCGCGCGCGAGCCCGGGGCCGGGGTGACCCAGTAGACGACGAAGAGCACCGCGAGGATGATCGCCGCGGCGATGCCGAAGAGGCGGCCGACCTCCGGGCCGACGTCGGAGTCGTCGAAGAGCAGCGCGAAGCTGAACGGCTCGACGTCGACGCCGGCGGGCACCTCGGCCTCGGCGACGGCGTCGGCGAGCGTGCGCTGGACCTCGGTGGCGGCCTCCTCGTCGAGGCCCTCGGTGTCGATGAAGGCGAGGACGAGCCCGGACTCAGGGGGGTCGCCGTCGCCGAGCAGCCCCGCGGTCTGCTCGGCGACCTCGGCGGGCAGCATCTCGGCGGCCTGGGCGTCGAGCTCGGCCACCGCGTCGTCGTCGAGCTCGGCGGGGTCGAGCCCCGCGGCCCCCGCGGCCATCTGCGCGCCGGACAGGAAGCTCAGCACGGCGGGGCGCCCGGCCTGCTCGGAGAGGCGGTCGGCGGCGTCGCTGCCCTCGATCGCCTCGACGATGGCGGCGTTGGCGGTCAGGGCGTCGGCGTTGCGCACGTCGCGACCCGGCGTCGAGACGATGACCTGGAGGAGGTCCTCGGTGTCGCCGAAGGCCTCGTCGAGCACCTCGGAGGCGTCGACCGCGGGGCTCTCGATCGTCGCCGCGTCGTCCTCGACGGTCTGCGACTGCGACGCGAAGCCCGCGAAGACGACGGTGAGGGCGATGATGGCGAGGACCACGGTGCGCGGGCGCCGGGTGACGAGGCGCTCGACGAGGTCGAAGAACGTGCGCATGGGGCGTGGTCTCCTCGCGGTGCGGGCGGGCGATGCGGCCGTCGATACCCGGGCTCGAGCGCTTACAAACTGTAAGGGCGCGAGAAGGGTGCGAACGGGTGCTGAGCGGTGCGCGGGGCGATGCGCCGCGGGGGCGGCCTACCGCGACGGTCGCCATGGGGCAGGATGGAGTCCATGACGGATGCCAGCGCCACGGTCGACGCCCAGCGCGCGCGCACGCGCCAGTCGATCGTCGAGGCGGCGCTCGCGCTGGTGTGCGAGCGGGGGATGCCCGGTGTGACGATGTCGGCGCTGGCCGAGCGCGCCGGGGTCAGCAGGCCGACGCTCTACAAGTACTTCCCCGACGTGCCCCACGTCCTCGCGGCCTGGGTGGGCGAGGAGATCGACCGCTTCGAGGCCCAGCTGCGTGGGGAGCTCGCCGACGCCGAGGGCGCGGCGGCACGGGTGGAGCGCTACGTGCGCGCCCAGCTCGAGGAGTTCGCGAGCCATCCCCAGCGCTTCGGGCTCAGCCACGTCGATGCGGGGGTCCCCGAGGAGGTCATGGCCGCCATCCACGCGCGTGCCGAGGTGCTGCGGGGCCATCTCGAGCGCGCCATCGCCGACGGTGTGGCCGGCGGGGAGTTCCGCGCCGACGTCGACCCGGTGCTGGGCTCCGAGCTCGTCAACGCCCTGCTCGGCACGCTGCGGCCCGTCGTGGCCCAGCGTCGCCATGACGCCGGAGAGCTCGCCGACGCGGTGCTCGACCTGCTCTTCGACGGGCTGCGGGGCCCACCCGACCCCGACGCGGCGGCTGGACCGCCGCGCTAGGTGGCCGCGCTCGCGGCGAGCGCGGGGGTGCGGGCGAGGATGGCCTCGATGACGTGGCCCGCGCGGTAGCCCTCGGCGCCGTGGCGCTCGAGGAGCTCGGCGACGAGGCTGAGGTCGTCCCCGCTCGTGATGATCGGCGGCTCGACGTCGCCGTTGGGGCGGGACTGCGCGAGGCCGTTGGTGGCCACGAGCCCGTTGCACAGGCACTTGCGACCGACGGTCTCGGCGAGGTCGCCGCCCTTGCGCACCCAGTCGTCGACGGGCTCGGAGGGGCAGCGCATCCCGACCGAGCCGTCCTCGCGCTCGTACGGCGTCGTGAGGAAGCCGAGGTCGCAGATGCGGCCGCGCTCCTCGTAGACCTCCTGCTCGGAGAGGGTGCCCTCGAGCGTGGCGACCTTGAAGGGGAAGCCGGTGGGCGAGGCCACCCCGTCGGTGAGGATCTCGGCCTCCCCGCGACGGATCTGCTCGTGCATCCGGCGCTTGAGGCTCGTCTCGATGCCGGAGTCCTCGCAGAAGGCGAAGGCGGTGCCGAGCTGGACCCCGCTCGCGCCGGCCTCGAGCGCCTCGGCGAGGCGCTCGGGCTGGGCGTAGCCGCCGGCGACCCAGAAGGGCAGCCCGACCTCGGCGACCTTCGCGAGGTCGGCCTCGTCGCGGGGGCCGTAGACCGGCTGTCCGTGCTCGTCGAGTGGGCCCTTGCCGCGCGGTGGCGCGTTGTGGCCTCCGGCGATGGGCGCCTCGACGACGAAGCCGTCGGGACGGCTGATCGGCTCGCGCGCGAGCGCCTTGGCGAGGGTCTGCGAGCTCACGATCGCCATGAACGGCGGGCGCCGTAGCGGCGGCGGGCTCGCCTGCCCCCACAGCTCGGCGGGGTCGAAGCGCAGCGCGCGACGCGTGCCGTCGGCGGCGGGGGGCAGGTCGAGGGGCACCTCGGCGGGCAGGTGCGCGGCGAGGAGGTCGAGCATGTGGGGGATGTCGCGTGGGATGCCCGCGCCCATGACGACGGCGTCGACGCCGGCGAGCAGCGCCCCGTAGAGCGAGGAGGGCGTGGGCAGGCGGACCTTGTGGAGGAGGTTGATGCCGACGAGGCCGTCGTGGCCCTCCTTGGCGAGGTGGACCTCGACGAAGTTGCCCGCCACGGTGAGCTCGTTGAGGGCGCGCTTGGGCTCAGGGGTGAACGCGGGCACGGCCTTGAAGGGCCGCCCCTCGGGGAGGCCGCCCTCGACGTAGTAGCGCGAGAGGATGCGCTCGGCCACCCCCGGCAGCGGCAGGGCGGCGAGCGCGCGGCGCACGTGGCCGCCCTCATCACCGAGTTGGAGCCGGCGGGCCACGACGAGGCCGATGGCGGTGCCCGAGACGATGCCCATCTGTCCCGAGGTGGCCACGGCGCGTGCGAGGCGCCAGTCGGAGACCGCGACCCCCATGCCGCCCTGGAAGATCTGGGGATGCCAGGGCAGGGAGGTGCGGTCGCTGACGAGGGTGTCGTGCTCGGCGTCGGTCACGGCATCGTCCTTGGCGCTCGTCGTGGTCGTCGGTCCGGTGCGCGGCGTGGTCGCCTCCCCGGGTGGGTGGCGGTGGCCCGCCCACCCCTGGGCGGTCCGCACGACGTCACCACCCTACGGTACCGTAGATTACGGTGCCGTAACCGTAGGTTCGACGACGCGGGGCCCGGCGCTGGCGCGGCGGGCCGGCGGGGGCTCAGGAGGCCGGCGGGGGCTCGAGGCGTGGAGGCTCGAAGGCGCGCGCCACCGGCTCGAAACGGCGTCGCGCGTGGAGGCAGAAGGCCACGGCGGCGGCGCCGAGCAGGACCATCGACAGCGGGAAGCCGACCGAGTCGGCGCTGCGCAGGGTGATCTCGGCGCGCACGAGGACCGTCCAGTAGGCGATCCACAGCCCCCACAGGACGATGAGCGTGATCGCGCGGCGGCGCCAGCGTCGCGCGAGCTCGACGACGACACGGCGGTCGAAGGGCTCGTCGGGGATCTCCTGGCGCCACAGGGCCATGGCGAAGTGGTAGCGCTGGACGGGGCCGAGCATGCGGTCCCAGACCTGCTCCCAGCTGCGGTCGTCCCAGCGGTGCGCCTCAGCCACGGTCTCTCCTCGTCGACCCGACGCGCCCCCCGAGGATACGGTGGCCGGGGGGTCGGGGCAGCGCCTCGGCGGATCGCGGCCGGCGAGTAGTAGGCTGCCCGCGATGCGCATGCGACTGGGCCGCAAGGGCGACTACGCCGTGCGGGCGATGCTCGACCTCGCCCGCCACGAGGACGACGGACGCCGCAAGACGAGGGAGATCGCCGAGGCGATGGCGATCCCCGAGTCCTACCTGCCCCAGATCCTCGCCCAGCTCGTCTCCGCCGGGCTCGTGCGCTCGCTCGCCGGACGCGACGGCGGCTACGCACTCGCCCAGGCGGCCAGCGAGACGCGGATGCTCGACGTCATCGAGGCGATCGAAGGCGAGGCCAGGGTCGAGGAGTGCGTCCTCACGGGCGGACCCTGCCGCTGGGACAACGAGTGCGCGGTTCACCGCTTCTGGGTCAGCGCCCAGGAGGCGCTGCGCCTGCGGCTGCGCGAGACGACGTTCGCCGACGTCGCCGCCGTCGACGCCGAGCTCGCCGAGCGCGGCGACTGAGCGGGGACGGGGCGGTCGCGCGCGGCGCCGTCCGCGCACGGGTCGTTCGGACGCGGTCGCGCGCTCAGCCCCCTGCGGGCAGCTCGAGGGGCACGCCGGGCTCGACACGCCGCTCGCTCCCGCGGATCGTGAGCTCGAGCGCCGCGCCCTCGAGGATCTCGTAGCGCTCGGTGTCGTGGGTGAGCTCGACCTCGAGCTGGCGGTCGCGGAAGCGCAGCGGGACGCGCAGACGCGACCACGACGAGGGCAGCCGCGGGTCGATGCGCAGCTGCCCGCCGCTGTCGCGCACGCCGGCGAAGCCGAAGGCCAGCGCCTGCCAGGCCCCACCCGCCGAGGCGATGTGGGCGCCGTCGGAGACGTTGCCCGCGAGGTCGGCGAGATCCATCATCAGCGCGTAGTCGAAGTACTCGAGGGCCTTGGCCTCGTTGCCGATCTCCGCGGCGACGATGCTCTGGATCGCCGCTGACAGCGAGGAGTCCCCGGTCGTCAGCGGATCGTAGTAGTCGAAGTTGCGCCGCTTGACGTCGGGGTCGAACTCGTCGTCGAGCAGGAACATCGCGAGGACGACGTCGGCCTGCTTGATGACCTGGTAGCGGTAGATCACGAGCGGGTGGTAGTGCAGCAGCAGCGGGAAGCGCTCCCGGGGGGTGGCGTCGAGGTCCCACACCTCGCGGTCGAGGAAGTGGGTGTCCTGCAGGTGGATGCCGAGCTCGGGGTCGTAGGGGACGTGCATCGCCTCGGCGGCGGCCTCCCACGCCTCGACCTCGCCCCGCTCGAGCCCGCAGGCGTAGGCGATCGACGCGAGCTCCGCAGGGCTCTCGGCCTCGAGCCGACGCACGACCTCTGCGGCGTAGCGCAGGTTCGCCCTTGCCATGAGGTTCGTGAAGGTGTTGTCGTCGACGACGGTGCTGTACTCGTCGGGTCCGGTCACCGCGTGGATGCGGAAGCGGCCCTCGGGATCGTGGAAGCCGAGCGTGGTCCACAGCCGCGCGGTCTCGATGAGCAGCTCCGCGCCGACCTCGAGGTGGAAGCCCCAGTCCCCGCGCACGTTGACGTAGCGGCGCAGGGCGTGGGCGATGTCGGCGTCGATGTGGTACTGCGCGGTGCCGGCCTGGTAGTAGGCGCTGGCCTCCTCGCCGTTGATCGTCCGCCAGGGGAACAGCGCGCCTCCCTCGCTGAGCTCGTGGGCCCGCGCGCGGGCCTTGTCGAGGAGGCTGTGGCGGAAGCGCAGGAGGTTGCGGGCGATCCGCGGCTGGGTGTAGGCGAGGAACGGCAGGATGTAGACCTCGGCGTCCCAGAAGTAGTGGCCCTCGTAGGCCTGCCCGGTCAGGCCCTTGGCGGGGATGCCGGTGCCCTCGGCGCGCCAGGAGGCCTGGCCGAGCTGGAAGAGGTTCCAGCGGACCGCCTGCTGGACCCGTGGGGTGTCCTCACCGGTGTCGACCTCGATGTCGGCGCGCTCCCAGAAGCGGTCGAGCTGCTCGCGCTGCTGCTCGAGCAGGCGCGGCAGGCCGGCGCGCATCGTGCGCCGCAGCGTGCGCTCGCTGCGCGCGACGAGGTCGCCGGCGGGCACGCTGCGCGAGGTGTGGTACGTCGCGTACTTCACGACCCGCACCGGCACGCCGGGCTCGGCGTCGACGAGGATCGCGAGCCGGTCGACGTCCTCCTCGTGGGAGAAGGCGAGCTCGTAGGGGTTGGCGGTCTCGATGAGGTGGTCGACGCCAAGCCCCAGGGTCATCCCGCTGTTGGCCGTCTCGTAGCCGAGCAGCAGGCGGGTGCCGTCGCGACGGTGCGTCCGGCTCTGCAGCACCCGGTGGTCGAAGGCGCTCGCCAGTCGGGGGTCGCGCGTGGCGCGGTCCTCGCCGGCCTGGGAGGAGGCCGAGCTCTCGCGGTCCTGGCGGTTGACGACCTTCGAGGACAGCACGAGCGGCGCAGCGTGGTCGAGGAGGGTGACCTCGTACTCGAAGGCCATGAGGTGGCGGTGCTCGAGGGAGGCGACCCGCAGCGTGCGGACGTGCACGTGCTTGCCGGCCGGCGTCGACCACTCGAGCTCGCGGGTCAGCGTGCCCGCGCGCAGGTCGAGCACGCGCTCGTAGTGGCGCATCCGCGCGACGGGCAGGTAGAGCGGCTCGTCGTCGACGTGGAGCTCGAGCAACGTCGCGTCGGGGACGTTGACGATCGTCTGCCCGGTGCGCGCGAGGCCGTAGGCGTCCTCGGCGTGCTCGATCTGCCAGGTCTCGTGGAAGCCGTTGATGAAGGTGCCCGGGGCCAGGCCCGGACGGCCCTCCTCGAAGGTCCCGCGACAGCCGAGGTAGCCGTTGGAGACCGCGAAGACCGTCTCGGCCCGATCGAGGTGGCCGGTGTCGAAGCGCGACTCGACTAGGCGCCACGGCTCGGGAGGGTAGATGTGCTCGGGCAGGGGGACGACCTCGCGTGGCAGCATCGGCCTGCACCTCCTCGTGCGGCAACGTCCACCACGACCCAACCGGCCCGTCGTGGCGTGCGCAAGGCCGTTGGCCCCCGCATCCCGGCGACGACCGTCGTGGGCGTCTCGTCCCGGTCGAGGACGGAGGCCGTGCCGCCGCCACGCTGCGGCGATGCCGGGTGACGAGGGGAGGGCGGAGCGGGCGACGGGGATCGAACCCGCATCACCAGCTTGGAAGGCTGGGGCTCTGCCATTGAGCTACGCCCGCGGGCGGCGCCCGAGCCTAGCGGTCCTGCCGCCACACCCGGGCCGGCGTCGGGACGGCGGGATTCGAACCCGCGACCTCCTGCTCCCAAAGCAGGCGCGCTGCCAAGCTGCGCCACGTCCCGTGACGGCGCGATGGTAACCCGCCTCGCTGCCGCTGGCCGGTGCTCCTGCGCGGTCAGCGCCGGTGACCGCGCCCGACGTCTACACTGGTCCGCAGGGCCGGACTTCACGGCCCGAGCACGCGCGCCGACCGCGCCCGCCGAGCAGGCGGACGCCCCGCGAGGCGCCGAGCGTGGCGGCGGGCACCCTCCTTCGCAGCCTCGGGCGTGCCCACCCGCGCGCAGAGCCCTGCGCTGCGACCCGACCGCCCGGCGCCGATGCGCCAGGCAGGAGCCTGCTTCCTTGACGACCTCCTTCGACCAGCTCGGTGTGCCCCGCACGCTCGTGGGCGCCCTCGCCCAACGCGGCATCACCGAGCCCTTCCCCATCCAGGCGGCCACGATCGCCGAGGCGATGGCCGGCCGCGACCTCTGCGGCCGCGCGCCCACCGGTTCGGGCAAGACCCTGGCCTTCGGCCTGCCGCTGGCCGCGCGCGTCGGTCGCGCCGAGCCACGGCGGCCGCGCGGCCTCGTGCTGCTGCCGACCCGCGAGCTCGCCGCGCAGGTGGCCGCCGAGCTCGCCCCGCTGGCCCAGGCCGCCGGTCGCCGCGTCGCGACCTTCTACGGCGGCACGAGCCTCGGGCGTGACCAGCAGCGGCTGCGCCGGGGCGTCGACCTCGCGATCGCCTGCCCCGGGCGCCTGGCCGACCTCGTCGGCCGTGGCGACGCCGACCTCTCCGACGTCGAGGTCGTCGTCCTCGACGAGGCCGACCGCATGGCCGACATGGGCTTCCTGCCCGAGGTGCGCCGCCTCCTCGACACGACGCCGCGGCGGCGCCAGACGCTGCTGTTCTCGGCCACCCTCGACGGTGACGTCGACGTGCTCATCCGCCGCTACCAGCGCGACCCCGTCCGCCACGAGCTCGCCGAGGACCCTGACGAGCAGGGGGAGGTCCGTCACTACTTCTGGCACGCCGAGCCCAGTGAGCGGGTCGGGCTGACCCGCGACGTCGTCGCGCACGCGAGCTCGGCGATCGTGTTCACCCGCACCAAGCACGCCGCCGACCGCGTCGCCAAGCAGCTCAACCGGCGCGGGGTCGCCTCGGCGGCCATCCACGGCAACCGCTCGCAGAACCAGCGGCAGCGGGCGCTGGCGGCCTTCAGCAGCGGTGAGGTCGCCGCGCTCGTGGCCACCGACGTCGCTGCGCGCGGCATCCACGTCGACGACGTCGGCGTCGTCGTGCACTTCGACCCGCCGGCCACCGAGAAGGACTACGTCCACCGCTCGGGCCGCACCGGCAGGGCCGGCGCCGACGGCCTCGTCGTCACCCTTGTCGCCCCTGACAAGGTCGCCGACGTCAAGGGGCTGCAGCGCGCGCTCAAGCTGCGCCAGCGCATCGCCAGCGCCGCGCCCGAGGAGCTCAGCGCCGCCCCGGCGCGCTGACCGTCCCGCCCCGGGGAGGCCCCGCGGCGGGGTCGGGCAGCCCGGGCGGGCCGCCAACGTCCCGGCGCTGCAAGGCCGGCCCCGCGCCCCTGCCAGGCAGGCGCAGCCACCGGCCAGGTCCGCTGCCGCTGCTCACGACCGGCTGATGCCGAGCTCGTGGAAGGTGACGTCGGGCAGGTCCTGCTGCGCCCACTGCAGCGCGAAGGCGTTGCGGAAGAGCACGAGCGTCGTGCCGTGGCGATCCTCGACGACGGTCGTGCCGCGCTGCCCGCGCACCGTGGGCTCGTCGGCGGCGTCGATGCGCCGCGCGAGCTCGAAGGGCGCGGGCTCGAGGCCGATCTCGCAGCCGAACTCCTCGGCCATGCGGTGCTGGGTCACCTCGAACTGCAGCTGGCCGACCCCGGCGAGGATGAGCTCCTGGTCGCCGAGCTCGGGGTGGCGCAGGACGTGGACGACGCCCTCCTCGTCGAGCTGGGCCAAGCCGGTGCGGAACTGCTTGAAGCGGCCCGAGTCACGGTTGCGCACCCGGGCGAAGCGCTCGGGGGAGAAGGTCGGGATCGGCGGGAAGACGACGCGGTCCTCGGCGAAGAGCGAGTCGCCGACCTGCAGGCCGGTCGCGCCGACGACGCCGACGATGTCGCCGGCGACGGCCTGCTCGACGGTCTCACGCTCGGAGGCGAAGAGCTGGTGGGCGTACTTGAGGGCAAAGGGTCGCCCGGTGCGGGCCAGCGTCGCGCTCATCCCACGGGCGAAGGTCCCCGATTGCACCCGCAGGAACGCCACCCGGTCGCGGTGGCGCGGGTTCATGTTCGCCTGCACCTTGAAGACGAGGGCGCTGAAGGGCGCCTCGACCGGCCGCCGGTCCTCCTCCGGCTCGATGACGGTCTGCGGACCCGGGGCCGGCGCGAGCTCGGCGAAGCCCTCGAGGAGGCGGCGCACGCCGAAGTTGCCGAGCGCCGAGCCGAAGAACACCGGGGTCTGGCGCCCGTCGAGCACCGCCGCGCCGTCGACGTCGGGCCGGTCGAGGTCGAGGAGCTCGAGCTCCTCGAGGGCCTGGGTGAGGCGGTCGGCTGGGCAGCCGATCGCCTCGGCGCCCGCCTCGGCGGCCTTCTCGAGGGGGATGCGCTCCTCGTCGCCGATCGTCGAGCCGTGGGCGGTGCGGTCGTAGCGGATGAGCTCGCCGGCCGGGCGGTCGACGATGCCGGCGAAGTCCGCGCCGTCACCGACCGGCCAGGTCACCGGCACGGGATCGAGGCCGATCTGCTCGGCGATCTGGTCGAGGAGCTCGAGCGGGCCCAGCGCCGGGCGGTCGACCTTGTTGACGAACGTGACGATGGGGATGCCGCGGTCGCGGCAGACCTTGAAGAGCTTGAGCGTCTGCGGCTCGAGGCCCTTGGCGGCGTCGAGGACCATGACCGCGGCGTCGGCGGCCCACAGGGTCCGGTAGGTGTCCTCGGAGAAGTCGGCGTGACCGGGGGTGTCGAGGAGGTTGAAGCGCCAGGGCCCGTAGGCGAAGTGCAGGACCGTCGAGGAGATCGAGATCCCGCGCTCCTTCTCGAGGGCCATCCAGTCGCTCGTCGCCGTGCGCGCCTGCTTGCGGGACTTCACCGCCCCGGCCTCGTGCAGCGCCCCGGCGAAGAGCAGGAACTTCTCGGTCAGCGTCGTCTTGCCGGCGTCGGGGTGGCTGATGATCGCGAAGGTCCGGCGACGGCCGACCTCGTCGAGCAGGTCGGGCGTGGCGGTGGGCATGCTGGCTCCTCGAGGGCGCGTCGGTGGTGCGCGAACGGCCGACCGCACCAGCGCTGAGGCGCGGGCCGACCTGGCTACGATAGTGCGCTCGACACGGCCGCGACCGCGGCTGCGGTCACGCGTATCGTCCGAGGAGGAGCCCAGCCCGTGCGCGCTCGCGTCATCGCCCAGCTGCGCTTCTACGGGTGGCGCGTCGTGCTCTTCGCCGCGTTCGGCCTGGCGCTGACCGCGCCGGGGCAGACCGTCGGCGTGTCGGTCTTCGTCGACGAGATCATCGGGGCCCTCGACCTCACCCGCGCGCAGGTCTCGACGGCCTACCTCGTCGGCACGCTCACCGGCGCGCTGACGATGCCGGTGTTCGGTCGGGCGATCGACCGCTTCGGCGTCCGCGTCGTCATGGCCGGGATCGGCGTGGCCTTCGGGGCCGCGCTCGTCGGCATGAGCGCGGTCGCCGGCTTCGCGAGCCTCGTCGTCGGCTTCACCGGCATCAGGATGCTCGGCCAGGGCGCGCTCGGCCTGACCTCGACGACGTCGGTCGCGCTGTGGTTCGACCGCCGCCGCGGGCTCGCGCTCGGCCTCACCGTCGCCGTCGGCGGGGCGCTCATCTCCGTGACGCCGATCGTGCTCACCCGCGTCATCGGGGCGCTGGGCTGGCGCGCGAGCTGGGTCGTGACCGGGATCGCCGTCGGCAGCGCCGTCGTGGCGATCGCGCTGCTCGGCATGCGCGACCGCCCCGAGGACGTCGGCCAGCGGGTCGACGGCGACGCGCCCGAGCCCGCCGGCTCGCCCCCGCCGCAGCGTTGGGGCTGGACGCGCGCCGAGGCGAGCCGGACGCTGATGTTCTGGGCGGTCACCGCCGGGGTGAGCACCGTCGGGCTCATCGGCACCGGCATGCAGTTCCACCAGATCTCGCTGCTGACCGGCCAGGGCCTGTCGACGACCGCGGCGGCGGCGAACTTCGTGCCGCAGACCGTCGCGACGATCACCGCGACGATCGGCGTCGGCGCGCTCGTGGACCGCGTCAACCCGCGCTGGCTCGTCATCGTCTCGATGGCCGCGCTCGCTGCGGCGATGCTCCTCGTGCCGCTCGTCGCCCCCGGGGCGCTGGCGATCGTCTACGCGCTGTGCCTCGGCACCGCCGGGGGCTCGATCCGCTCCCTCGAGGCCGCGGCGTTCCCGCGCTTCTTCGGCACCGCCCACATCGGCTCGATCCGCGGCACGGTCATGGCCGTCAACGTCGGCGGCACGGCCTTCGGGCCGCTCGCCCTCGCCAGCGGCGCGGGACTCACCGGCTCCTACGCCGAGGTCCTGTCCTGGCTCGTCGTCCTGCCCGTGGCCGTGGCCGTGCTCGCGCTCATCGCGCGGCCGCCGACGCCTGGGCGGCTCGCGGCGCTGCGGGGCGAGGCGGCCGCGCCGGTGGCCGGCTGAGAGGCCGGCGCGTGGCCGGTGGGCGTGCCAAGGGCGCCTAGGAGCCCTCGCAGGTCGTGACGACGCCGAACTGCCCCTCGGTGGGCTCGGCGCAGCAGAACCACGGCTCGGACAAGCCCGGGCCGTCCTCGAGCGTGGCGGGGATGCCCTCCTCGGCGGCGGCGGCCGGGTCGGCCACCCCGTCGGCGGCGAGCACCTCGGTGCGCATCCGCACGAAGGTCTCACGCCGGGGCAGGCCGGCGTCGGCAGCCTCCTCGGCGATCTTGGCCAGCGCCTGCTGGAGGTCGTCGACGGCGGGGTCGGCGGGGTGCCAGCGCCAGGTCAGCGCCTCGTCGTCGTAGCCGTCGAGCAGCGGCGCGAGGTCCTCGAGGTCGAGGAGCAGCGAGCCGGTCGGCACGAGCAGCCGGATCGACAGCTGCACCGGGTCGACGGTGCCGAGCAGGCGCTGGTCGACGACGAAGTCGAAGACCTCGCGGATTGTGCCGACCGAGCTCCACGGGGTGAACGGCAGGAACGAGGGGCGCGGCTCGATGCCGGCGCGCCGCAGCACGTCGACGGCGGCGGCGGCCTGCGCGGCGGTGTGGCCCTTGTCGAGACGCGCGAGGACCTCGTCGTCGAGGAGCTCGATGGCCGAGATCACGAACCGGCAGCCCGTCGCGGCGAGCTCCTCCCAGATCGCCTCGTCGCGGAGGATGTGCTCGACCTTGACGGTGACGTCGTAGGTGAGGTCGGGGTGACGCTCGGCCACCGCGCGGGCCACCGCCAGCGCGTGCTTCGGGGCGTTGAGGAAGTCGGGGTCGCCGAAGGTGAGGTGGCGCATGCCCGCGGCGACCTGCTGGTCGACGTCGGCGAGGACGACGTCGCGGTCGACGAGCCGGGTCGCCCCGCCGTAGACCGCGGGCACCGGGCAGTGGCGGCACTCGTGGGCGCAGCCGCGGCTGGCCTCGGTGTAGCCGGCGACGCGGTCCTGGCCGTCGATGCGGGCGCTCGCGTAGCGCGCGAGGCCGGGCAGGAGGTCGCGGGCGGGGGTGCGGAAGCGCTGCCGGCCGAGCTGGAGGACGGGGTTGCCGCCGATGTCGCCGGCCACGGCGCCGTCACGGCGGTGGCGCCGGGCGGCGTCGGCGGCGGCCGCCCCGTCGCGGCCGGCGAGGGTCTCGACCCAGCCGAGCAGCGCCGGCTCGTACTCCCCGGCGAGGACGACGTCGGCGATGCGCCCGACCGTGGTGTCCCGGCTCACCGGGGCGTAGAGGCCGTAGAGGGCGATCGGCAGGTCGGCCCGCAGCTCGCGGGCGCGCTCGGCGCCGGCCACCGCCAGGCGCATCGCGGTGTGCATCGGCACGCTGAAGGCCAGCGCGTCGGCCCAGGCCACGAGCCCGTCGTCCCACGGCTCGACGGCGAGGTCGCGGCCGGCGACCTCGTGGCCGGCGGCGCGCAGGTGCGCCGCCGGCGAGGCGACGTGCAGCGGCTGGTGGCCGAGCTCGTAGGTGGAGATCAGGGCGACGCGCATCCGGCGCTCACCTCCTGTGGCGCGTCGGGCGCGCCCTCGGGGTCGATGGTGATCTCGAGGGCGGCCCACGCCGCGCGCAGCGCCGCCTCGACCTCCTCGGGACGGGCTGCCGAGGCGAAGGCGAAGCCGAGGTAGCGCCCGCCCTCGGGCAGGGCCTCGACGGTCCCGCCGAGCGGCACGCTGAGCTCGACGCCGTCGACGTCGTCGACCGCGCGCGCGGCCTCGAGGCCCGCGACGGCGCGCAGGACCCCGCTGTGGGGGATCGGCAGCATGAGCGCTCCGCTCGCGCCGCCGGCCGGCGCCAGCGCGTGGGTCGGCAGTCCCGCGGCGTTGCGCAGCACGACCTCCTCGAGGGGCATGTCGAGGCCGAAGCGCAGCGAGCGCCCGCAGTGCCCGCCGATCGTGCGGGCGGCGACCTCGAGCAGCGCCGGCTCGCCGTCGTCGACCCGCAGCTCGGCATGCACCGGGCCCTGGCGCAGCCCCAGCCCGGCCGTGGCCGCTGCCGTGGCCGCGGCGATCGCGGTGAGGGTCTCCTCGGGCAGCCGCGAGGGGGTGACGTAGAGGGTCTCCTCGAAGTACGGCCCTTCGAGCGGGTCGGGCTTGTCGAAGACCGCGAGGACCTCGAGCCGGCCGTCGGTGAGCAGGCCCTCGACGGCGACCTCGACGCCCGGCAGGTAGCCCTCGACGAGCAGCGGGCCGTCGGGGTCCTCGCCGGCTGCGGCGAGGATGCGCCGGCAGCGCGCCGCGGCGGCGGCCGCCGCGGCGGGGTCGTCGGCGCGGATGACCCCGCGGCTGGCTGACAGCGAGGTCGGCTTGACGACGACCGGCGGCCCGACCTCGGCGGCGAGCGCGGCGACGTCGTCGTGGGGCCCGGCGACGGCGAAGGGCGGCTGGCGCACACCGGCCACGCCGTCGAGTGCCCGGCGCATCGCCGCCTTGTCGCGGGTGCGGGCCACGGCCTCGGGCGGGCTCTGGTCGAGGCCGAGCCGGGCCGCGGCCCGCGCGGCGATCTCGACGCCGTGGTCGTCGACGCCGACGACGGCGTCGACGCCTCGCGCGGCCTCGGCGAGGGCGCGGGCGGCCTCCCCGACGTCGGCGAGGTCGAGGCTGACCTGGTCGATGGCCAGTGGGTGGGGCTCGTCGTCGCTGGCGATGACGACCTCGACGCCGGCGCGGCGCGCGGCGTCGAGGAAGTCCGCGGCACGGTAGGTCGTCGTCGGCACGATGAGGGCGATGCGAGGCATGGGCGACAGCGTAGCGACGCTGCCCACTCCGACCGCGGGGTGTCACCGAGGTCGTTCGGGGGCTACCCTTGCGCGCATGAGCGACCAGGCCACCCCCGTCATCACCGTCACCGAGGGCGCGCGCGAGAAGGTGCGCCTCATCCGCTCCCGCGACGACGAGCCCGAGCGCCTCGCGCTCAAGCTCGAGGTCACCGGGGAGAGCCCGGGCAAGTACGACGTCGCGATGTCGCTCGAGGTCCTCGCCGAGGCCGCGGCCGACGACCTCGTGCAGTGGCATGACGACCTCGCGGTCATCGTGCCCGCCGCGAGCGTGCCGATGCTGCGCGGCGCGACGCTCGACCGCCAGGGCGACCTCGAGACCGGCGGGATCGTCCTCGAGAACCCCAACCGGCCTGCTGCGCCCGAGCCGGCCTCCCCGGTTACGGGTGACTTGGGCGACGTCGACCTCTCCGGCGACGTCGCTCAGCAGGTCATCCAGATCCTCGAGCAGCACATCAACCCCCAGATCGCCGCGCACGGCGGCCGGGCCGACCTCGTCGCCGTCGAGGAGGACACCGCCTACCTCCGGCTCGGCGGCGGGTGCCAGGGCTGCGGCATGGCCAAGGTCACCCTCTCGCAGGGCATCGAGACCGCGATCACCTCGGCGGTCGAGGAGATCGAGCGCGTCGTCGACGTCACCGACCACGCCTCGGGCAGCAACCCCTACTACGAGCCGGCGAAGAAGTAGGGCAGCCCGCCACGCGACCTCCCCACGACCGGTCGCGCCGGTCGGCACGGCCGCGGCTGCGTCGCGGCCGCCGGGCGTGCGAGGATGGATCCCCGCGCGGCCGCCGGGCCGCGCCGACCACCCGACCGTGACGCACCGGAGGCCTGCCGCGTGAAGACCAGCGTCGAGCGCATCGACGAGACCACCCTCAAGCTCACCGTCACCGTCGAGCCCGAGCGCGTCGGCGCGGCGGTCGACGAGGCCGCCCGGCACGTCGCCAAGGAGGTGCGCGTGCCCGGCTTCCGGCCCGGCAAGGCTCCCCGGCGCGTGCTCGAGTCCCACGTCGGTCGCGCCGCGATCCTCGACCACGCCGCCCGCGACGCGGTGCCGGTCTTCTACCGCGAGGCCGTCGAGGCCGAGGACCTCGAGGTCCTCGGCCAGCCGGAGTTCGACGTCGAGACCTTCGACGACGGTGAGGAGGCGGTCTTCAGCGCGACCGTCGAGGTGCGCCCGGAGATCGACGTCCCCGACATCGAGGGGCTGCAGATCGCCCACCCCGAGTGGGAGGTCGACGAGGCGGAGGTCGACGAGCAGCTCGACGAGCTGCGGCAGCGCTTCGCCGAGCTCGCCACCGTCGACCGCCCGGCCCAGCCCGGCGACCACGTCGTGCTCAGCATGACCGCCGAGCACGAGGGCGAGCCGCTCGAGGACGTCGCCGAGGAGGACGTGCTCTACGCCGTCGGCGACCCCGAGGAGACCGACCAGGAGCTCGACCGCCACCTCGTCGGCGTCGAGGCCGGTGGGATCGTCGCCTTCCGCGACACCCTCGGCGAGGACTACGGGGAGCACGCCGGCAAGGAGGTCGACCTCCGCGTCATCGTCAAGGAGGTCAAGGCCACCGAGTTGCCCGACCTCGACGACGACTTCGCGATCACCGCGAGCGAGTTCGACACCATCGAGGAGCTGCGCGACGACCTCGCCCGCCAGCTCGCCAAGGAGCGGCGGGCCGAGGCCCGTGGGGCGCTGCGCGGCCGGGTCATCGAGACGATCGTCGAGGGGCTCGAGGTGCCCCTGCCCAGCGCGATGGTCAGTCAGGAGATCGAGTACCGGGTCGGGAGCATCGCCAACCAGGCCGAGCAGTACGGCCTCGAGCTCGAGCAGTTCCTCCAGCTCACCGGGACCTCGCCCGACGACCTCATCGCCCAGCTGCGCGAGCAGGCCGAGGAGACCGTCCGCGCGCAGATCGTCATCGACGCGATCGGGCGCGAGGCCGGCCTCGAGGTCACCCAGGAGGACCTCGAGGCGGAGATCCACCGCCAGGCGGGCCGGCTCGGCCGCGACGCCGGCGAGCTCGCCGAGCTCATGACCGCGCCGGAGCACCTGCCCGCGCTCGTGGCCGACACCTTCAGGCGCAAGGCCATCGACCACATCCTCTCCAAGGTGCAGGTGCTCTCCGCCCCGCCCGAGGACGACGCCGACCTCGAGCCACCCGAGGCCGCCGCCGAGGCCGCCGGCGACGAGCCCGCCGAGGAGGCGGGAGGCGCCGACGAGGACGACACGAACAGCGCCTCCTAGCCGCGGCTAGGGTGGCAGCCGCCTGACCGGCGGCACCGACGCGAACCAGGAGCGAGCCCGATGGCTGAGGTCGAGTCCCCCACGAACTACCTCGTCCCGATGGTGGTCGAGCAGACCAACCGCGGCGAGCGGTCCTTCGACATCTACTCGCGGCTGCTCAAGGACCGCATCATCTTCCTCGGGACGCCGGTCAACGACGAGATCGCGAACATCATCATGGCGCAGCTCATCCACCTCGAGGGCGAGGACCCCGAGAAGGACATCGCGCTCTACGTCAACTCCCCGGGTGGGTCGGTGACGAGCCTCCTCGCGATCTACGACACGATGGAGTACATCAAGCCCGACATCCAGACGATCTGCATGGGTCAGGCGGCCTCGGCCGCAGCGGTGCTCCTCGCCGCGGGCACGCCCGGCAAGCGCTTCGCGCTGCCGCACTCGCGCATCCTCCTCCACCAGCCCGCCGGTGGCGCCGAGGGCCAGTCGGTCGACATCGAGATCCAGGCGCGCGAGATCCAGCGCATCGCCGACATGCTCGACGAGATCCTCGCCGCCAAGACCGGTCAGACCGTCGAGAAGATCAAGGAAGACACCGACCGTGACTTCATCCTCACCGCCGAGGAGGCCCAGGAGTACGGCATCCTCGACGAGGTCATCAAGTCCCGCCGGGCCCAGGAGCAGTCGCTGCGCTCGAGCTGATGCGCCGCCCCGTCGTGCCGACCGGTGGAGTGGACCCCCGCCCGGGGCTGGGCCGTCGGTTACGATGAGACGACCTGGCCACGCGCGAGCGACCAAAGGACGGGCAGGCCATGGCGAAGTTCGGTGAGTCCGGCGACCTGCTGAAGTGCTCGTTCTGCGGCAAGTCGCAGAAGCAGGTCAAGAAGCTCATCGCCGGCCCCGGCGTCTACATCTGCGACGAGTGCATCGACCTCTGCAACGAGATCATCGAGGAGGAGTTCGCCGAGACCCCCGAGCTCGCCCCCGGTGACCTGCCCAAGCCCCGCGAGATCTACGACTTCCTGCGCAGCTACGTCGTCGGGCAGGACGACGCGAAGAAGACCCTCGCCGTCGCGGTCTACAACCACTACAAGCGCATCCGGGTCGGCGCTCCCGCGCGCGAGGACGACGTCGAGCTCGCGAAGTCGAACATCCTGCTGCTCGGGCCCACCGGCTCCGGCAAGACCCTGCTCGCCCAGACGCTCGCGCGGATCCTCAACGTGCCGTTCGCGATCGCCGACGCCACGGCGCTGACCGAGGCGGGTTACGTCGGCGAGGACGTCGAGAACATCCTCCTCAAGCTCATCCAGGCCGCGGACTTCGACACGAAGAAGGCCGAGACGGGGATCATCTACATCGACGAGGTCGACAAGATCGCGCGCAAGTCCGAGAACCCCTCGATCACCCGGGACGTCTCCGGCGAGGGCGTGCAGCAGGCGCTGCTGAAGATCCTCGAGGGCACGGTGGCCTCGGTGCCGCCCCAGGGCGGGCGCAAGCACCCCCACCAGGAGTTCATCCAGATCGACACCGCCAACGTCCTCTTCATCGTCGGAGGGGCCTTCGCCGGGCTCGAGCAGATCATCGAGCAGCGCCTCGGCCGCCGCGGCGTCGGCTTCGGCTCGGAGGTCCGCACGAGCCGCGAGCGCGACCAGGCCGAGCTCTTCGACCAGGTCCTGCCCGAGGACCTCATCCGCTACGGGCTCATCCCCGAGTTCATCGGGCGGCTGCCGATCGTCTCCAGCGTCGAGCACCTCGACCGCGACGCGCTCGTCAAGATCCTCACCGAGCCGCGCAACGCGCTCGTCAAGCAGTACCAGAAGTTCTTCGAGTACGACGACGTCACCCTCGAGTTCACCGACGACGCGCTCGAGGCCATCGCCGACCTCGCGATCCTGCGCGGCACCGGCGCGCGGGGGCTGCGCGCCATCCTCGAGGAGGTCCTCCTCAACACGATGTACGAGCTGCCGAGCCTCTCCGACGTCGGCGAGTGCGTCATCAGCGGCGAGGTCGTCCGCGAGAAGGTCAACCCCACGCTCGTGCCCCGCGACGAGGAGATCGAGCGCCGCGAGCGCAGCGCCTGACCGACCTCGGGGCGCCGTCCCGTCCGCGCCGTCCGCGCGTGCCCGTGCCGCGCGGCGTCCGACCGTGCCCGTAGGATGCCCCGCATGACCGAGACCACCGATCACCGCACCCTGTCCGGCTACGACCCCGCCGAGATCGAGCCCCGCCGCTACGACTGGTGGGAGGAGGGCGGCTGGTTCGCCGCCGAGCCCGACGACCCCGGCGAGCCCTTCGCGCTCGCGATGCCGCCCCCCAACGTCACCGGCTCGCTGCACATCGGCCACGCCCTCACGAGCGCGATCGAGGACGCCCTCGTCCGCCACGCGCGCATGCAGGGCAAGAACGCGGTGTGGCTGCCGGGCACCGACCATGCGGGCATCGCCACGCAGAACGTCGTCGAGAAGGAGCTCGCCGCCGAGGGGACGAGCCGCCACGACCTCGGCCGCGAGGCCTTCGTCGAGCGCGTGTGGGCCTGGAAGGAGGAGTACGGCGGGCGCATCCTCCGCCAGCAGCGCTCCCTCGGCGCCTCCTGCGACTGGCGCCGTGAGGCCTTCACCCTCGACGAGACCCGCGCCGCCGCGGTGCGCGAGACCTTCTGCCTGCTCTACGAGCAGGGCCTCGTCTACAAGGGCGAGCGCATCATCAACTGGTGCCCGCGCTGCCAGACCGCGCTGTCGGACATCGAGGTCGACTACCTCGAGGATCCCGGCGAGCTCGCCGAGCTGCGCTACCCCGGCGCCGACGGCTCCGCCGGCGTCGTCGTGGCCACGACCCGCGTCGAGACGATGCTCGGCGACACCGCGGTGGCGGTGCACCCCGACGACGAGCGTTACCGCCGCCTCGTCGGCTCGACGGTGGTCCTGCCGCTGCTCGACCGCGAGATCCCCGTCATCGCCGACGCCTGGGTCGACCCGGAGTTCGGCACCGGCGCGGTCAAGGTCACCCCCGCCCACGACCCCAACGACTTCGACATCGGCCAGCGCCACGACCTCGAGTCGGTCGACGTCATGGACGACGACGCCCGGATCACCGAGGCCGGCGGCCCCTACGCCGGGCTCGACCGCTACGCCGCCCGTGAGCGCGTCAAGGCCGACCTCGACGCCCTCGGGCTGCTCGTCAGCGTCGTCGACCGACCTCACCAGGTCGGGCACTGCTCGCGCTGCGGCACCGCCGTCGAGCCGCGCCTGTCCGACCAGTGGTTCGTCGAGGTCGGCCCGCTGGCCGCGCGTGCTGCCGAGGCGGTGCGCGCCGGGCGCACGCGCTTCGTGCCCGAGCGCAACGCCAAGGGCTTCCTCGAGTGGCTCGACAACCTCCACGACTGGTGCATCTCCCGCCAGCTGTGGTGGGGGCACCGCATCCCCGCGTGGTACGACCGCGACGGGGGCGTCCATGTGCGTCGCACCGACCCCAGCCCCGAGGAGGTCGCCGGGCTCGGGCTCACCCAGGACGTCGACGTCCTCGACACCTGGTTCTCCTCGGCGCTGTGGCCGTTCACGACGCTGGGCTGGACCGGCTCGGTCACCGATACCCCCGAGCTCGTGACGTGGTACCCCAACGCCGTCATGGAGACCGGCTACGACATCAACACCTTCTGGGTGAGCCGGATGCTCATGATGGGGCTGCACCTCCTCGACGAGGTCCCCTTCCACGTCGTCTTCAACCACGGGATGGTGCGCGACGCCGAGGGCAAGAAGATGTCGAAGTCCTTCGGCAACGTCATCGACCCGCTCGACTTCATCGACAAGTACGGCGCCGACGCCCTGCGCTTCGCGCTGCTGCGCGGCGCGAACCCCGGGCAGGACACGCCGCTGGCCGAGGAGTGGGTCGAGGGCGCGCGGCGCTTCTGCAACAAGCTCTGGAACGCCGCGCGCTTCGTCCTCGCCCGCCTCGACGGCAGCGAGGTCGACGCCGGCGTGCCCGACGACGGCCTCGAGGTCGAGGACCGGTGGATCCTGTCGCGGCTCGAGGACACGCGCGCGCAGATCGGCGACGCCTACGCCGAGTTCGACCTCGCCAAGGCCGTGCGGCTGCTCTACCACTTCGTCTGGGACGACTACTGCGACTGGTACCTCGAGCTCGCGAAGCTGCGCAGCGACGCCGTGGCCGACCGCGTCCTCGCCGGCGTGCTCGACGAGGCCCTGCGCCTGGCCCACCCCGTCATCCCCTTCGTCACCGAGGAGCTCTGGCAGGCGCTGCACGGCCAGCCCGAGGGGCGGGCGCTCATCGGCGCGGCCTGGCCCGAGACCGGGGTCGGCACGCGCGACGCGGCGGCCGAGGCCGAGTTCGCCGCGCTGCAGGAGGCCGTCACCGAGCTGCGGCGCTTCCGGGCCGACCACGGCCTCGCGCCGTCGGTCAGCCTCGAGGTCGTCGCGCACGCCAGCCCCGAGCGCCGCGCCGTCCTCGACGGGGGGCTGGCCGGCATCACCCGCCTCGGCGGCGTCGCGAGCTGGCGCTTCGCTGCCGAGGGGGAGGGCGACCTCGCCGGCCCGGCAGGCAAGGTCGCGCTGTCGGGCGCCGAGCTGCACATCCCGCTCGAGGGGGTCATCGACCTCGACGAGGAGCGCGACCGCATCGACCGCGAGCTCGAGCGCGCGAGCGACGAGCTCGCCCGCGCGGAGGGCAAGCTCGGCAACGAGGCCTTCGTCGCCAAGGCCCCGGCCGCGGTCGTCGAGGCCGAGCGCGAGAAGGTCGCGTCGTGGCGCGCGGCGATCGAGCGGCTCACCGCCCAGCGCGAGGCGCTCGGCTGATGGACCCCCTCGCCCGCGCGCTCGCCGACGGCCCCGACGGCGGCGGCGGGGCGGAGCGCACCCAGCTCCTCCTCGAGCTCCTCGGCCGGCCCGACACCGCGTCGCCGGGCATCGCCGTGCTCGGCAGCCACGGCAAGACCTCCGTGGCGACGATGCTCAGCTGCCTGCTCGGCGCGCTCGGCCTCACCGCCGGCACGCTGACCGCACCGCACCTCCAGGACGCGCGCGAGCGCATCCGCGTGGCGACCGAGCCCATCTCCACCGAGGACCTCGCGGTGCGCACGACCGAGCTCGACCCCTTCCTCGAGGAGGTCGACGCCCGCCACGACGCGCCGCTGACCGTCGACGAGACCGTCGCTGCGCTCGCGGTCATGCACTTCGCCGATGCGCCCGTCGACGTCGCCGTCCTCGAGGTCCTCGCCGGGCGCGCGACCGCGGCGAGCGTGGCGCGTGCCGAGACCGCGGTGCTGACCCCGCTGTCGGGGCCGGGTGAGGCCGAGGTCGCCGAGGAAGCCCGGCGGTGGACGGCGCTGGTCGGTGACGGGGCGGTACTCGTCAGCGCCGCGCAGCATCCCGCCGCGACGCCGGTCGTCGAGGCCCTCGCCGCGCAGCGCGGGGCCCACCTCGTCGTCGTCGGCGCCGGCGAGGCCGCCGAGGCCGAGATCGGCGAGCCCGGCACGCCCGGCACCGCCGCGGGGGTCCGGCGTCGCGCGCTCGCCGTCGGCGGCCAGCAGCTCGACCTCGGCGGCGTGACCGGCGAGGTCGGCGAGGTCTACCTCCCCCTGCACGGCGCCCACCAGGCGCGCAACGCCGCCACCGCGCTCGTCGCGCTCGAGGGCTTCCTCGGCTTCGCCGGCGGCCTCGACGCGGAGGTCCTGCGGGAGGGCTTCGCCGCGGTCCGCCTGCCCGGCCGCCTCGAGGTCGTGCGCCGGCCCGACGACGCGAGCGTCCTCCTCGACCTTGCCGCCGACGGTGTCGCCGGCCGGGCCCTCGCCGAGGCGCTCACCGAGGAGTTCGCGGCGCGCCACCGCGTGCTCGTGCTCGGCGCCACCGACGAGGGGGATGCCGCCGGGCTGCTCGCCGCGCTCGACGAGACCGTCGACCACCTCGTGCTCTGCCCGCCCGACAGTCCCCGCGCCGTCGACGTCGACGCGCTCGCCGCGGAGGCGACGAGGCCCGGGGGCCCCCGGCCCGAGCTCGCCAGCGATCTGCCCGCCGCGCTCGAGCGCGCGAGCGGGATCGCCTCGGAGGAGGACGTCGTCGTCGTCGCTGGCTCGGCGGCGATCGTCGGCGAGGCGCGCACCGCCCTCGGCCTGCCGGTGGCCTGACCCCCGCGGCCTGCCGGTGGCCTGACCCCCGCGGCCATGCCGCTCGAGCACCACCGGTTCGCCGGGTGCGGTCCCGCCTCGGATGGGCACGGGTAGGATCGCCCGCCGTGGGCCGCGCGCCGGCCCCGCTGGACCCCCCATCCCACCGCACCTAGGAGACTGCCGCACATGAGCGAGCGCACCCTCATCCTCGTCAAGCCCGACGGCGTGGCCCGTGGCCTCGTCGGCGAGGTCATCAGCCGCATCGAGCGCAAGGGGCTCAGCCTGCACCGCATGGAGCTGCGGCAGATCTCGCGGCAGACCGCCGAGGCGCACTACGCCGAGCACGTCGACAAGCCCTTCTACGGCGGCCTCGTCGACTTCATCACCTCGGGCCCGCTCGTGGCCATGGTCGTCGAGGGATCCGACGCGATCACCGGCATGCGCGCGATCATGGGTGCGACCAACCCCAGCGATGCCGTCCCCGGCTCGATCCGCGGGGACTTCGCCACCGAGATCGGCGAGAACATCGTCCACGGGTCGGACTCGCCGGCTAGTGCCGCCCGGGAGATCGCGATCTTCTTCCCCGACGAGAGCTAGCCACCACCCGCCTCCGGGCAGGGCCCGCCACCACCCGCCTCCAAAGGGGCGGTCTCGCCGCCACCCCCCGCACCTCTCCGCCGAGTGGCGGATCGGGGCGCTCATGGCGCGGTGAGTCGCCATTCGCTGTGGTCTGTCCGGGGCGCGGGCCGCGCCTCTCCGCCGAGTGGCGGATCGGGGCGCTCATGGCGCGGTGAGTCGCCAGTGGCCGCAGGGGGTGGCCGGGCTCCCTGCGGGCGGGTGGCCGGGCTCCCTGTAGTGGCCAGTGGGCAGCCGGGCGTCGTCCACAGCGCGGACCCACCGACCGGCCCCAGGCCGCGCCAACGCGGGGCACGATGCGCGCATGCCCGACCCGAGAGGAGCGCCCGTGACCGCCGTGCCCGACACCGGCTGCCCTTCCTGCGCCGCCCTCGAGCGCACGTTCCGGCCGGGCCCGCCCTCGGGCCGACCGCAGGTCAGCCGGCCCGAGGACGCCGCGGAGCTCATCGCCCCGCGCCTCGCCGGCGCCGACCGCGAGCACTGCCTCCTGCTCGCGCTCGACACGAAGCACCGCCTCGTCGTCGTCACGACGGTGTCGACGGGTACCGCCGACCACACCTTCATGAGCCCACGGGAGATCTATCGCGACGCGTTGCTCGCCGGTGCCTCGGCGATCGTCGTCGCCCACAACCACCCGTCGGGGGATCCCACGCCCTCGGCCGACGACCGCCAGGTCACCCGGCGTCTCGCCGAGGCCGGCCAGACCACCGGGATCGAACTGCTCGACCACCTCGTCGTGGGCGACCCCGACTGGGTGAGCCTCGCACGGCTCGGCGCGCTGTAGTCCGCCGCCCCCGCTCCGGCAGGCTGCCCCGCTGCCGCGTGGGAGTGCGCCGCGCCGTCCTCGGCGGGCCGCGGCGCTGCCGCACCACGGGGGCCATGGGGGCCGCGGCCACGCCAGGCTCGCGACGGGACCAGCGGTCGTGCCCCCGGCGGTCCGGTTGGGGACCGTTGTCGGGGCTTGCGGCCGACGTGTACCCTCGAACGGGACCCGTGGTGAGCGTCGGGTCGCTACGCTTTGCTGCACGGACGGCCGTCCGGTGCATCGGCGAACACTCGCGAGGAACGATCGTGGCTCAACAATCCTTCTCGGTGTTCCAGTTCTTCGGTCGAGACATCGCCGTGGACCTCGGGACCGCCAACACCCTCGTCTACGTCCGCGGTCGCGGCATCGTGCTCAACGAGCCGAGCGTCGTGGCGATCAACACGAAGAACGGGGCGATCCTCGCCGTCGGCAGCGAAGCCAAGCGCATGATCGGTCGGACACCAGGCCACATCGTCGCGATCCGGCCCCTCAAGGACGGCGTCATCGCCGATTTCGACGTCACCGAGAAGATGCTGCGGTACTTCATCCAGAAGGTCCACCGCCGCCGCTACCTCGCGTTCATGAACAAGCCGCGCGTCATCGTCTGCGTGCCCTCGGGCATCACCGGCGTCGAGCAGCGCGCGGTGGAGGAGGCCTCGGTGCAAGCCGGCGCCCGCGCGGCCTACATCATCGAGGAGCCCATGGCCGCGGCGATCGGTGCCGGGCTCCCGGTGCACGAGCCAGCCGGCAACATGGTCGTCGACATCGGCGGTGGCACGACCGAGGTCGCGGTCATCTCCCTCGGCGGGATCGTCACGAGCGCCTCGATCCGCATCGGGGGCGACGAGCTCGACGAGTCGATCATCAACTACGTGAAGAAGGAGTACTCCCTCATGCTCGGCGAGCGGACCGCCGAGGAGATCAAGATGGCGATCGGCTCGGCCTTCCCCCTGCCGGAGGAGAACCACGCCGAGATCCGCGGCCGCGACCTCGTCAGTGGCCTGCCGAAGACGATCGTGATCTCCGCCGAGGAGGTCCGCCGCGCGATCGAGGAGCCGGTGAACTCCGTCGTCGACGCGGTGAAGAACACCCTCGACCGCTGCCCGCCCGAGCTCGCCGCCGACATCATGGACAAGGGCATCGTGCTCACCGGCGGCGGCGCGATGCTGCAGGGTCTCGACGAGCGCCTCAAGCACGAGACCGGCATGCCGATCCACTCCGCCGACAACCCGCTCAACTCCGTGGCGATCGGCTCCGGCAAGGCGCTCGAGGAGTTCGAGGCCCTCAAGCGCGTCCTCATCTCGAGCTCTCGGACCTGATCGGCGACCGCGCCACCGGTCCGTGCCGGTGGCGACCGTCGCCCCCTCGCGCCGATGGCTGACCGACGACGCAGCAGGACGCTCCTCGCCGTCCTCACGCTCGTGGCCCTCGTGCTCATCACGCTCGACTACCGCCTGGGTGACGACGGCTTCACCGCGGCGGTGCGCCGCGGTGCCGTCGTGGCGTTCTCGCCGTTGCAGGAGGGGTTCAGCACCGTCGTGCGCCCCGTGGGCGCGTTCTTCTCCGCGATCGGCGAGCTCGGCGAGCTGCGGGAGCAGAACGCTGCGCTCGAGGACGAGCTGAGCGAGCTCACCGAGCAGCTGCCGAGCGTGGCCAACCTCGAGCGGGAGAACGCCGAGCTGCGGGAGCTCCTCGAGATGCGCGAGCAGCTCGAGCTCACGACGAGCGCGGCGCGCGTCATCGGCCAGCCGCCCGGCGAGCAGGGCTCGACGGTCCTCATCGACACCGGGGCCGACCAGGGGGTCGGGGTCGGCATGGCCGTGCTCTCGGCGCGGGGCCTCGTCGGCAAGGTCACCGAGGTCACGAGCTCGCACGCCCGCGTCGAGCTCCTCACGAGCCCGAGCGCGCGCTATGCGGTGCGCGTGGCCGAGAACGCCGAGACCGGGCTGCTGCGAGGCCAGGGGGCCGATCCCTTCCAGCTCGAGCTGCTCGACCCCGAGGCCGACGCCGAGGCCGGCGACGAGGTCGTGACCCGGACCTTCCAGGCCTCGACGATCCCCGACGGGCTGCCCATCGGCGAGATCATCGAGGAGCAGCGCACCGACGCGAGCGAGCGCTTCCTGCTGGTCCGCCCCTACGTCGACTTCCGCCGGCTGTCGTTCGTGCAGGTCGTCCTCGACGCGCCCGAGGCGCCAGCCGACCTCGACCCCGACGAGGTCATCGAGCCGGAGGAGGGCGAGCGCCCCGACCCGCCGTCGGAGGATGACGGCGACGAGGATGGCGGCGACGAGGGCGACGGCGACGGTGACGGCGACGGTGACGAGGGCGAGGGCGACGGGGACAACGGCGACGCTGACGACGCCGCGGAGCAGGAGTGATCCTGCGAGGGGCCGTCCTCGGCCTCGTGCTCGTGACGGCGCTGCTGCTGCAGACCGTCGTGGCGCCGGCCGTGGCGGTGGCCGGTCTGGCGCCTGACCTCGTCGTCCTCACCGTGCTCGCGGCCGGCCTGCTCGAGGGCCCGGGCAGTGGCCTGCGCTACGGCTTCGCCGCCGGGCTCGCCGTCGACCTCCTCGCCTCGGGCGAGACGATCCTCGGCACCTCCGCGCTGGTCTTCCTCCTCGTCGGCTACAGCGCCGGGGCGGCGCGCCCCTACCTCGCGGCCAACGAGCTGCTCGGTCAGACGCTGGCCTCGGCGGTGGGCAGCGCCACCGTCGTGCTCCTCTCGCGCCTGCTCGAGGTCGTCCTCGGCGTCGACGGCCCCGACGTCGTGAGCCTGCTCGCCGCGGCGGTCGGCGCGGCGGCGTGGGCGGTGGTGCTGTCCCCGCCGCTGCTGCTCCTGCTGCGGGCGGTCCTGGCCTCGCTGCCCGAGCAGCCGCAAGCCGGCTGACCAGCCCCGTTGGCCGACGGCCATCGGGGCCGGGCGAGGCGGCCGTTGCTAGTCTCGAAGCCGTGCAGCCCCTCAACGCCAAGGCCTCCACCGATGAGGCGGAGAGCTCGCGACTCCGGCTCACCTTCCTCGCGCTCATCGTCGTGAGCCTCTTCGTCCTGCTCTTCGCCCGTCTCTGGTACCTCCAGGTCATGGCCGGCGCGGAGTACGCCGACCTCGCCGAGGGCAATGCGGTGCGTACCGTCAGCCTCGAGGCTCCGCGCGGGGTCATCACCGACCGGCACGGCGAGCCGCTCGTCGAGAACCGCTACGCCTACGTCGTCGGGGTGCAGCCCTCCGAGCTCGGCGAGGAGGAGGACGAGGTCATCGCCGACCTCGCCGACCTCCTCGGCACGACGCCCGAGGAGATCTGGGAGGACATTGAGACCTCGCGCGTGAGCCCGCTGCGGCCGCGCCCGGTGGCCGTCGACGTGCCCGAGGACGTCGTCCTCTACATCTGGGAGAACCAGTCGACGCGCTACCCCGGTGTCTACGCCGAGCTGCTGCCGCGGCGGACCTATCCCCAAGGCGATCTCGCGGCCCACGTCCTGGGCTACCTCACCGAGATCTCCGAGGAGGAGCTCGAGGAGGAGCGCTACGACGACTACCGGGCCGGGGACCTGCTCGGGGCCGCCGGCGTCGAGCGCACCTACGAGGACGCCCTGCGCGGCGTCGAGGGCCTGCGCCGCCTCGAGGTCGACCCCGCCGGCGACGTGCTGCGCCAGATCGACGAGGTCCTGCCCACCCCTGGGGCGGACCTGCGGCTCACGCTCGACCTCGAGGCCCAGCGGGCCGCCGAGGAGGCCCTCGCCGAGGGTGTCGAGGTCGCGCGCGCCACGAGCGACCCGCGCGGCATCGAGCCGACGCTCGAGGCCCCCGGTGGCGCAACGGTCGTCCTCGACGCCGACACCGGGGCGGTCCGTGCGCTGGGCTCCTACCCCACCTACGACCCCGCGGAGTTCGTCGGTGGGGTCAGCCAGGACTACTTCTCGCAGGTCACCGACCCCGACAACGACTTCCCGCTGCTCAACCGGGCGGTCCAGTCGAGCTACCCCCCCGGGTCGGTCTGGAAGATCGTGACCGCGGCGACCGCCCTCGAGGAGGACTACGTCTCGCCGACCTCGACGCTGCCGTGTCCGGGGCAGTGGGAGTGGAACGAGCAGGTCTTCCGCAACTGGAACCCCTCCAGCGGCGGGAGCATCACGATGGCCCAGTCGCTCGTGGAATCGTGCAACACCGTCTACTACGAGCTCGCCCGGCGGATGTGGAACGACGAGCAGGACAGTGGCGCCGAGCGTGAGATCCTGCCCGAGGGCGCCGAGAGCTGGGGCTTCGGCGATCCCACCGGCATCGACCTGCCCTCCGAGCGCGGCGGGGTCGTGCCTGGCCGCGCCTGGAAGCAGGAGTTCTGGGAGACCGCCCGCGAGGGCTACTGCGCGCAGGCCGCGGCCGCGGAGGAGGGCACCTACGCCGAGGAGCTCTACACCGAGCTCTGCAGCGAGCGCGGCGCGACCTGGCGCGGCGGCGACGCGGTGAACATGTCGACCGGTCAGGGCGACGTCCAGACCACGCCGTTGCAGATCGCCCACGCCTACGCCGCTGTCGCCAACGAGGGCACGCGCATGCGCCCGCACGTCGCCGCCGCGCTCGAGCATCGTGACGGCGAGGTCGAGGAGCTCGGCGGCCAGGCCCTCGAGGGCCCCGATCTCGCCGACTCCACCCTTGACGTCCTCCAGCGGGGCCTCGCCGGCGTGACGGGCTCGGGCGGGACCGCGAGCAGCGTCTTCGCCGACTTCGGCCCGGCGATCGCCGGCAAGACCGGCACCGCGGAGTTCGGCAAGACCCGTCAGCCCTACGCGTGGTTCGCCGGGTACAACGTCGACCGCCACGACGGCGAGCGCTACGTCGTCGTCGCCGTCGTCGAGGAGGGCGGTGGCGGCAGCCAGACCGCCGCGCCGATCGTGCGGCGCATCTTCGAGGAGCTCCTCGACGCCGGGGTCACCGACATCGAGACGGGGGAGGTGACCGAGTGATGGCCACGGCCTTCGATGACGTCAGCGAGGGGCGCCGCCAGCGCGAGGCGGTGCAGCGCACCTGGACCGGCGCGCACACGCCAGCCCGCCACGTCGACCCCGTCCTCGCCCTCACCGCCGTTGCGCTGTCGCTGCTCGGGCTCGTCTTCATCTACTCGGCGACGAGTCCCGTGCTCGAGTCCAGCGATCTCGACCCGCTCTTCTTCGTGAACCGACAGCTCATCGCCCTCGGGGTCGGCCTCGCCGCGATGGTCGTCGCGATGTCGGTGGACTACCGGGTCCTGCAGGTCTGGGCGCCGGTGCTCTACGGCCTGGCGATCGTCATGCTCGTCGTCCTCGCCCTCGTCGGGGAGGCGGTGAGCGGCTCGGCGCGCTGGCTCGTCATCGGGGGGCTGCAGTTCCAGCCCTCGGAGTTCGCCAAGCCCGCGCTCATCGTCGTGCTCGCCGCGCTCTTCCACGAGCGCCGTGAGAGCGCCCTCGGGCTGCGCGCGCTCGTCGAGGCGCTGGCCCTCGCGGCGCTGCCGATGGTGCTCGTCATCCTCCAGCCCGACCTCGGCACGGCGATGGTCTTCGTCGCGATCACCTTCGCGGTGCTGCTGCTCGCACGGGTCCGGGTGCGCTACATGGCCGCGCTCGCGGTCATCGGCGTGGCGTCGATCCTCGGGGCGCTCCAGCTCGAGCTCATCCAGGAGTACCAGCTCGAGCGGCTGACGTCGTTCCTCAACCCCGAGGCCGCCGACGTCCAGGATGACCTCTACAACCTCAACCAGGC
Organism: Egibacteraceae bacterium; assembly: GCA_046498405.1. Classification (GTDB taxonomy): domain Bacteria; phylum Actinomycetota; class Nitriliruptoria; order Euzebyales; family Egibacteraceae; genus T1Sed10-49. Next base: position 37,843 of record JAWOAS010000007.1, read on the forward strand.
GCAGATCGCCATCGGCTCGGGCCGGCTCGCCGGGCAGGGCCTCTTCGAGGGCACCCAGACCCAGCTGTCCTACGTCCCGGAGAACCACACCGACTTCATCTTCACCGTGCCCGCCGAGGAGCTCGGCTTCCTCGGCTCGGCCCTCGTGCTCGGGCTCTTCGGGATGCTGCTCTACCGGGGGCTGCGCATCGCCGCGCTCTCCCGCGACACCTTCGGCACGCTCATCGCCGGCGGGGTCGTCGCCGTCATCGCCTTCCAGGTCTTCATCAACATCGGCATGTCGCTCGGGCTCATGCCGATCACCGGGCTGCCCCTGCCGTTCCTGTCCTACGGCGGCACGAGCCTCATCTCAGTGTTCATCCTCGTCGGCATCCTCCAGAACGTCCACATGCGCCGGTTCTCCTGACCCCCGGCGACCCGCGCGTCCTCCGCTACACTGCGGGGCGTCTTGCGAGAGGCGCCGCTCGCCCCAGCGCGCCCCACCGCCGTCCTGCCGCGCAGGGAGGCCCACGATCAGCCGCAGCACCACCTCCGTCTGGCCGCAGCTCGAGCCGCTGCTCACCGCGGTCCGCAAGCCGGCGCGCTACGTCGGCGGCGAGGGCAACGTCGTGGTCAAGGACCCCGCCGACGTCGAGCGGCGCTGGCTGCTCATCTACCCCGACGCCTACGAGGTCGGCCAGCCCAACCAGGGCGTGCAGATCCTCTATGAGGTCCTCAACGAGCGCCCCGCCGTGGCCGCCGAGCGCGGCTACGCCCCCTGGCCGGACATGGAGGCGCTGCAGCGCGAGCACGCGATCCCGTTCTTCTCCCTCGAGTCGCATCTGCCGATGGCGGCCTTCGACGTCGTCGGCTTCTCCCTCGCGGCCGAGGTCGTGGCGACCAACGTCCTGACCTGCCTCGACCTCGGCGGGGTCCCGCTGCGCGCGGCCGACCGCGGTGAGGACGACCCGCTCGTGCTCGCCGGCGGGCACGCGGCGTTCAACCCCGAGCCCCTCGCGCCGTTCCTCGACGTCGTCGTCGCCGGCGACGGCGAGGAGTTCGTCGGCGAGCTCGACGACCTCCTGGCCCGGGCCCGGCAGCAGGGATGGTCGCGGCAGGCGCTGCTCGAGCGCGTCGCGCGCCTCGAGGGTGCCTACGTGCCCGCCCTCTACGAGCCGGTCTACGAGGAGGCCGTCGTGGCCGGTGAGGCGCTGCCCCGGCTGCGCGCCACGCGCCCCCGCCGGGCCGGCCTGCCCGAGCGCATCCCCAAGCGCACCGTCTCCGACCTCGACGCCTGGCCCTACCCCCGGCGTCAGCTCGTGCCGTTGACCGAGACCGTCCACGAGCGCTATGCGGTGGAGATCTTCCGCGGGTGCACGCGCGGCTGCCGCTTCTGCCAGGCGGGCATGGTCACCCGCCCGGTGCGTGAGCGCTCGAAGGCCACGATCGAGGCGATGGTTGCCGAGGGGCTGGCCAGCACCGGCCTCGAGGAGGTCGGCCTGCTGAGCCTGTCGAGCGCCGACCACTCCGAGATCCGCGGCCTTTGCGGCGACCTCGCCGACGCCTACGACGGGACGAAGACGAGCCTGTCGCTGCCGTCGACCCGGGTCGACGCGTTCAACGTCGAGCTCGCCGAGGAGCTCTCCCGGGGTGGGCGGCGCAGTGGGCTGACCTTCGCGCCGGAGGCGGGCACCGAGCGCCTGCGCGCGGTCATCAACAAGCACGCCAGCGAGGCCGACATGCTGCGCACCGCCGAGGCGGCCTACGCCAGCGGCTGGCGCCACCTCAAGCTCTACTTCATGATCGGCCTGCCGACCGAGACCGACGACGACGTCCTGGGCATCGCCGAGCTCGGGCTCGAGGTCGCCGCGATCGGCCGGCGCTACGGCAGGAAGCACAAGGTCACCGTCTCGGTGGGCGGGTTCGTCCCCAAGGCGCACACCCCGTTCCAATGGTGCGCCCAGGACCCACCCGAGGAGATCCGGCGCAAGCTCACGCTGTTGCGCCAGCGCGTCTCCGCCGAGCGCAACCTCACCGTGCGCGCCCACGACCCCGAGCCCGGCCTCGTCGAGGGGCTGCTGGCCCGCGGTGACCGGCGCGTGGCCGACGTCGTCGAGCGTGCCTGGTCGCTCGGCGCCCGCCTCGACGGCTGGGCCGAGCACTTCGACCTCGGAGCCTGGCAGCAGGCCTGCGACGAGCTGGGGATCGATCCCGCCTGGTTCACCCAGCGGCCCCGCGACGCCGACGAGGCGCTGCCGTGGGACCACCTCGACAGTGGCCTCGACCGTGAGTGGCTGCGCGGGGACTACGAGGACGCTCTCGCCGGGCGCGAGCTCGACGACTGCCGCTGGGGCTCCTGCTACGACTGCGGTGTGTGCCTCGGCCTCGACCTCGACCACGAGCTCGCGGCCGAGCACGGAGCGAGCCTGCGTGCGAGCCCGGGTTAGGTACGCCAAGCTCGGCAGGCTCCGGTTCGTCTCGGCGATCGACCTGGGGCGGGTCTGGGAGCGGGCCCTGCGACGCGCGCGCCTGCCGATTGCCTACTCCGAGGGCTTCCACGCCCACCCGAAGGTGAGCTTCCCGGACGCGCTGCCGCTGGGCTACGCCTCGCTGGCCGAGTACGCCGAGCTGCGCTTCACCGAGCGCGTCGACCTGCCCGAGGCGACGGCGCGGCTCAATGCGGCCTTGCCCGAGGGCATGGACGTGCGCAGCGCCCTCGAGGTCGCCGACGGTGCGCCCCGGCTCGCGAAGTGGCTGCGCGCCTCGGTGTGGGACCTCGCCTACCCCGTGACCGCCGCCGCGGCGCTGCCGCCAGCGGTGCGCGCGGTCACCGAGGCCGGGGAGGTCCTCGTCGAGCGCCTCCGCAAGGAGGAGGCCACGACGCTCGATTTGCGCCCCGCCGTCCACCATCTCTCCACCACCGACGACGCCGGCCACGGCGTCCCCACCCCGACCGTGCGCGCGACGCTGCACCACGTCGAGCCGCCGATGCGCCCCTCCGAGGTGCACCAGGCGCTCGACGCCGCCGCGCGCCGCGTGGCCGGGGTGGCGCTCCCCGCACCCACCGTGACGACGCGCGTCGCGCAGGGGGAGCCGACCGAAGAGGGCCTGCGTGAGGCCCTCGACGGCACGCTCGTGCCGTCACACCCCGAGAACCCCGAAGAGGCGACCCACCGTGACCGACACCCCGCAGCCCGACGAGACCCAGGACCGCACGACCCCGGACCCCCCGACGGAGAACGCCACGACCCCGGACCCCGCGACCGAGGACTCCACGACCCCGGACTCGGCGACAGGGGAGCCCCGCACCCGGGTGCGCACCCGCACCCGCACGCGTCGCGCTGAGGCCGACCCGCCGCGCCCCGACGACGAGGCCGACGCGGAGGCCGATGCGTCAGAGGATGCCGCCGACGGGCCCGACGACGCCGGTGCCGTGAGCGCCGAGGCCGGGACCGACCGCGCCGACGCCGGGGTGGCCGAGGCGCAGGGCGACGCCGACGATGCTGGCGCCGAGCCCAGCGCCGAGACGGCGGAGGCCGGCAGCGACGACGACGGGAAGGCCGGCGGGGACGGCGGCGGCGACGACGACGGGAAGGCCGGTGGGGACGGCGGCTCCGACAACGGCGGCCAGGGCGAGTCGAAGGTGCGCCGGCGCGGCCGGCGCGGACGCCGCGGCGGGCGGGGTCGGCGGGGCGGGCGCAGTCGCGCCCGCGGCTCCGGTGACGCCGCTGACAAGGAGGCCGGCGACGACGCCGGCGCCGGACAGGACGCCGCGGCGTCCGGCCAGCCGCGCAGCGGGAGTGCTGCGACCCAGGACGAGCCGGCCACGAGCGAGGGCAAGGGCGAGGCCGAGGGCGGTCAGCGGTCCCCCGCGACGCGGACCGCGGCGGGCCGGCGCGGGCAGCGCTCCTCGCGGCGGCGCAGTGGGCAGGGGCGCAGCGGCGGTCGCCCGCAGGGCGGGGTCTCCGAGGAGACGCGCCGGGCGATCACCGAGGGACCGCCGCGCCGGATGCTCGTGAGCGTGGGGGAGCAGCGCACCCAGCTCGCGGTGCTCGAGGAGCGTGACCTCGTCGAGCACTACGTCACGCGCAAGGAGGACGCCTCGATCGTCGGCAACATCTACAAGGGGCGCGTGCAGAACGTCCTGCCCGGGATGGAGGCGGCCTTCGTCGACATCGGCCAGGGCCGCAACGGCGTGCTCTACGCCGGCGAGGTCGACTACGACGAAGCCGACCTCGACGGCGAGGTGCCGCGCATCGAGCAGACCCTCAAGCCGGGACAGGCGGTGCTCGTGCAGGTCACGAAGGACGCGATGGGCACCAAGGGGGCCCGTCTGACCCAGAGCCTCTCGCTGGCCGGCCGGTTCTGCGTGCTCGCCCCGGGCGAGGGCATGCTCGGCATCAGCCGCAAGCTCACTGACGAGGAGCGCGACCGGCTGCGTGGCATCCTCGGCGAGATCCGCCCGGAGGGCTTCGGTCTCATCGTCCGCACCGCCGCGGAGGGCGCGAGCCGGGAGGCGCTCGAGGCCGACGTCGCACGGCTCGTCGCGCGCTGGGAGAAGGTGCAGACGCGCGCGGGCAAGGCCAAGGCGCTCGAGTCCGTCTACACCGAGCCCGACCTCGTGATCCGCGTGATCCGCGACATCTTCGGCCCGGAGTACACCGAGCTCGTCGTCGACTCGCCCGAGCTCGGCGAGGAGGTCCGCGCCTACCTCGCCGACGTCAGCCCCGAGCACGTCGACAAGGTCAGCGTCCACGAGGGCGAGGAGCCGCTCTTCGACGCCTATGACGTCACCACCCAGATCCGCCGGGGCCTCGAGAAGAAGGTGTGGCTGAGGTCCGGCGGCTACCTCATCATCGAGAAGACCGAGGCGATGTGGGTCATCGACGTCAACACCGGCCGCTTCGTGGGCAAGGACAACCTCGAGGAGACCGTGCTGCGCAACAACCTCGAGGCGGCCGACGAGATCGCCCGCCAGCTGCGCCTGCGCGACATGGGCGGGATCATCGTCATCGACTTCGTCGACATGATCGTGCCGGCCAACCGCGAGGAGGTCCTCAAGCGCTTCCGCCGGGAGCTCGCGCGCGACAAGACGAAGTCGCGCGTCATGGAGATCTCCAAGCTCGGACTCGTGCAGATGACGCGCAAGAACGTCAGCCAGGGGCTCACCGAGTCCTTCACCGAGACCTGCGACTGCTGCGAGGGCCGTGGCGCGAAGATCGTCGACCTCGGCTGAGCCCCCCGCGCCCCGCGTTGACGGGGTGGGCACCCGAGCCTAGACTCGGCGGTCGGCGCCCGCGCCGCTCGCGGTCATGCCCGCAGCCGCGACCCGCCCCACCGGCGATCCCCGCCGACCGACCGATGCACCAGCCCCGTCGCGCGGCCGCGCGACCGCACGCAGGAGAGCCGCGATGTACGCCGTCATCGCCACAGGTGGCAAGCAGTACCGCGTCGAGGAGGGCGACACCCTCGACGTCGAGCGCCTCGAGGCCGGTGACGACGGCACGGTGTCGCTGCGCCCGGTCATGCTCGTGGCCGACGACGGCGCGGTGACCGTTGGCGCCGAGGCGCTCGACGGGGCGCGGGTGTCCGCGAGCGTCGTCGAGGCGCGCCGCGGCAAGAAGCTCACGGTCTTCACCTACCGCAACAAGACCGGCTACCGCCGCAAGAAGGGGCACCGCCAGGAGCTCACGCGGATCCGCGTCGACGCGATCACCGGCTAGGACCGGCGAGGAGGAGCGGCCATGTCAACGAAGAAGGGCGGTGGCTCGACCGACAACGGTCGGGACTCCAACCCCAAGATGCTCGGCGTCAAGCGCTACGGCGGTCAGACCGTGAGCGCCGGCACGATCCTCGTCCGCCAGCGCGGCACGAGGATCCACCCCGGCGCCAACGTCGGCCGCGGCGGCGACGACACGCTCTTCGCGCTCACCGACGGCGTCGTGGCGTTCCGCACGAGCGGCAAGCGCAAGTTCGCCGAGATCCACGACGCCTAGGAGCGCCGTCGGCGCCCCGGCCTCGGCCGGCCGCCCGACGCCGTCTCGGGCGGTCGCCTACGACGGCGACGCGGCCCGGTGCGCCAGGCCGGCCGAGACGACCGCGAGCGCGACGCTCGGCGCGGCCGCGGCGGCGGGCAGTCGGCCGCGCAGCCCCGCCCCTGCGAGGACGACGGCGTCGGCGACGTTCATCGCCTCGGACCAGCGCAGCAGCCCCGGCCGGGCGCGGTCCTCGGCGGTGGCGATCGCCCCGCCGATGACGAGCTCGCGGGTAGCGTAGAGCCGGCCCGTCCAGACCACCGCGGTCTCGCGCTCGGGGTCGAGGCCGACGAGGCGCGCCGCGAGGGTCGGGCCGAGCCAGCCGGCGAGGCCGAGCACGACGCGGATCGCGACGTGCCCGGTGAGGGCGCGTTGGCGCATGGACGTCCCCTTCCCAGAGGGCCCGCGGCGGTCGGCCGCGGCCGGTGCGTGACCCGGGCCAGCGTGCCCACCCCCGCTGCGGTCATGCCCGCCGGGCTCCGGCCGGATCCCCGCGGCCCCGACCCGAGTAGGCTGGCAGACGGTGTTCATCGACGAGGTCAAGGTCCATGCCAAGGCGGGTCGCGGCGGCGACGGCGTGACGTCGTTCTTCCGCCAGCCCTACGAGCCGAAGGGGCCACCCGACGGCGGCGACGGCGGCGCCGGCGGCTCGGTGATCGTGCGCGCGAGCGAGGACCTCGCCAGCCTCGTGGACTACCACCACCGCCCGCACCGTGCCGCCACCCGCGGCCGCCACGGCTCCGGCGACCGCCGCAAGGGACCCGACGGGCGCGACGAGATCCTCCTCGTGCCCGTCGGCACCGTCGTGGCCGACGACCGGGGGGTCCCGCTGGCCGACCTCGCCAACCCCGGCGAGGAGGTCGTCGTCGCGCGCGGCGGGCGCGGTGGGCGCGGCAACGCGGCGTTCCGCACCCCGCGTCGCCGCAGCCCGCGGTTCCACGAGCTCGGTGAGCCCGGCGAGGAGCGCTGGCTCGTGCTCGAGCTCAAGCTCGCCGCCGACGTCGCCCTCGTCGGCTTCCCCAACGTCGGCAAGTCCTCGCTGATCGCCCGGATCTCCGCTGCCCGGCCGAAGATCGCCGACTACCCCTTCACGACGCTGTCCCCGGCGCTCGGCGTCGTGCGCCACGACGACGTCGACCTCGTCGTCGCCGACGTGCCGGGCCTCATCGAGGGGGCCGCCGCGGGGCGCGGCCTCGGGCACGCCTTCCTGCGCCACGTCGAGCGGGCCAAGGTGCTCGTCCACGTGCTCGACTGCGCGAGCCACGACCAGCGCGACCCGCGCGAGGACCTCGAGGTCGTCGTCGGCGAGCTCTCGCGCTACGCCGCCGACCTCCTCGAGCGCCCGGCGATCGTCCTGCTCAACAAGGCCGACGCCGACCGCGACGTCGCCGAGATCGTCGGGCCCGACCTCGAGGAGGCGGGCTGGGAGGTCATCGTCGGCAGTGCGGTCACCGGCGAGGGGATCGCCGCGCTCGTCGGCCGCCTCGCCGAGCTCGTCGCCCGGCTGCGCGCCGAGGAGCCCCGCAGCGCCGCCGAGCCGGCGCCCACCCGCCCGGTGCTGCGTCCGGCCGGCGAGGAGGGCTTCGTCGTCGAGCGCGTCGCGGACGGCTTCCGCGTGCGCGGTCCGCAGGTGCGCCGCTGGGTGGCGATGACCGACTTCGCCAACGACGAGGCCGTGGCCTACCTCGCGGGGCGCCTCGCGCGGGCCGGGGTGGAGCGCGCGCTCGTCGCCGCGGGCGCGAGGCAGGGCGACCCCGTCGACCTCGAGGGGGTGGCCTTCGACTTCGCCCCCGAGCTCGCCGACCTGCCGCCCGCGGAGCGCGCGGCCCTCGAGGAGGCCCTCGAGGACGGCGCGCCGGGCGAGGGCGCCACCCGCGATGGCGACGAGGCGGGACCGTGACCCGGCCGCGCTTCGCCACGCCGAGCCGGGTCGTCGTCAAGGTGGGCTCCTCGAGCCTGCGCACGCCCGAGGGCGAGCTCGACCGAGGTCTGGCCGCCGCCCTCGTCGACCAGCTCGCCGCCGTCCACGCCGACGGCTGCGAGGTCGTGCTCGTCTCCAGCGGCGCGGTCGCCGCAGGGCTGCGACCGCTCGGCCTCGCCCGGCGCCCGACCGAGCTGCCCCACCTGCAGGCCGCCGCCAGCGGGGGCCAGGGCCTGCTCCTGCACACCTACCAGGACCGCTTCGCTGGCCACGGCCTGGCCTGCGGTCAGCTCCTGCTCACGCCCGACGACGTCGTCGACCGCGCCCGGTACCTCAACGCCCGGGGCACCTTCGACACCCTGCTCGCCCTCGGCGCGGTGCCGATCGTCAACGAGAACGACACCGTGACGACCGAGGAGCTGCGCTTCGGCGACAACGACCGGCTCGCGGCGCTCGTCGCGAGCATGCTCGGCGCCGATCTCCTCGTCCTGCTCACCGACGTCGACGGGCTGCTCGACGTGGCCGGCGGCGGGGAGGTCATCAACCGGGTCGACGACCTCAACGCCGTCGAGGTCCCCGGCGACCGCCGGGCCGGCTCGGAGGTCGGCAGCGGGGGGATCGCCTCGAAGCTCGAGGCCGCCCGCATCGCGACGTTCAGCGGGGCCAGCGCCGTCATCGCGGGCGCGCGGCGCCCAGGGGTCGTCGGTGACGTCGTCGCCGGGTCGGCGGTCGGCACGTGGTTCCCGCCCTCCTCGCGCCGGCCCGAGAGCCGCAAGCTCTGGATCGCCTTCGCGCGCACGCCCCGCGGGGCGGTCAGCATCGACGCCGGGGCGGAGCACGCCCTGCGCGCCCGTGGCTCCTCCCTGCTGCCGGTGGGGATCACCGGCGCGGCCGGCGACTTCCGGCCCGGCGACGCCGTCGACGTGCGCGGCCCCGACGGCGCGCTCGTGGCCCGGGGCCTCGTCGGCTACGACCGCGAGGGCGTCGAGGCGCTGCGGGAGGGCGAGCGCGACGCCGCGACCGCGCGCTCCTCGGCGGTGGTCATCCACCGCAACCAGCTCGTCCTGCTCTGAGGCGTCACCGCCCGCTCGGGCACGGCCGCGGCCGCGCCGCGAGGCGGGGTCGTGGGCCCGGCGCTGTCGGGAGCGGGGTCGGCTCAGGCCTCGGGGAAGGCGGGGGGCCGGGGGGTCTCGCGCCAGAGGTCCTGGTCGGCGACCTGCAGGACGAGGGCGTCGAGCAGCTCGGGTCCCACCTCGAGGAGGCGCCAGAGCTCGAGGGCCTTGCCGCGCTCGGAGTTCCAGCGCACGAGGACCTCGTCGTCCTCGCGGTCGAGCTCGATGAAGAGCGAGCGCGACGGCGTCAGGCGCCGTGAGGAGATCTTCGCGATGTACTCCTCGCCTGAGGCGGTCCAGCCCATGCGCACGACGAAGCTCTCCGGGCTGTGCGCCTTGAGCGCGTCGGCGGCCTCGGTGAGGCGGTCGACGAGCTCGCGGTGGCGCGCCCGGGCCGCGGCGCGGCGCTCGGCCTCCTCGCGCTCGGCCCGCTCCGCGGCCTCACGCTCGAGCCGGTCCATCTCGTGCTCGGCCTGCTCGCGCTCCTTGGCGAGCTCGGCGTTGCGCGCGAGCTTGGCCTGCAGCGCTGTCTCGAAGTCGCCCATCGCCTCAGTCCTCGACTCCCTCGATCGCCTCCGGCGCCGACGTGCGACGCACCAGCGGCTACCATGCCACGAGCCCCGTCCCGCCGCTGGCGGTGCCGACGCGCCGGTCGGCCGCCCGACGGGTGCGGGCCGTCGACGAAGGAGCCTGTCCGTGTCCGACGTCCGCGATGCCTGCGCCGCCGCCAAGGCCGCCGCGCCCGCGCTCGCCCAGACCTCCACCGCGCAGCGCGACGCCGCGCTCGAGGCCATGGCCGCCGCCCTCGAGGCCGAGCAGTCCCGCGTGCTCGAGGCCAACGCCGCCGACCTCGCGACCGCCCGCGAGGAGGGCGTCTCGACGGCGCTGCAGGACCGCCTGACCCTGACCCCCGAGCGGCTCGACGCGATCGCCGCTGCGCTGCGCGAGCTCATCGACCTGCCCGACCCGATCGGCGTCGTCGCCCGCGGCTTCACGCTGCCCAACGGCCTCGAGGTCCGCCAGGTCCGGGTGCCGCTCGGCGTCGTCGCGATGGTCTACGAGGGGCGGCCCAACGTCACCGTCGACGCCGCCGGACTCGCGATCAAGAGCGGCAACGCCTGCGTGCTGCGGGGCTCGCGCACGGCGATCAACTCGAACACCGCCCTGGCCGGCATCCTGCGCGAGGCCCTCGCCGGACAGGGCCTGCCCGCCGACGCGGTCAGCCTCATCGGCGACACGAGCCGGGACAGCGTCGCCGAGCTCGGTCATGCCCGCGGCCTCGTCGACCTCCTCATCCCACGCGGCGGAGCGGGGCTCATCAACGCCGTGGTCGAGCAGTCCTCGGTGCCGGTCATCGAGACCGGCGTGGGCAACTGCCACGTCTACATCGACCGCGCCGCCGACCTCGCCCAGGCCCGGGCGATCGTCCACAACGCCAAGACCCACCGGCCGAGCGTGTGCAACGCCGCCGAGACCCTCCTCGTCCACGCCGACGTCGCCGCCGAGCTCCTGCCCGACCTCGCCGCCGAGCTCGCGGGCGCTGGCGTCGAGCTGCGCGGCGACGAGCGGGCGCGGTCGCACGCGACGATGCACCCGGCGACCGAGCAGGACTGGGACACCGAGTACCTCGACCTCGTCCTCGCTGTCGGCGTCGTCGACGGCCTCGACGAGGCGATCGCCCACGTCGCCGCGCACGGCACCGGGCACACCGAGGCGATCGTCACCGAGGACCGGGGCGCGGCGCGGCGGTTCACCGCCGAGGTCGACGCCGCCGCGGTCATGGTCAACGCCTCGACGCGCTTCACCGACGGCGGGGAGTTCGGCTTCGGCGCCGAGATCGGCATCTCGACGCAGAAGCTCCACGCACGCGGGCCGATGGGCCTGGCCGAGCTGACGACGACGAAGTACGTCGTCGAGGGCGACGGGCAGGTGCGCCGCTGACCCCGGCGCCGGCGTCGACCCGACGCCCCGCCGCGGCCCGCCCGCGCCCCGGGCGGGGTGGGGGAGCCCCGCTAGACTGCGCGCCATGAGCGGCAAGCGCCTCGGGATCATGGGCGGGACGTTCGATCCCATCCACCTCGGTCACCTCGTGACCGCCGAGCAGGCCCGCGCCGACCTCGGTCTCACCGAGGTCGTCTTCCTGCCGGCCGGTCAGCCCTGGCAGAAGGACGACGAGACGACCTCGGCGGAGCAGCGCTACCTCATGACCGTGCTCGCCACGGCGGCCAACCCCGCGTTCAGCGTCTCGCGCGTCGAGGTCGACCGTGACGGGCCGACCTACACCGTGCAGACCCTCCGCGAGCTGCGGGCGCAGCTGCCCGACGTCGAGCTCTACTTCGTCACCGGCGCCGACGCGATCCTCAACATCCTCACCTGGAAGGACGCCGACGAGTGCCTCGAGCTCGCGACGTTCGTCGCGGCGACCCGTCCCGGCTACGACCTCGCCCGGCTCGAGGCCGAGGGCATCCGCGCCGAGGTCTGCGTCCTCGACGTCCCCGCGCTCGCGATCTCCTCGACCGACGTCCGGGACCGCTTCGCGGCGGGGGGCGCGGTGCGCTACCTCATCCCCCGCGAGGTCGAGGAGTTCGCCCGCAAGCATGGCCTCTACGGCACCGACGGCAACGGCCTGGCCCTCGGCGGGGCGGTGTGAGCGGCCGCCGGCCACGCGCGGGCGGTGGCTCGGGGCGCGCGGGTCCCGGGGCCGAGCGTCGACGTCGGGCGCTGCGAGCCGAGAGGGCCCGCCGGATGCTCGTCGGCGCGGCCATCGGCGCGGTCGTCGGGGCGCTGCTGGCCGCGGTGGCCTTCGGGCTGCTCGGGCCCGGCTGAGGAGCGCGCGGGCCGCTGCGTGTGCGCGGCGGCCCCGGTACGATCCGGGCAGTCGACCACACCGACCGGGAGCACGAGCCCTGAGCGCCATCGACCGCAGCGAGGCCCAGACCGCCGCCCGCACCGCCATCGCCGCCGCCGTCGAGAAGAAGGGCCGCGACCTGCGGGCCATCGATGTCGGCGAGCTCCTCGGCATCACCGACTACTTCGTCCTCGTCTCCGCCGGCAGCGAGCGCCAGCTCGGGTCGTTGGCCGAGGAGGTCGAGCGCCAGCTCAAGGACGTCGCCCGTCGCCCTCTCCGCCGCGAGGGCAGCAAGGAGTCGGGCTGGGTCCTCATCGACTACGGCGACGTCGTCGTCCACGTCTTCAGCGAGGACCAGCGTCGCCACTACGGGCTCGATCGGCTCTGGGCCGACGCGCCCGAGCTCGCTCTCGACGACGCCCTCCACGCCTCATGAGCCGTCGCGTCGTGCTGCTCCGGCACGGCGAGACGGTCTGGAACGCCGAGGGCCGCTGGCAGGGCCACGACGGCGGGGGGCTCTCGGCCCGGGGGCGGGCCCAGGCCGCGGCGGCCGCCGCCCACCTTGCCCGGCAGGCCGACGACGTCGTCGCCCTCGTCCGCAGCGACCTCGAGCGGGTCGAGGCGACCGCCGCGCCGATCCTCGCGCGGCTCGAGGCCCCCGAGCACGTCGACGCGCGTTGGCGCGAGATCGACGTCGGCTCGTGGTCAGGGCGCACCCACGCCGAGGTCGCCGAGGTCGACCCCGAGGGCTACGCGGCATGGGCGGCCGGCGAGGACCCGCGGCGTGGGGGAGGCGAGACCGACGCCGAGCTCCACGCGCGGGTCGCCGCCGCGCTCGACGAGCTCATCGAGGGCTCGGGCACGGTCATCGTCGTCACCCACGGCGGGCCCGTGCGCCACGCCGTGGCCCACGCCCTCGGTGTCGGGCCCGGCGGCCGGCACCGGCTCGGCAGGGCGAGCAACACCGGCATGACGACCCTGGTGCGGGGCCGCGGGGGCTGGCGGCTGCTCGGCTACGACGCCACCGACCACCTCGGCGGCATGACCTCGGCGTGAGGCCCCGCCCGGTCGCACCCCGGGGCCCTGCGGCGCGGTCTCGGTCCCGGGCGGCGGCTCCGACGGACCGGGCTCGCGCCGGCCGGCCCGCCCGGCAGGGGCGGCGCTACTGCGACGACGTGTCGTCGGTCTGCTCGTCGGCGATGCGCTCGACGATGCCGTCGAGGAAGCCCCCCTCCTGGAGGTCGCAGCCGGTCAGGCCGAGGGAGAGCAGCCCGGCGCCGAGGATGGCCAGGAGCTTGCGGGGGGTGCGCATCGTCGATCCCTTCCGTCGCGTTCGCGGCAGTGTAGGCCCGGGGCCGGGCGCTGGCCAGGCCGACGACACGCCAAGGACCCGGCCGGGGGCCGGGTCCCTTGACGCGGTGACGGGGAGGCCCTAGAGGTCCTCCTCGCCCCCCTCCTCCTCAAGGCCGGGGTCTTCGAGGTCGCCAGCGTCGTCGAGGGCCTCCTCATCGACGTCGCACGCCGCGAGGCCGAGGGCGAGCAGACCGGCAGTGAGGCCGGCTACGAGCTTGCGCTGGGTTCGCATCGTCCGTCTCCTTGTCGACTGGTGCGGACGCCCCACTCTTACCCGCCCCACCCCCGCGGCAGAAGGGGCCGATGGTACAGGGGAGTGTCATTGCGACGTCAGATGGCGTCACGTGCGTGGGCACCGCTCACGCGGGCGTGGCCGTGTCCCGCACGAGGATCGCCGCCTGCTCGGCCGGCAGGTGGGTCTCGTCGCCAAGCCGCGCGCCCTCGGGGAGCCCGCCGGTGGCGAAGGCCACCCGCCAGGCCGTCCCGTCGAGGGGTAGCGCGACGGGTGCGGCGCCGACGTTGGCGACGACGCGGGCCTGGCCGCGGTCGTAGGCCAGCAGCGGCGGGGCCTCGCCGACCCAGCGCACCTCGCCGTGCCGCAGGTCGGCGTGGCTCGCGCGCGTGGCGAGCAGGCGTCGGTGCGCGGCGAGAGGCGAGTCGGGGTCGTCCTCCTGTGCCTCGACGGTGTCGGCGCGACGGCGCCCGCCCTCGGGCAGCCACGGCTGCCCGGAGCTGAAGCCCAGGCCCGGCTCGTCGCGCCAGGGCATCGGCGTGCGGGCGGGGTCGCGGGAGACCGCACCGCTGCTGCGCAGCGCCAGCGGGTCCTGCATCGCCTCGACGGGGACCTCTCCGTCGTCGAGTCCGAGCTCCTCGCCCTGGTAGAGCACCGGCAGGGCGGGCAGCCCCGCGGTGAGCGTCGCGACGAGCAGCGCGCGACGACGGCCGATCGACCCGCCGCCGTAGCGGGTCACCGCGCGGGAGCGGTCGTGGCTCGACTGCACCCATGCGAGGTGCGGGCCGGTGACCTCACCGATGCGCAGCGTCCGCGCGAGCGCCTCGGGGTCCCAGCCGGCCTCGACGAGACCGAAGGAGAACCCCAGGTGCAGGCCCCGCTGATCGGCGAGGTAGCGGGCGAGCGTGGCCGGCTCGAGGAGGTAGATCTCGCCGAGGAGGAGCGCGTCGTAGGGGTCGGCGACGCGTCGCCACCGGGCGTGGAGCTCCTTGAGGCCCGGCTGGTCCTCGTCGTGGATGTGCTCGATCGCGTGGTGGTCGGCCGAGTGGCCACTGAGCTGGGTCGGGCGGCGCTCCGGCGGCACGACGGGCTGGTCGGGCAGCCCCGGCGCCTTGACGAGGCGGTGGGCGACGTCGATGCGGAAGCCCGCGACGCCGCGGTCGAGCCAGAAGCGCAGGATCGCGTCGAACTCCTCGGCGACGGCGGGGTTGTCCCAGTTGAGGTCGGGTTGCTCGGGGGCGAAGAGGTGGAGGTAGTACTGCCCCGTGGCCTCGTCGAGGGTCCAGGCCGGCCCGCCGAAGACCGACGTCCAGTTGTTCGGCGGCCCGCCGTCGGGTGCGGGGTCGCGCCAGTGGTAGTACGCGCGGTAGGGGTCGTCGCGGTCGCGTCGGGCGCGCTCGAACCACGGGTGGGCGACGCTCGTGTGGTTGGGCACGAGGTCGAGGAGCACCTTGATGTCGCGGGCCTCAGCGGCGGCGACGAGGCGGTCGACGTCGGCGAGGGTCCCCAGCCGCGGGTGGACCCCCGTGTAGTCGGCGACGTCGTAGCCGTGGTCGGCCATCGGCGAGGGGTGGATGGGGGAGAGCCAGAGCAGGCCTGCCCCGAGCTGGGCGAGGTGGTCGAGCCGGTCGGTGAGCCCGGCAAGGTCGCCCCAGCCGTCGCCGTCGGCGTCGGCGAAGGAGGGCAGGTAGACCTGGTAGCCGACGCGGTCGTGCCACCAGGGGCTCGGCGGGCTCGTCGCGGCGATGGGTCGCTCCTCGGGCTGGTGCCCGCGGAGGGCTGGCGGGCTCCCATGCGAAGGCCACCCCCGCGGGGAGGGTGGCCTGGGGTGGAGCTGAGGGGAATCGAACCCCTGACCTCTTCGATGCCATCGAAGCGCTCTGCCAACTGAGCTACAGCCCCGGGCTGCGCGCACGGAGTCTAGCGGCGCGCCCGCGGCCCTGCCACGCTCGACCCGGAGCGGGGCCGCCGCGGGTCGAGCGTGGCGCTCGGGAGCCTAGGACCGCTCGCGGGCCCAGGCGACCATCCGGCTGGTGAGCCGCGCGGAGATGTCGGTGAACGCCGAGCCGAGCTCGAGCTCGCGCTGGGCCGCGGTGCGCTCGCCGCGCAGGGCGAGGTCGAGGACGCGGCCGGCCTCGCGGTGGAAGGTCGCGTGCATCTCGCTGACCTCCTCGATGACCGGGGTGCGTGGCTCGTTGCTGAGCCACTTGCCGAACTCGCAGGCGTCGCCGCGGCTCGCCGTGGCGACGTCGACGTCGCTCTGCCCGGTGCGCGAGGCCTCCGCCAGGCGCCCCTTCCAGCGGCCGTGCGCGGCGATCGCCGCCTCGACGGGGTCGCGGTCGCCGCTGCCGGCGCCGATGACGCCGTGGAGGTGCAGCGCGGTGTCGCCGAGGATCTCCGCGGCGTGGAAGGCGTCCTGCGACTGGGTCTTGGACTCCCCGCTCGTGTCGGCCACCCGGGCGGTCGCCCCGGAGATGCTGTCGGCGCCTTGGCTCACCTCGCTGACGCTGCGGCTCATCTCCTCGGTGGTGGCGCGCTGCTCCTCGACGGCCGAGGCGATGGTGCTCTGGGCCTCGTCGATACGGCCGATGACCTCGCTGATCGCGGCGATGGCGTCGGCGGTCTGTTGGGCGACGTCCTGGACGTCGGTCACGGCGGTCTCGATGCGCTCGGTGGTCGCCGAGGTC
>JAWOAS010000093.1:0-16890 GCA_046498405.1 Egibacteraceae bacterium
GCGGCCTTCGTGGGGGCCACCCACGTCACCGGCGAGGAGCGCGAGCGCCTCGCCGCGCTGCTCGAGGCGGGCTACCTCGACGCCTACCGCCACCTGCACCCCGACGAGCGACAGTTCACCTGGTGGGACTACCGCGCCGGGGCCTTCCCCCGCAACCATGGCATGCGCATCGACTACCACCTCCTCGCCGAGGGCCACGGCGGCAGGCTCACCTCCTGCGGCATCGACCGCGACTTCCGCAAGGGCCCCAAGCCCAGCGACCATGCCCCCCTGCTCGCCGAGCTCGACGTGCCCTAGGCTCTCGAGGCGCCACCCCGTTGGGGAGGCGACGAGGAGGCGCCTTGTCGCCGGCGGCGCCGTCGAGACCGGCGGCGCAGGAGGGCGAGGACATGGCCAGGCAGCGCAAGCGCGACCTCACCGATGCCGAGCGGGCCATGGAGGAGGCCGAGCGTCGGCGCCGGCGTGCCCGTCGGACCTCGATCTACAACCGGGCGCGCTTCCGGGGCCTGCAGGTCGACCCGGAGATCAACTTCTACCCCGAGGTCGCTGACCGCGAGCCCGGCGACACCAACGTCGTGCGGGCGGGCTTCGACCTCCACCCCTGGGTGACCTTCGTCTCGGCCGGACTGCTCATCGTCTTCGTCGGGTTCACCCTCGGCTTCCCCGGGCGCGCCGAGGTGGCCTTCGAGGCGACGCTCAACGCCATCAACGACAACTTCGGCTGGTTCTACATCCTCAGCGCCAACGCCTTCGTCCTCGCCGTGGCCTTCTTCGCGTTCAGCCGCTACGGCAAGATCCGCATCGGCGGCCCCAACGCCACACCGGAGTTCAGCCGCCCCGCCTGGTACGCGATGCTCATCAGCGCCGGGATGGGCATCGGCCTCATGTTCTGGTCGGTGGCCGAGCCGATCTTCCACCTCGACGCGCCGGCGCCGCTGTTCGGCGTCGAGCCCGGCAGCGCCCAGGCCGGCAACGCCGCGCTGGCCACGACCTTCTACCACTGGGGCCTGCACCCCTGGTCGATCTACGCCCTCGTCGGCCTCGCGCTGTCGTTCTTCGCCTTCAACCGCGGCCTGCCGCTGACGTTCCGCTCGGTCTTCTATCCCCTGCTCGGCCCCCGGATCTACGGCGGCTGGGGCAACGCCATCGACATCCTCACCGTCCTGGCGACCCTCGCCGGGCTCGCGACCTCGCTCGGCCTCGGGGTGGGGCAGGCCGCCGCCGGCCTCAACGCGCTCTTCGGGTGGCCGCAGGGCACCGGCTTCCAGGTCGTGCTTATCACGGCGATCACCGCCGTGGCGGTGGGCTCGGTCGTCGCCGGCCTCGACGGCGGGGTCAAGCGGCTGAGCCAGCTCAACATCGTCCTCGCCGGCCTCTTCATGGTCTTCCTCCTCGCCGTGGGGCCAGCGGTCTTCATCCTCCAGGCGTTCGTGGAGAGCGTCGGGTTCTACGCGAGCTCGCTGCCGCGGCTCGCCTTCTGGAGCGAGGCCTTCGTCGACACCGACTGGCAGGGCGGCTGGACGATCTTCTACTGGGGGTGGTGGATCTCCTGGTCGCCGTTCGTCGGCATGTTCATCGCCCGCGTCTCCAAGGGCCGCACCGTCCGCGAGTTCGTCCTCGGCGTCGTCGGCTTCCCCTCGATCCTCTCGTTCTTCTGGATGTCGGTGTTCGGCGGCACCGCCCTGAACCTCCAGCGCTCCGGCGTGCGCGACGTCGCCGCCGCCGTCAACGACAACGTCGCCACCGCGCTCTTCGACATGCTCCGCGCCTTCCCCTTCGCGTCGGTCTCCTCGATCGTGGCCGTGGTGCTCATCATCTCCTTCTTCGTGACGTCCTCCGACTCCGGCTCGCTCGTCGTCGACCACCTGACCTCCGGCGGCAAGATCGACTCGCCGGTCAACCAGCGGATCTTCTGGGCGGTCATGGAGGGGGTGCTCGCCTCGGTCCTGCTCATCGGCGGTGGCCTCGCTGCGCTGCAGACCGCCGCGGTGGCCACCGGCCTGCCCTTCGCGCTCGTGCTCATCGTCCTGACCTGGAGCCTGCGACGGGCCTTCCACGAGGAGCTCGACCTCCTCGAGGCGCACTACGACGCCCACATTTTCCGCTCACGCCACGGTGCGCTGCTCGACCACCTCAAGAACGAGGAGGGCGGCGGCACGGCCCCACCCGACGAGGGCGTCATCGGCGACGAGGCGTGGGGAAGCCCCACCCCAGGCCAGGGCGAGGGCACCGGCGAGGACCGCGAAGGGGGAACGGCGTGAGCGCGCGAGGGCGATCCGTGGCGCTGCGCCGCGGCGCCACCAGGCTGGCAGGGCTCGTCGTCGTGGGCCTGCTGGCCACCGGCTGCGCGCCCCTCGAGGATGAGCCCGCCCCGGCGGGAGCGCCTCCCGAGGGCCAGCCATCCCAAGCCGAGGAGGTGCGGATGGCCCGGGCGGACTGGCAGACCGGCTTCGTGCAGGCGGCGATCGTCGGGCATCTGCTCGAGGAGCTCGGCTACGAGATCACCGACCCGGCGGAGGCCACGCTGAGCCCGGAGACCTTCTATCCCCTGCTGGCCCGCGGCGAGTACGACCTCTGGGTCAACGGCTGGTTCCCGCTGCACGAGCCCTTCCTCGAGCGCGAGCTCGTCACCGGCCAGCGCGCGGCCGCCCCGGTCGAGCCGGTCGGCACCCTCGTCGAGGCCGGCGCGGTCCAGGGCTACCTCGTCGACGCGGCCACCGCCGCCGAGCTCGAGATCACCTCGATGGAGGACTTCCGGCGCCCCGAGGTCGCCGCCGCCTTCGACGTCGACGGCGACAGCCGCGCCGACCTCCACGGCTGCGAGGAGGGCTGGGGGTGCCGGGTGGAGATCGACCGCCAGCTCGCCGAGCTCGCGTGGGGCGAGACGGTCACCCAGATCGTCGGCGACTACGACGCCCACGTCGCCGAAGCACGCGAGCGCGTCGAGGCCGGCGAGCCGGTCCTGCTCTACGCCTGGACGCCGAGCGCGACCGTCGACGTCCTGCGGCCTGGCGAGGACGTCGTCTGGGTCGAGTCCCCGGCCCTGCCCGACGCGCCCGAGCCCACCGAGGTCGCCGACCTCGAGGGCTGCGCCGGGCAGGACCCCTGCGAGCTCGGCTGGACGGTCAACGACCTCCGGGCGGTGGCGCGCACCGACCTCCTCGAGGAGCATCCGGCCATCCGTCGCCTCCTCGAGGTCGTCGAGATCCCCGCCGCCGACCTCGCCGCGGCGAGCGCGGAGCTGGCCGAGGACGACGAGCCCACCGACGACGACGTCGCCGCGGCCGCCGCAGCCTGGATCTCGGAGAACCGTAACCTCGCCGACAGTTGGGTCGCCCACGCCCGCGACGGGTGAGCGGGCACGGCCCGGCCGCGTCAGCGCGCGTCGTCCAACGCCGCGAGGACGCGGTCGACGTCGTCGCCGTCGTGATAGTGCGCGAAGCCGACCCGCGTGATGCCGCCGCTGTCGAGGAGCCCGAGGGCGCGCAGCGGCTCGAGGGCGTAGCAGTGGCCGTGGAAGGTGAGGATCCCGCGCTCGGCGAGGGTCGCCGAGACCGCCGCGGGCGAGCGGCCCGCGACGGTCAGCGAGAACGTCGGCGTGCGGGCGGTCGCCTCCGGCGGGCCGTGCAGCGTGACGTGGCCGAGGTCGGCGAGACCGGCGAGGAAGCGCCGCGCCAGCGCCGTCTCATGGCGTGCGATGGCCTCGAGGCCGATCCGCCGCACGTAGTCGAGCGCCGCGCCGGCGCCGGCGATGGCCTCGAAGCTCTGGGTGCCGGTCTGCCAACGCCCGGGCCCGTGGTCGGTCTGGGCGACGAGGCGGTCGGGGGTGAGCTCGGCGAGCAGCGACGGGCGGGCGACGAGCGCCCCGAGGTGGGGGCCGTAGATCTTGTAGAGCGAGCAGGCCAGGACGTCGATGCCGGCGCGCTCCTGCGCGAGCGCGACGTGCGGTGCGGCGTGGACGGCGTCGGCGAAGGTCAGCGCCCCGACGCTGCGGGCGGCCTCGACGAGCGGGGCGGGGTCGACGACGGTGCCGAGGACGTTCGAGGCCAGCGGGAAGGCCACGAGGCGCGTGCGCGAGGTCACCGCGGACCCGAGGTCGCCGAGGTCGAGCCGACCCTCGGCGTCGATCCCGACCCAGCGCACCGTGGCCCCGACCCGCTCGGCGAGGCGCTGCCACGGGGTGACGTTCGCGTCGTGGTCGAGGCGGGTGCAGACGATCTCGTCGCCGCGGCCGAGACGGGAGTCGAGCGCCCGGGACAGGTGCCACACGAGCGTCGTCATGTTCGCCCCGAAGACCACCCCGCTGGGTTGGCCACCGACGAGGTCGGCGACCTTGCGTCGGGTCGCGGCGACCATGCGGTCGGTCTCGCTCGAGGTCACGAAGTCCTGCCCGGCGTTGGCGAAGGAGGTCTCGAGGTAGCGACGCATCGCGTCGATCGCGTCCTCGACGACCTGGGTGCCCCCGGGCGCATCGGCGTGGACGAGCGGGTAGCCCGAGGCGTCCATGCGGGCGAGGCCGGGGAAGCGGGCGCGGACGGCGGGCACGTCGATCGTGGTCATGGCCGGCATGCTGCCAGACGACGCCGATCCGCGGGCGCCCTGTCCTTCGCCCTGCGCGCCGCCACGACGGTGAGCTGAGACCATCGTCCGGTGGAGCGCCTGGCCGCCACCGCGGACGTCCGCTCCACCGGGTCCGGCCTCGAGGGCCGTTCGAGGGCCGTGGCCGCCCGGGGCGCGGGACGGCAGCGCCGGCCCCCACGGGCGGCTCGCCACGACCGTCGGGATGCGGCTCAGCCGAGCGTGGGGTCGACGCGCCCGCCGCTGCGCCAGTAGTGGCGGCCGTCACGGTCGAGGAAGCCCTCGTCGACGAGCAGACGGCGCAGGGTCGTGTAGTCGTCGTGGTAGCGCGCGAGCAGGGCGTTGACCTCCGCCTCGACGTAGCGCCGGCCCGGCTCGACGTCGAGGGCGAGGCGCTCGAGGACGACGAGGCGCTTGGCCCGTGCGGCGGGCACCTCGACGAGGCGCTCGCCGGAGAAGAACCGGGTGAGGATCGCCTGCTCCTCGGCGGTCATGCCCATGAGCACCCGCGGGTCGGGCGGGGCCGGCTGGGGCAGCTCTGCGGCGAGCGCGCGCAGCGCCTCGGGCACGAGCCGGTAGGTCTGCCCCTCGCGGGCGACGACCCCGCCCTGGACGAGCGGGGCCAGCGCGCGGACCACCTCGCGCTCGGCGACCCCGGCACGCCGGGCGACCTCCCCGGCGCTCGCGGGGTCGGCGGCCACCGCCCCGAGGACCGCGAGGCGGCGCGGGTCGAGCACGAGCTTGAGGTAGTCCCGAGCCTGCATCGGCGCAAGCATAGGGGCGAGGACGCCCCAGGCCAGCCCTGGCTGCGGCGGGCGGGCGACCGGCCCGCCGCCGCCGGCCGTCGCCCCGGGCGCTCAGCGGGGCCGGCGCGGCCCGTCGCCGCCCGGGTCCATGCCGGGCGCGACCCCGATGTGCGAGACGGCGGCGCGCGCGGCAGGCTCTGCGCGGGCCGACCGCCGCGAGCAAGGAGCCGCCGGGACGATGTTCGAGCACGCCAGCAAGGCCGTCGAAGCCGCCCTCGCCGCGGGCGCGACCTACGCCGACGCGCGGGTGGTCATCCGCCGCGGTGAGCGCCTCAGCGCCCAGAACGGCGAGCTCGAGGCCGTCGGCAACGACCTCGACGCCGGCGTCGGCGTGCGCGCGCTCGTCGGCTCCTCCTGGGGCTTCGCCGCCTCGAGCGACCTCGGCGACGACGCCGCGGCAGCGCGCGCCGGTGCCGAGGCCACCGCCACGGCGAAGGCCTCGGCCCTCGTGCCCGGCCGCGGTCTCGAGCTCGCCGACGTCGCCGTCGTCGAGGACGCCTACGAGACCCCGCACCGCGAGAGCCCCTTCGACGTCGCCCTCGAGGAGAAGGTCGCCGTCGTCGTCGACGCCACCGCGACGATGGCCAGCGTCGACGGCGTCTTCGTGGCCACCGCCCAGCTCATGTTCTGGGACACCGAGAAGTGGTTCGTCTCGAGCCAGGGCCACCGCATCCACCAGCACCTCGTCGAGTCGGGCTGCGGCATGGACGCCACCGCGATCGGCGAGCACGAGACCCAGCGGCGCAGCTACCCGCAGTCCTTCGGCCACGTCGAGACCGGCGGCTACGAGGTCATCCGCCGCTTCGACCTGCCGAGCCACGCCGCGCGCGTGGCCGAGGAGGCCGTCCAGCTCCTCGACGCGCCGGTGTGCCCCTCCGGCGAGCTCGACCTCATCCTCGAGTCCTCCCAGCTGGCCCTGCAGATCCACGAGTCGGTCGGCCACGCCATCGAGCTCGACCGCATCCTCGGCTGGGAGGCCGCCTTCGCCGGCACCTCCTTCCTCTCCCTTGGCGAGCTCGGCTCACTGCGCTACGGCTCCGAGCTCATGACCATCACCGCCGACGCAACGATCCCCGGGGCGCTGGCGACCTTCGGCTACGACGACGAGGGCACGCCGGCCCAGCGCGTCGACATCGTCCGCGACGGCACCTGGGTGGGCGTCCTGTCGGGCCGGGACTCCGCCCACCTCGCCGGCCTGCCGCCCGGGGGCATGGTCCGCGCCGACGGCTTCAACCGCATGCCGATGGTGCGCATGACCAACGTCGGCCTCGAGCCCGGCGACTCCAGCCTCGAGGAGATCGTCGCCGAGACGAGACACGGCGTGCTCATGGCCACGAACCGGTCCTGGTCGATCGACGACAAGCGGCTGAACTTCCAGTTCGGCTGCGAGATCGGCTGGGAGGTGCGCGACGGCAAGCGCGTCCGGATGGTGCGCAACCCGACCTACACCGGCATCACCCCACAGTTCTGGTCGCGCCTCGACATGCTCGCCGGGCGCGAGGAGTGGCACCCCTGGGGCGTGCCCAACTGCGGCAAGGGCCAGCCGATGCAGGTCGGCCACACCGGGCATCCCGCCTCACCGGCGCGCTTCCGCGGCGTGCGCATCGGCGTGACCGGCTGAGGCCCCAACCGGCCGGCCCGGCGACGGGCCCGCCGCCGGGCAGGCCACCGCCAGCCGCAGGGCCGCGAGTACGACGACCCCAGCCAGCACGCCCCCGCCAGGAGCAGCGATGGACCACGACCACACCGCCCTCGAGCAGCTCGCCGACGACGTCGTCGCCCTCATCGCCGAGCGCGGCCGGGCGACCGCGCCCGCCGCCAGCGTGGAGGCCAACGTCCGGGCCTCCCGCAGCCGCCACGGGCTCACGCGCTTCGCGAACTCCTTCATCCACCAGCACGTCGGCGAGGACACCCGCTCGGTGGCCTTCACCCTCGCCGTCGACGGGCGGACCGCGTCGACCTCGACGACCCGCGTCGACCACGCGAGCCTGCGCGAGGCCGTCGACACGACGATCGCCTCGGCCCGCGAGCAGCCCGTCGACCCGCACTGGCCGGGCGCCACGCCCCCTGTCGAGGTCGCCGCGCGCGGGGCCTTCGACCCCGACACCGCCGAGGGCGACCCCGCCCGCCGCGCCGAGGGGGTGCGCGCCTTCGTCGACGCCTCGGGCGACCTCGCCGCAGCCGGCTACCTCGACACCGAGGCCTCCTGGGAGGCCTTCGCCTCGACCGCCGGGCACCGCGCCGCCGACGCCGCGACCCGGGCGACCGTCGACGGCATCCACCAGACCGCGCGCTCGGCGGGCTCGGCGCACGAGACCTCCACGCGGCTGGCCGACCTCGACCCGGCGCGGGCCGGCGCGCGGGCCACCGACCTCGCCCGGCGCTCCGAGGACTTCGTCGACGTCGAGCCGGGGACCTTCGAGGTCGTCCTCGCCCCCGAGGCGGTCTCGACGATGCTGACGTTCCTCGCCGTCTACGGCTTCAACGCCAAGGCCCATCTCGACGGGGCCTCCTTCGCCGAGCCGGGTCAGCGGCAGTTCGACCCGGCGGTGACCCTCCTCGACGACCCCGCCGACCCCCGGGCGATCGGCCTCGGCTTCGATGCCGAGGGCAGCCCCCGCACTGGGGTGACCCTCGTCGAGGACGGCGTGACCCGGGCGTTGGCCCACGACCGGCGCACCGCCGGACGAGCGGGCGCGACGACGACCGGCGGGGCGATCCCCGGCGGCGAGGCGATCGGCGCGGTGCCGCTCAACCTGCGCATGCCCGGCGGCTCGACCGCGGCGGCCGACCTCGTCGCCGGCGTCGAGCGGGGCCTGCTCGTCACGACCTTCAACTACGTCCGCGTCCTCGAGCCCAAGAGCCAGCTGGCCACGGGGCTCACGCGCAACGGCACGTTCCTCATCGAGGACGGCGCGGTCACCCAGGCGGTCGGCAACCTGCGCTTCACCGAGAGCTTCCTCGAGGCGCTCGGCCCCGGCCGCGTCGTCGCCGTCGGCGACGACGACCGCCTCGCCGACGGGGAGTTCGGCCCGGGGATGGTCACCTGCCCGTCGCTGCGCCTGGCCCGCTTCGCCTTCACCGGCGGCGCGTCCGGCTGAGCCGGCCGGGGCCTGGCCCGACGACGCCGTCGTCGACTACCCTTGACCCAGCCGCAGACCTCCCGTGGGAGAGCCCGCGCCGGTTGTGGCGCGGCGCCGAAGGAGCAACCGCCCCGGAATCTCTCAGGCACCCGGACCGCGGGGGCGAGGCACCTCTGGAGAGACGGCCCCGCGCCGTTGCCGAAGGAGCAACCCGGAGCGCCCGGGGAACCTCTCAGGCTCCCAGGACAGAGGGGGCCGGGCGCCGCGCGCGCCCGCCGCCGACGCTGGGAGGTCCGCATGGCCAGCACCGAGCCCGCCGCGCTGCGCGAGACGCCGCTGGCTGACCTCCACCGCCGCCACGACGCGAGGCTCGTTGACTTCGCCGGCTGGCGGATGCCCCTGTCCTACCCCGAGGGCACCGTCGCCGAGCACCTGCGCACCCGCGCCTCGGCGAGCCTCTTCGACGTCGCCCACATGGGCGCGATCGCGCTGAGTGGCGCCGGCGCCGCCGCCGCGCTCGAGGGGCTGACCCCCGCGGGGATCACCACGCTCGCACCGGGGCGACAGCGCTACGCCCTGCTCACCTCCGACGACGGCGGGATCCTCGACGACGTCATGGTCGCCAACACCGGCGAGGCGCTGCTCGTCATCGTCAACGCCGCACGACGGGAGGCCGACCTCGCCCACCTGCGCGAGGGCCTGCCCGACGTCGAGGTCGCTCCGCGCGACGACCTCGGCCTGCTCGCCCTGCAGGGCCCCGCGGCCGAGGCGGTCCTCGCCGCCGCCGACCCCGGCACGGCGGCGCTGCGGTTCATGGACGCCGCGACGCTGCGCCTCGACGGCACCGAGGCGTGGGCGAGCCGCTCGGGCTACACCGGCGAGGACGGCTTCGAGCTCCTCGTGCCCACCGACCGTCTCGAGGCCGTCGCCGAGCGCCTCCTCGCCGACGAGCGGGTGGGCCTCGCCGGGCTCGGGGCCCGCGACACCCTGCGCCTCGAGGCGGGGCTGTGCCTGCACGGCGCCGACCTCGACGAGACGACCTCGCCGGTCGAGGCCGCCCTGGCCTGGAGCATCCCCCGGCGCCGCCGCGCCGACGGCGGCTTCCCCGGCGCGGCACGCATCGCCGCCGAGCTCGACGCCGGGCCGGCGCGGCTGCGGGTCGGGCTGCGCCCGACCGGCCGCAGGCCGGTGCGCGCCGGCGCGCCGCTGCGCGACGCCGACGGCGCGACGGTCGGCGTCGTCACGAGCGGAGGGTGGGGCCCCTCGGTCGGCGGGCCCGTGGCGATGGGCTACCTGCCCGCGACGCTCGCGACCGCGCGCCCCTCGCTCGTCGCCGAGGTCCGCGGCCGCGAGGTCGCCGTCGAGGTCGTCGACCTGCCGTTCGTCGCCCACCGCTACCGCCGCTCGTGAGGAGCCCCGCCATGGCCGACCTCGCCCAGCGCCACCAGCCCGCCGCCGACGCGGCCACCGGCCCGCACGCCACCGGGCCCGACGCCAACGGCGCCGACGGCGGCTTCCTCGGACGCCACCTCGGGCCCCGCCCCGCCGAGCGCGACGCGATGCTCGCCGCGCTCGGGTGCGACTCCCTCGAGGACCTCGTCGCCCGCGCGGTGCCCGAGCACCTGCGCGACGGCGACCCGCTCGACCTGCCCGCCGCGCGCTCCGAGTACGAGGCCCACGCGCGCCTCGCCGAGCTCGCCGACGCCAACACCGTGCGCACGCCCCTGCTCGGGCAGGGCTTCCACGGCACGATCACCCCGTCGGTCATCCGCCGCGGCGTGCTCGAGGACCCCGGCTGGTACACCGCCTACACCCCCTACCAGCCCGAGATCAGCCAGGGTCGCCTCGAGGCGCTCCTGCTCTTCCAGACGATGGTCGCCGACCTCACCGGCCTGCCGGTCGCCAACGCCTCGCTGCTCGACGAGGCCTCCGCTGCCGCCGAGGCGATGACCCTCGCCCGGCGCCGCAGCCGGGTCGACGGCGACGTCTTCGCCGTCGACGCCGACTGCCACCCCCAGACCCTCGCGGTGCTGCGCACGCGCGCCGAGCCGATCGGCGTCGAGATCCGCGTCGGCGAGCCCGCCGAGGCCGCCGGGCAGGCCTTCGGGGCGCTGCTGTCCTACCCCGGCTCGAGCGGGCAGGTGCGCGACTGGCGGGCCACGATCGCCACCCTGCGCGAGCACGGCGCGATCGTCGGCGTCGCCGCCGACCCCCTGGCGCTCACGCTGCTGACCCCGCCGGGCGAGCTCGGCGCCGACCTCGCGATCGGCTCGACGCAGCGCTTCGGGGTGCCCCTGTGGTACGGCGGTCCCCACGCCGCCTACCTCGCCGTGGCCGAGGGCCTCGAGCGGGCTCTGCCCGGGCGCATGGTCGGCGTCTCGGTCGACGCCGCCGGGCGGCGCGCCTACCGCCTCGCGCTGCAGGCCCGGGAGCAGCACATCCGCCGCGACCGGGCCACGAGCAACATCTGCACCGCGCAGGTGCTGCTCGCCGTCGTCGCGGCGATGTACGCGGTCTACCACGGCCCGGAGGGCCTGCGGGCCATCGCCGAGGGCGTCCACGACCACGCGAGCGCCTTCGCCGCGGCCGCGGCCGCCGCCGGCGTCGAGGTCGAGACGACCGCCTGGTTCGACACCGTCACCGTGCGCCTGCCAGGCCAGGCCGAGGCGGTGCGCGCGGCCGCCGCGGCCCGCGACCTGCTCGTGCGCACCCTCGACGCCGACCGCGTCACCGTCGCCTTCGACGAGACGACGACGCCCGAGGTCGTCGCCGGCGCCCTCGCCGCGATCTCGGAGGTCGCCGGGGTCGCCGCCGCGCCCCCGGCGGGGCGCCCGCGCGCGGGACTGCCGACCGCGCTTACCCGCACGAGCGCCTACCTCACCCATCCGACGTTCCACGAGCACCGCTCGGAGACGGCACTGCGCCGCTACCTCCGACGACTGCGCGACGCCGACCTCGCCCTCGACCGCGCGATGATCCCCCTGGGCTCGTGCACGATGAAGCTCAACCCCACCACGGCGCTCGAGCCGATCTCCTGGCGGGGCTTCGCCGACCTCCACCCCTACGCCTCCCTCGCCGAGGCCGCCGGCTACCAGCGCCTCATCGGCGACCTCGAGGCGTGGCTCGCCGAGATCACCGGCTACGACGCGGTCTCGCTGCAGCCCAACGCCGGCAGCCAGGGCGAGCTGTCAGGGCTACTGGCGATCCGGCGCTACCTCGAGGCCTGCGGCCAGGGCCACCGCGACGTCTGCCTCGTGCCGGCCTCGGCGCACGGCACGAACGCGGCCTCGGCGGCGCTGGCGGGCCTGCGCGTCGTGCTCGTCGACTGCGACGAGCGGGGCGACGTCAGCCTCGCGCACCTGCGCGAGCGCCTCGTCGAGCACGGCGAGCGCCTCGCGGCGATCATGCTCACCTACCCCTCGACCCACGGCGTCTTCGAGCCCGGCGTCGTCGAGGTCTGCGACCTCGTCCACGGCGCCGGCGGGCAGGTCTACCTCGACGGGGCCAACCTCAACGCCCTCGTCGGGGTCACCCGGCCCGGGCGCCTCGGCGCCGACGTCAGCCACCTCAACCTCCACAAGACCTTCGCGATCCCCCACGGCGGCGGTGGCCCCGGGGTCGGACCCGTCGGGGTGCGCGCCCACCTCGCGCCGTTCCTGCCCTCGCGCGCCACCGGCGACGCCGAGCGCGGTTCGGGCCTCGGGCCGGTGGCCTCGGCGCCGTGGGGCTCGGCGGGGATCCTGCCGATCGCCTGGGCCTACCTCGCGATGACCGGACCCGACGGGCTGCGCACGGCGACGCAGACGGCGATCCTCGCGGCCAACTACGTCGCCGACCGCCTCGACCACGCCTACCCCGTGCTCTACCGGGGGCCGGGCGGGTTCGTCGCCCACGAGTGCATCCTCGACCTGCGCCCGATCACCGAGGCGTGCGGGGTGACCGCCGAGGACGTCGCCAAGCGCCTCATCGACTTCGGCTTCCACGCGCCGACGATGTCGTTCCCGGTGCCCGGCACGCTCATGGTCGAGCCGACCGAGTCGGAGTCCAAGGCCGAGCTCGACCGCTTCTGCGACGCGCTGCTGGCCATCCGCGAGGAGATCGGCGAGGTCGCCGACGGGCGGATCGCCCTCGCCGACAGCCCGCTGCGGCGCGCCCCGCACCCGGCCGCCGACCTCCTCGCCGAGCCCTGGGACCGGCCCTACGCGCGCGCCGACGCGGCCTACCCCGCCGGCGTCGACCCCGCCGACAAGTACTGGCCGCCGGTGGCCCGCATCGACAACGCCTACGGCGACCGCAACCTCGTGTGCTCCTGCCCGTCGCCGGCCGCCGCCGTCGAGGGCTGAGCGCCCTCGGCCGGGCGGCTCAGTCCCGGCCCGTGCCGCGTCCGGCGAGGAGCAGCCAGCCGAGGAGGATGCCGAGCACGACGAGCGACGCGCTCACCGCCCACAGCGGCGAGGAGATCGTGAAGAGGAGGATCTGCAGGGAGACCTCCTCACGGTTCTGCAGGATGAAGCCAACCACGATGAGGATGAGGACGAGCGCGAGGACGCGCCGCGCCGTGAGCCGACCCCGCCATCCGCTCTTGCCGTGACCCTGCCCTGCCTGCCCCATGGGACCGCCTCCTCGTCCTCGACGCCCGGCCAGCGGGAGCGCCGCCGCTGCGCCCGACCCGCGCTCAGCGCCCGTGACGACGCTCAGCGTCCTCCTCGCTGCACCCGCTGCCGATCGCCTCGTCGTCGAGGAGGGCAGCGAGCTCCTCACCCGACATCGGATGGTGGTGATGGTAGCCCTGGGTCATGTCGCAGCCGAGGTCGTGCAGCCGCGGCACCTGCTCAGCCCGCTCGACCCCCTCGGCGACGGTCTCGAGGCCGAGGGTGCGCGCGAGGATGACGACCCCGCCGATGACCGCCTCGCTCTGCTCCTGCTCGCCGAGCCTCGCGGTGAAGCTGCGGTCGATCTTGAGGATGTCAGCCGGCAGCCGGTGGACGTAGGCCAGGGAGGAGTAGCCGGTGCCGAAGTCGTCGATCGCGATGCGCACGCCCATGCGCTGGAGCTCCTCGAGCCGGGCGATCGAGCCGTCGAGCTCCTCGACGAGCGTCGTCTCGGTGACCTCGAGGCACAGCCGCGAGGCGGGCAGGCCCGACGCCACGAGCGCCCGCGTGATCCGGCCGGGCAGCGCCGCGCTGTCGAGCTCGACCGCCGAGACGTTGACGGCGACCCACAGGTCCTCGTCGGGCCACGCCGCAGCGCGCTCGCAGGCTCGGCGCAGGACCCAGTCGCCAACGTCGTGGATCGCCGCGGTCCGCTCGAGCTCGGCGATGAACGCCCCCGCGGTCAGCGTGCCGCGGTCCGGGTGCCGCCAGCGCAGCAGCGCCTCGGCCCCGACGATGGCCCCGTCCCCGGCGCGCAGCACCGGCTGGAACCACACCTCGAGCTCGTCGGCGGCGAGCGCCTCCCGGATCGCCCGCTCGAGGCGTCGCCGACGCGCCTCCTGCGTCAGCCACGGCAGCGCGGGCTTGGTGAGCACCGCGGCGACCTGCCCGACGGCGACGAAGAAGCCCGTGCGCGTGAGCCACTCCGAGGCGCTCTGCGCGAGCCCCTCGCCGACGAGCTGCGGGGTCAGCGGCCCGGCGAGCAGGCCGGAGACGAGGGCGACGACGAGCGCCCCGCCGTGGCCGAAGCGCAGCGCGGTGAGCAGGATCGGGAAGTAGTACCAGTGCGGGACGACGCGCCCCGCGCCGCCGAGCAGCCAGCTCACCAACCAGGAGGCGACGAGGAGGACGATGACGAGGACGACCATCAGACGGGTCGACACGCTCGAGGACAGGCCCGCGGTGCGCTGCGCGGCGTCGGCCATCGCGTCCCGCCGGCGCGGCGGCGGTGCTGCTCGTCGCCTCGCCCCGCTCACCATCGCTCCCTGACGCCGGACCGCACCGCCGTGGAGCGCCGATCCTCGGTGGCCGGCCGGGCGAGGTCAAGCGAGGCCACCGCCACGGGCCGGCCGCGACCGGCGGCAAGGGCCCGCCCGGCGGGATGCCGGGGACGGACGAACGACGCAGGACCTTCGGCCCTAGGGAGCCACCCGATGTGCCGCTAGCGTGACGCAGGGTCGTCGTGTGCGGCGGAACGTGCCGCGGAGCCGGGGGAGGGACGAGCGGTCGCCGCCGTGGTGGGAGGGTCGCGTCGTGGAGGGAGTCCCGCCCGAGGCCCTCGTCGGCCGGCACGTCCTCGACCTCTACGCCGACGTCCCCGGCGGCCGGGCCCGCGCGCGCGAGCTGCGGCGACGGTTCCTCGCTGGCGCGCCGATCGACGGTGAGGTCGTCGCCTACCGAGCCGACGACGGGCGGATCGTGTGGGGCCAGCTGTGGGTGCACGCCCTGGCCGACGACGCGGGACGCGGCGTGGAGAGCCGCAGCCTCGTCATCGACCTCACCGCCCAGCGCGAGGCCGAGCGCGCCGAGTGCCAGCAGCGCCGGCGCTTCCGCCGTGCGTTCCTCGACGCGCCCATCGGCGCGGCGCTGCTCACCGAGGACACGACGATGGTCGAGGTCAACCACGCCCTGGCCCGCCTCGTCGGCCAACCGCGCTCGGCGCTGCGCGATCCGCTGACCGGCCTGCTCAACCGACGGGGGCTCCTCGAGCGCAGCGAGGGGATCCTCGCCGCCGCCGACCGGCACGGTCGGGAGGTCGCGGCGCTGTTCTGCGATGTCGACGGCTTCAAGGCGATCAACGACCGCGACGGCCACGCAGCCGGTGACGCCGCGCTCGTCGCCATCGCCGAGGCCCTGCGCACGCGGCTGCGCGCCGAGGACCAGCTCGGGCGGTGGGGCGGCGACGAGTTCTGCGCGCTCCTCGACGGCACGGGCGCGGCCGAGGCCGAGGCGGTCGCCACGAGCCTGCAGTGCCGGCTCGGCCCCGCAGACGCGACCCTGCCGCGCCTCAGCGTCGGCTGGGCGGTCCGCGCGCCGGGCTCGAGCCGGTCGGTGGGCGAGCTCGTCGACGAGGCCGACGCGACGATGAAGGCCCGGCGGGGCGCCCGACGGCACTGACGGCCAGCCACGCGCGCCGCAGCGGCGGGCGCAGACGGCTGGCTCGCGAGGCCGAGGGAACGCCACCGATGACCGACCGCGTCGGCGCCGCCGGCCGCCCTGTGAGACCCCCAGACACGACGAAACGCCGCCCCGGGCGGGGCGGCGTTGTCGTCTCTGCACCCAACCATCACCGGACCCGGCGGGTTCCGCCGCATGCTGTCAGCAACACGCCGACATTCTGTGCGGACCCCTGCGTGGGGTGTCGACAGAATCCGGGAGGCCCCGCCGCTGCGCGGTGTTGCGGCCACCGGGTGGGGGTCAACCACAGGTTAGCGGCGAGCCAACCACAGTGGTATGTCCGGTTTGCTCAAGGGCCGTCCAGGCCGGCCGCCGGACGGTGGAGGCGGAGATTTCTCGTGAGAAACCCCCGGCTCCTTGCCTGCCAGCTGACCTGCTCGGACCGTCGTGCTCATGCACGTCAAGACCTTGCCGCGCCGTCTGCTGTCCCCGCGGGCGCTCACGCTCGTGGAGTTGCTCGCCGTCCTCGTGATCATCGGGGTGGTGGCTTCGGTGGCGGTGGTCGGCGCCGGGCGGCTGCAAGCCCGCGCAGCCGCCGACACGGCGTTCGCCAGCCTCGAGAGCGTGGGCCGGCAGGCGGGCATGACGGCTCAGGCCGAACGGGCCGGCTTCCTCGGCGCCGACGTCGACTCGTGGTTCGCCCCAGGCGGCGGCCAAGACCTCATCGTCTACGGAGGCGAGGACGACGTCGTGTCCGACCCGAACCAGGTGGCGGTCGACGTGTGGAGTGACGACCGGGCGCAGCTGACAGCGATGACCGACTTCGACCAGTGTGTCACCGCCACGACCGCCTCCGACGGCAAGGTCGCCCGCGGGCAGGTCACCGACGCTGAGGATGGCGTGTGCGACCCCGCGGAGCTCGTCGCCCCCATCCTCATCACCTCCGACCTCGGGCATCCGCAGACCGAGTCGGGGCTGACGACGGTCGCACCGGGTCAGGACGTCGTCTGGCAGTTCGACCGGCAGGCCGGCGAACGCTTCGAGTTCCAGGCGTCGAACTTCTCCGGGAGCGCGCATGTGACGTGGGAGCTGTACGACCCCGCCGGGCAGCTGGTGGACGACGGCCGGTACGACGGCACGCCTGTGTTCACCGCCGACCAGAGTGGAACCTACACGTTCGTGGCGACCACCAGCGGCGAACGGTTCTTCACCGACCTCGAGCTGCGCGGCTACGACACGCCCGATGACATCCTCATCACCTCCGACCTCGGGCATCCGCAGACCGAGTCGGGGCTGACGACGGTCGCACCGGGTCAGGACGTCGTCTGGCAGTTCGACCGGCAGGCCGGCGAACGCTTCGAGTTCCAGGCGTCG
>JAWOAS010000139.1:0-8567 GCA_046498405.1 Egibacteraceae bacterium
TCGGCGTGGCGATGCTCGTCCCCCTGGCCGTCGCGCTGGCACTCGGCGAGCGCAACGAGGCCCTGGCCTTCGTCATCGGCGCCTCGCTGACCGTCGGCGTCGGCGCGCTCGCCCGCATGACGCTGCGGACGCGCGCCACGCTGACCGGCGCGCAGGGCCTGGCCACCGTCGGGCTCGTCTGGACCGTCGTCCCGGTCTTCGCCGCGGTGCCGCTGCTGCTCAGCGGGCACTACGCGAGCTACCTCGACGCCTACTTCGAGGGCGTGAGCGGCTTCGCGACGGTCGGGCTGACCCTCGCCAACGACCTCGACCACATGGCCCGCAGCGTCAACGTCTGGCGCCACCTCCTCCACGCCCTCGGCGGGCAGGCCATCGTCGTCGTCGTCCTCACGATCTTCTCGAGCATCAGCGGGACGACGAGCGCGCTGTCGGGCGGCGGGGACGGCAAGGACCGCATCCTGCCCAACGTCGTGAGCTCCACCGCCTTCATCCTGCGGGTGCTCGTCGCCTACGCCGCGATCGGGCTGCCGCTGCTGTGGCTGGCGACGATCCGGGCGGGCCTCGACCCCGCCCCGGCGCTCTTCCACGCGTTCACGCTCTTCGCCAGCGCCTTCGACACCGCCGGGTTCGCGCCGATGTCGGCCAGTGCGGGCTTCTACCGCTCGGCGCTCGTCGAGGCGGTGCTCATCCTCGTCATGGTCGCCGGGGCGTTCAGTTTCGCGATCCACTACCAACTCTGGCAGGGACGGCGCCGCGAGCTGACCCGCAGCCTCGAGACGCGGACGCTGGCGATCTCCCTGCTCGCGATCATGACGCTCCTGTCGATCGGGCTCGTGCGGGCCGGGACCTTCACCGACGGCGCCGACCTCCTGCGCCACGGGTTCTTCCAGACGCTGTCGGCGCACACGACGACGGGGCTGTCGACGGTGCCGGGCGCGCTCCTCGTCAGCGACTGGGGCGTGCTCGCCCCGGCGATGATCGTCACGGCGATGGCGCTCGGCGGCATGGCCGGATCGACGGCCGGCGGCATCAAGGCGCTCCGCGTCGGCCTGCTCGTGCGCGGCATCCTCGCCAACATCCGGCGCGCGCTGAGCCCCGAGGACGCCGTGCTCGTCGAGACCTACCACGCCGGTGGCCGGCAGATCCTGCGCGAGGGCCAGGTCAAGGCGGCGATGACGCTGTTCGTCCTCTTCCTCGTCCTCTACCTCGCCGGCGGCCTGCTCGGGCTCCTCTACGGCTACGACCCACGCCTCGCACTCTTCGAGTCCACCGCCGCGGGGGCCACCGGCGGGTTGTCGGTCGGCGTCGTCCGCCCCGACCTCGAGTGGCCGCTCAAGGCCTTCTACCTCCTGCAGATGCTCCTCGGCCGCCTCGAGTTCGTCGCGGTCTTCGCGCTCGCGGGCTACGTCGCGGCGTCGCTGCGGGGGCGGGTATGAGCCGTCGACGCCCGGTGCGCCGCTGGCGGATCCTCGCCGGCGCGGCGGTCGCGCTCGTCGCGCTCACGGGGATCGTGGGCCTCGCCGAGACGCTGCGCCACCCGCTGCCGAGCGGCGGGCCGGTCGTCGCCGAGCGGCCCGGGGACCCCGCCGCCGACCCCCGTACCGAGGTGGCCTGCCCCGAGCCGACGCCCGGGGGCGACGGCGGACGGGACGGCCCCGCGCTGACCCCTCGACCCGAGCCAGTCGCGGTGACCTCGACCGAGCTCTACGACTGCCCGCAGGCTTGGGACGGCCGGCTCGTGGCCTACGAGGGCGAGGTGGTCGGCGGGGTGCTCGAGCGCGCCGACGGGGCGTGGGCGCAGGTCAACGACGACGTCTACGCCGGGGCCGCCGGCCCGCTGCCCGCCCACCGGGAGTACCGGGGCGCCAACTCCGGGGTCGGGGTGCTCGTGCCGCCGGCCCTGGCCGCAGAGATCGCCGCGGTCGGCGGCCCACGGCAGCGCGGGGACCGCCTCGCCGTCGAGGGGCGCTTCCACCGCGTCGACGCCGCCAGCGGCGAGGTCGCGGTCATCCGCGCCGAGCGCGGGGAGGTCGTGGCCACCGGCCAGCCCCTCGTCGAGGTGCGGCTGCCCGACCGCGAGCGCGTCGCGGCGCTGCTCGGCGCGCTGGCCCTCGCCCTCGTCGCCGCCGAGCGCTGGCAGGCCTGGCGGCGGCGCCGGGCACGCTAGCGGGCGCCGTGCTCAGCCCAGGCCGGTGGCCTGCCCGGCCTTGTCACGACACCCGGCCAGCAGCGACGAGGGGCAGAGGTCCTCGACGACGCAGTCGCCGCAGCGTGGCCGGCGAGCGTCGCACACGCGCCGGCCGTGGAGGATGATGCAGAGGCTCGCCGAGGACCAGTGCTCCTTGGGCAGCAGGCGCATGAGGTCGCGCTCGACCTTGACCGCGTCGGTCTCGCGGGTGAACCCGAAGCGGCGCGCGAGCCGGCCGACGTGGGTGTCGACGGCGATGCCGGCCTCGGGATCGGCGGTGTGGGCCTCGGGGTCGACCGCCGAGAGCACGACGTTGGCGGTCTTGCGCGCGACGCCCGGCAGGGCGACGAGCTCGGCCATCGAGCGCGGCACCCGACCGTCGTGGCGCTCGAGGAGCGCGGCGCTCATCGCCTGCAACGACTTCGCCTTCTGGCGGTAGAAGCCGGTCTGGTAGATCTGCGCCTCGAGGTCGGCGGGGTCGGCGGCGACGATCGCCGCGGGGTCGGGGTAGCGCGCGAAGAGCGCCGGGGTGAGCTCGTTGACCTTCCGGTCGGTCGACTGCGCCGAGAGGATCGTGGCGACGAGGAGCTCGAAGGGCGTCGACCAGTCGAGCTCGACGACGCCGCCGTCGTAGGCGGCGAGCAGGCGCTCGAGGATGACCGGGGCGCGCAGCGTCTTGCCGCTCCGGCGGTCGAGCGGCCGAGGTGATCGAGACATCGGGGCGTAGCCTAGAGGCCCGCGTCGCGCCCAGCCGGCGGCCAGGGCCCCGCGACCTAGCCTCCCGCCGGCGCCTCGCCCGCGGCCGGGCCCGCCCGCGGGGGCCCAGCGCTGCGCAGCCGGGCGGGCAGCCGGTCGTGGAGGGGCTCGGCAAAGCGGGCGAGGATCGTGCCGAAGACGGCCATGAAGAGGACGTAGGCGGCGGCCAGCGGGCCGAGCGCCGGCTCGACGCCGGCGGCCACGCCGAGGCCGGCGATGACGATCGAGAACTCCCCGCGGGCGACGAGCCCGGTCGCCGCCCGCATGCGGCCCCGACTGGAGACGCCGAGCCGGGCCGCGGCCCACCAGCCCGTCACCCCCTTGGTGAGGGTGGTGAGGACACCGAGGGCGACCGCGGCGGCCGCGACCGCGGGGACCTCGGCGGGGTTGATCTGCAGCCCGAAGTAGAGGAAGAACACCGCGGCGAAGAGGTCGCGCACCGGCTCGAGGAGGCGTTGGGCCTGCTCGGCGACCCGCCCCGACAGCGCGACGCCGACGAGGAAGGCGCCGACGGCGGCGCTGACCTCCACCTGCTCGGCGAGGCCGCCGACGAGCAGGACCGTCCCGAAGATCGTGAGCACGACGATCTCGTCGGAGCGGCTCTCGATGATCTCGCTGGCCTGGTCCCCGAAGCGCAGGGCGAGCCAGAGCACGGCCACGACCGTGGCCACCGCCACGGCCAGGGAGGCCACGCCGGCGAGGAGGCTCGTGCCGATGAGGAGGATGCCGAGGATCGGCAGGTACACCGCCATCGCGAGGTCCTCGAGGACGAGGACGGTGAGGATCGCCGGCGTCTCCCGGTTGGCGACCCGGTCGAGGTCGCTGAGGAGCTTGGCGATGACCCCTGAGGAGGAGATGTAGGTGACCCCGGCGAGGACGAACGACGCGGCGGGACTCCAGCCCAGGGCAAGGCCGAAGAGGAACCCCGGGGTGGCGTTGAGGACGAGGTCGACGAGCCCCGAGGGCAGCCCGCTCGAGAGCGTCTCGCGCAGCTCGTCGCCGGTGTACTCGAGCCCGAGCATGAAGAGCAGGAGCAGGACGCCGACCTGCGCGCCGATCTCGACGAAGTCGCCGGAGAAGCGCAGCGGCACGATCCCCTCGTCGCCGAGCAGGAGGCCGACGAGGAGGTAGAGGGGGATCGGCGAGAAGCCGAGGTTGGAGGCGAGCCGGCCGAGCAGCGCGAGGGCGAGGACGACGGCGCCGAGCTCGACGAAGACCAGGGCCATGGACTCGTCGACCGCCGCGAGGACCGGCGAGGCCACGACGTCGCTCATCCGGTGAGCATGAGCCGCTCCGCGGCGGCGACCCCCTCGGCCGTGCCGACGAGCACGAGCGTCTCCTCGGCGGCGATGCGGTGCTCCGGCGTCGGCGCCGGGATCGTCTCCTCGCCGCGCAGGACGGCGATGATCGACACGCCGGTGCGCGTGCGCAGCTCGATCTCCCCGATCGTCCGCCCCACCGCGGGAGCGTCGACGGGCACCTGCGCCCAGTCGAGGGTGAGCCCCTCGATGTCCTGGGTCGTCTCCTCGACGGAGTCGACGACCTCGGTGGCCCCGAGCAGCTCACCGAGGATATGGGCCTCCTCCTCCTCGAGGCGCACCGCGTCGCGGCAGGTGTCGGGGTCGCTCGGTTCGTAGAAGAGGAGCTCGCGGTCGCCGTTGCGGTGCGTGAGCACCCCGAGCTGGCTGCCGCCCCGGGTCGTGATCTCATGGCGCACGCCGACGCCCGGTAGCTTCGTGCGGATGATCTTCGGCATGATCGTGCAGCCTAGCGGCTCGCGGCGCCGTCGCGGGTCGACGCGACGCCACGCGGCAGCTGCACGCGGAACGTCGAGCCCTGCCCGAGCTCGCTGTCGAGGGTGAGCCGCCCGCCGAGGCGCTGCACGGCGTTGCGCACGAGCGAGAGCCCGAGGCCGGTGCCGCCGGCCGCGCGGCTGCGGCCCTTGTCGATGCGGTAGAAGCGCTCGAAGATGCGGTCGCGGTCGGCCTCGGGGATGCCGATGCCGGTGTCGGCGACGAGGAGCTCGACGGCGTCCTCGGCGACGCGCACGCGCACGTCGACGCGCCCGTCGGCGCGGTTGTAGCGCACGGCGTTCTCGAGGAGGTTGTCGACGATGAGCCGGACGTCCTCGGGCACCGCCCGCACCGAAGCCTCGGCGGGCAGGTCGAGGCGCACCGTGACCCCGCGCTCCTCGGCGACCGCCGCGACGCGTTCGGCCTGGCCGCGCACGACCTCGGGGAGGTCGACCGCGGTGCGGCGGCGGTCGCTGCCGGCCTCCTCGAGACGGGCGAGGTCGAGGAGGTCGCGCACGAGGCGGGCGAGGCGAGCGGCCTCGTGCTCGAGGCGACCGACCATGCGCTCGGCCCGCGCCGGGTCGCTGCGCAGCGCGAGCGCGAGCGAGTCGGACAGCGCCTGGATGCCGGCCACCGGCGTCTTGAGCTCGTGGCTGGCGTTGGTGACGAAGTCCCGGCGCATCGACTCGAGACGGCGCGTGCCGCTGACGTCGTCGACGACGAGGGCCACGTCGCCCCCGGCCCCGCGGGACAGCCGCGCCTCGAGGATGCGGTCCCCGCGGGTCGTGGCCACGCCGACCTCGCCGCCGTGGCGCCGCGTGCGCTCGACGGCGTCGGCGAGGTCGGCGTCGCCGAGGACCTGCATCGGGGTGCGCACCGATGCGTCGTCGAGGGCGAAGAGGTCGCGCGCGCTGCGGTTGGCGTAGGCCAGGCCACCGGCGTCGAAGAGGAGGATCGCCGGAGCGAGCCGCTCGAGCAGGCCGAGGACCTTCGCGCGCTCGGCGGCGAGCTCGTCGACGCGCTCGCGCGTGGCCGCCGCCGCCGCGTCGATCGACACCGCGAGCGCCTCCCAGCCGCGCGCGGCTGACGCCGACGGCCGCGCGGGGCCCACGCGCTCGTGCAACCGCTCGGCGGCCCGCTCGGCGCGGGCGGCGACGGCCCGGTCGAGCCCGAGGGCGGTGAGCAGCCCGACGACCGCGGCGACCGTGGTGACGGTGACCGCTGAGGCCGGCGTCGCCCGCGCGGCCAGCGCGATCGCCGCGGCGAGGACGGGCAGGCCGAGCAGCCAGGGACGCGACACGGCGCGTCGCTCAGCCGTCGACGAGCTTGTAGCCGACGCCCCGCACGGTGACGATGAGAGCCGGGTCGTGCGGGTCGCGCTCGAGCCGGCCGCGCAGGCGCTTGATGTGGACGTCGAGGGTCTTGGTGTCGCCGACGTAGTCGGCGCCCCAGATCCGGTCGATGAGGACCTCCCGGGTCAGCACCCGCCCGGCGTTGCGCACGAGCAGCTCGAGGAGGGCGAACTCCTTGGGGGGCAGCTCGACCGGCTCGCCGCGGGCGATGACCTCGTAGCGCTCCGGGTCGATGCGCACGCCCGAGGCCTCGAGGGGGGCGCCGAGCTCGGGCACGTCCCACTCGCCGCCGCGGCGCAGCACCGCCCGCACGCGGGCCGCGAGCTCGCGCATGCTGAAGGGCTTCGTGACGTAGTCGTCGGCGCCGAGCTCGAGGCCGACGACCTTGTCGACCTCGCTGTCGCGGGCGGTGAGCATGATGATCGGCACCGCGCTGCGCGCCCGGAGGTGCTTGCACACCTCGGTGCCGGCCATGCCGGGCAGCATGACGTCGAGGAGGACGAGGTCGGGTCGCTCGCGGTCGAACGCGGCGAGGGCCTCGGCCCCGTCGGTGGCGCTGACGGCCTCGAAGCCGTCGGCAGCGAGCCCGAACTCGAGGGCCTCGACGAGCGAGGGCTCGTCCTCAACGACGAGGATCTTCGGCATGTCCCGTGCAGTGTAGGGGGGCTCGGCCGCCCCGAGGCGCCGCGCAGGCCGTCGCCCGTCGGTCTTCATCGCCCGTTCACCATGCGTTCCCCGTGCCGTCGCCGCGCCGCTGTCCGTAGTATGCCGCTGACGACGTCACTGCACCCGTGGAAGGGCGACCGCCCACCGGCGACGGAGCCGCGACCGAGGGAGGCGACGGTCGATGGAGGAGCTGCGCAAGGCCTACCGCGCCGAGCTCGCCGCGCTCGAGGACGTCCTGCTGCGCGCGGGCTCGCGCACGAGCGACCTCCTCGACGCCGCGGTCGCGGGGCTGCGCGACGGCCGATCGGCCGACGCGGTGCGCACGGGTCAGCGCGCGATCGACGATGAGCTCGAGCGGTTGCGCGAGCGTGGGCTGCTCGTCCTCGTCCGCCAGGCGCCGGTGGCCTCGGAGCTGCGGCTCGTCCACGCGCTGCTGACCGCCGCGCAGCACGTCGAGCGCATGGCCGGCCTCGCCCTCAAGGTCGCGATCACCGCCGAACAGGTCGACCACACCGAGCGCGACGAGGAGGTCGTCACCCAGCTCGAGGAGATGGCTCGACGTGCGAGGCACACCGCCGCCCTCGGGCTCGAGGCGCTGGCCCGGCGCGACGCCGCGGCCGGCCGCGAGCTCCACGAGCTCGACGATCCCCTCGACCGCCTCCAGGATGGCGTCTTCGCGCTCCTGCTCACCCGCGGCGGCGAGCGTCTGGGCTGGGCGCTGCGGATGACGATCGTCGCGCGCTGCCTCGAGCGCTTCGGCGACCATGCCGTCGACCTCGGCGAGCAGGCCACGCTCGTCGTCCCCGACCGGACAGGCTGAGCCCGCGTCGGGCCCTGCCCCGCAGCCGCCGGGCGCGCCCTGGTGTGGTCGGAGGCCGGGTCGGGCTCAGCGCGCCGCGCCGGCCTCGACGTGCCGGAGCGGCCTCAGCGCGCCGCGTCGAGCTCGGCGAGGAGGTCGTCGACGCGGCCGGCGATGTCGTCGCGGATCTCGCGGACCCGCTCCATCGGCTTGCCCTTGGGGTCCTCGAGCGCCCAGTCGTCCATGGGCGTCTGCGTCGCCGGGCAGGCCTCCTCGACGTCGCAGCCCATCGAGATGAGCTTGCGGGCCTCGTCGGCGAGCTCCGGGGTGAGCATGCGCCCGGGCGTCTCGGGGAGGTCGATGCCGATCTCGGCGAGCGCGGCGACGACCTCGGGGTGGGGCCGCTCGGCGGGCTCGGTGCCCGCGCTCGCCGTCGTGTAGCGCCCGTCGGCGGCGCGGGCGAAGAGCGCCTCGGCCATGCGGGAGCGCCCCGCGTTGTGCACGCAGACGAAGAGGACGTCGGCCATCAGTGCTGCTCCTTGGCGGCGGGGACGGCGAGCTCGTCGAGGAGGTCGCAGACGAGCAGGTCGATGTCGTCGCGGATCCTACGCACCTCCTCGAGGTCGCGCCCGGCGGGGTCGGCGAGCTCCCAGTCGCGGTAGCGGATGCCGGGGTAGACCGGGCAGGCGTCGCCGCAGCCCATCGTCACGACGACGTCGGCGGCGCGGACGACCTCGTCGGTCAACGGCTTGGGGTAGGCCCCACCGGCGTCGACGCCGAGCTCGGCGAGCACCGTCGCGACGTGGGGGTTGAGCGCCTCGGCCGGCGCGGTGCCCGCCGAGCGCACCCCGACGCGGCCGCCGCCGCGGTGCTCGAGGAGCGCCGCGGCGAGCTGGCTGCGCCCGGCGTTGTGGGTGCAGACGAGGAGGACCTCGGGGACCTCCTTGGCCAGGGCCCCCTCGGCCTGGGCCCGCGCGGTGAGGCGCTCGCGGGCGAAGCGGTGGACGAGCACC
>JAWOAS010000098.1:0-3693 GCA_046498405.1 Egibacteraceae bacterium
ACTTCACCCGTGGTGGGTTCGATCGAGAGCGTGGCGCCCCTGAGGGCGTCGTGCGCGCGGCGCATGCCGCGCTTCGACGGAGTGGTACGGCCTTGCTGAACTGCCATGGTGGTGTCTCCAATCTGCCAGGTCCCGGAGAACCGGGGGCATTGTTTGAGGTCTACCGGGCTGCGTTCAGCAGGCCCCCGGCTCGTGCGCGATGCTTGCGCGCATGACCTCCCCAGGCGACCCGCAGGATCGTGGCGACCCGCCGCGGACCGAGCCCGCAGCCCTCGCCGCCGTCGGCGACGACCTCGTCGAGGACGCCTCTAACGGCGACCTCGTCGACGACGCCGCTGACGACGAGCTCGCGGCGGCGCTTGCCGCGCTCGAGCGCGAGGCCCGCGAGCGCCTGCGCGCCGGGGTCGGCGAGCTCGGTGGTCCGGCCCCCGCCGGCCTCGGTGCCGCCGCCGCCGGTGCCCGTGAGAGCGCCGTCCGGGGGGAGTGGCCGCTCGACTGGGTCGCCCGCGCCGCTGGGGGGACGCTGCCCGAGGACGACGCCGACCTCCTGCTTGCCCTGCTCGAGGCCGTCGTCGCCCCGAGCGAGCCCACCGGCCTCGACGACGAGGACGAGGCGCTGTTGCTGGCCATCGAGCCGCACGACTGGGCCGCCGTCGCCGTCGCGCTGTGGCAGGCCGGCGCCGGCGCGCCCGCCCACCCCGAGGCGCTCGCGGGGCTCGTCGGCGAGGCGGGCGAGGACGACCGGGAGGTCCTCGCCGCCGGCTTCGCCCTCGTCGAGCCGGTGCTCACCGCCTGCGGGGTCACCGACCTCGAGGGTCGGCTCACCGCGCTCGGTGCGTGGCTGCTGCCGCGGGCGGTCGACCGCGCGCTCGAGCCGGCCTGAGGCTGGCCGGCTGCCCCGTCAGCGCGGCGGGGGCACCATGGCCGGCGATGTACGACTTCCTGTGGACGCCGAAGTGGCTGTTCGGCCACGTCCTCGTCGCGACGGTGCTCGTCGTCTTCGTCGCCGCCGGCTTCTGGCAGCTGTCCCGCCTCGACGAGGCGCGCGAGCAGAACGCCGCGCTCGCCAGCCAGCTCGACGAGCCGCCCCGGGACGTGGCCGAGGCCTTCGCCGGCGGCGGGCAGCCCTACACGCCGGTGACCGCCGAGGGCGTCTACGACGCCGACCATCAGATCCTCAGCACCCCGCGCTCCCGTGACGGACGGCCGGGCCACGACGTCCTCACCCCGCTCGAGACCGACGCCGGTCTGCTGCTCGTCGACCGCGGATGGGTGCCCTTCGACCGCGACGGGGTGCCCGAGGAGACCGTCGCGCCACCCGAGGGCACCGTCCGCGTCGCCGGGCTGC
This sequence comes from Egibacteraceae bacterium, assembly GCA_046498405.1. Lineage (GTDB taxonomy): Bacteria > Actinomycetota > Nitriliruptoria > Euzebyales > Egibacteraceae > T1Sed10-49. The sequence goes on from JAWOAS010000098.1 coordinate 1,349, forward strand.
TCATGCCGCCGCAGGAGGGCCCGAGCGGCGACGGTGCGTTCGTCGGCGCGAAGGACCCCGCCGTCGTCGGCGAGCGCGTCGGCGTCGACCTCCTGCCGCTGCACCTGCAGCTCGAGGACGCCGACCCCGCGCCCTCCGGGCCGGCGCCCAACCCGCGGCCGGAGTTCGACGAGGGCAACCACCTCTCCTACGCCATCCAGTGGTTCCTCTTCACCGCCGTCGTCGCGATCGGCTACCCCATCCTCATCGCCCGGACCGCCGCGGACCGCCGCCGTGACGCGCACGCCGGCGAGGCCGCCGAGCCCGTCGCCGCCGGCCGTGCCGCCGGGTGACCGGCGAGCCGTCGCCGTGGACCGGCCGCTAGAGGGTGATGATGTGGTCGGGCGGGTTGCCGGCCAGGGCCGCGTAGAGGTCGGGGAAGCAGCCGGCCTGGGCGCCGTCAACGGCGCCGACGACCTCGGCGGTGCCCGGGTGGGGCTCGCCGGTGGCCAGCCCGCGCTCGAGGGCGCAGGAGTCGCACATCATGAGGAGGATGCCCTGCTCGGCGGCGACCCTGGCGAGGCGCTCGCCTATCGGATCGCCCGAGCGCAGGACGTAGGTGTTGTCGTCGAAGAACATCATCCCCACGACCTCGGCGCCGTGCGCGCCGGCCTCGAGCTGGGGCAGGATCATCCTGCCGAGCTTGTAGCTCGCGGTGTGGCCGGAGGTGGAGAAGACGTAGGCGACCTTCACGGGGGCTCCTCGGGGGTCGTCGCGGCGGGTGGCGGCCACGATCCCCTTCGGGCAGGCCAGACCAAACCGCCCGCGGCACCGGGGGCCCGTCGGCGCGGCATCCTTGGGCCATGACCGACGCCGACACCGGCAGGCGCCGCCGCGGGCTCGCCGCGCTCGTGCTCCTCCTCCTGCTCGGCGGCGGCCTTGCCGGAGCCTGGTGGCTCCTGCAGCCCACGACGAATCCGACCACCGTCGATCCCCTGCTCGACCAGGCGCGGGCGGAGAGCCTCGCGGGGGAGCTCGGCCAGGACGAGGCGTTCCGGCTCGAGCTCACCGAGGCCGAGCTCGCCCGCCTGCTGCGGGCCGGACTCGCCGGGACCCCCGCCGCCCTCGAGACGGCCAGTGTGCGCGTCGACGGCGGGTCCGGGGCCGCGCTGCTGCACGCCGAGGGTGACGCCGCCCGGGCCTCGCTGCGCCTCGCCGCGACGATCGAGGTTCGCGCCGCCGACGGCGCCCTCAGCCTCGAGGTCACGCGGAGCGAGCTCTCCGGCCTCGCGTTGCCCGGCGTCGCCGACGACGCGCTCGGCGACCTCCTCGCCGGTAGCGGCGAGGTCGGCGAGCGGCTCGCCCGCGAGGGCGTGACCGTCGACGACGTCACCGCCGAGCAGGGCGTCCTCGTCATCGCCGGGCGCGCCGAGGATCCTGAGCGGGTCGCGGCGCAGCTGCGCGAGGTCTTCGGCGGGGTGGGCCGGCCCGCCCCACCCGAGCGCGTCGGCCCGGGCAGGGTGGACGTGCGCGATGCGCCGGGGCCCAGCCTCGTGCTCGCGCTCGGGGACTCCGTCGCCGCCGGCACCGGCGCGGCCGACCACCGCGACGCCGCGACGAGCCGGGTGCACGGCGCGCTCGAGCGGCTCGACGGGGCGCCCCGCGGCTACCGCAACCTCGCCGAGCCGGGCGCCGCCGCCGCCGATGTCGTCGCCGACGGTCAGCTCGAGGCCGCCCGGGGCGTCCTCGCCTCGGGCGAGGTCGGCCTCGTCGTCGTCAGCGTCGGTGGCAACGAGCTGCTCGACCTCCTCGAGGCCGGACCGTGCGCCGCCGACCTCGCGTCGAGCGCCTGCGACGATGCGCTCGCCAGCACCCGCGCGAGCCTCGGCGACGGGCTCGCGACGATCCTCGAGGCGCTGGTGGCGGCCGGTGCGGCCGAGGTCGTCGTCCTCGCGCCGTACAACCCGTTCAGCGTCGGTGGGGGCGGGGAGGCCGAGCGTCGCACCGACGAGGCCGCCGCGGCGCTGGCCGCCACGGCCCGCGAGGTCGCCTCCGAGCACGGCGCGCCCGTGGCCGACCCCTCGGCGGACTTCGCCGGGCGCGCCGGCAGCCTCACGCTGCTCGGCGCCGCCGAGCCCGACATCCACCCGACCGCGCGCGGCCACGACGTCCCCCACGAGAGACGCGTCGTCGCCAGCAACCTGCACCACGACATCCTGCAGCATTTTGAATCGGAGGGGGAGGTCACCGTCGCCTCGGCGACGTTGATCTCGTCCTCCGATTCAAAATGCTGCAGCATGTCGTGGTGCAGGTTGCTGGCGACGACGCGTCTCTCGTGGGGATCGACGACGTAGCGCAGTGTCATC
>JAWOAS010000195.1:0-32499 GCA_046498405.1 Egibacteraceae bacterium
CCCCCACCCCACCGGGTGAGCGCACCAACGCCGACCCCAGCCCCTACACGCTCACCAAACCCCCCAACCCGCGAAGCCGCAACCGCCGCGGCGGCGGGGGCAACGGAGGGGCACGATCCGGCGGTGATCCGCCCGGCAGCGACCCGCCCGGCAGGCCGCCGGGCCGGCCACCCGACGATGAGCGGCCACCGCCCCCCGAACCCCCCGACGACCCGCCACCGGCGCCCGAGCAGCCCACCCTCGACCTCTAAAACCGCTCCACCCCCACCCCCGCCGCGCCCCGGCCACCCCCCGGGGCGCACACCCCTGCCAGCACCCCGCGTGCCCGCCCGCAGCGATCAAGGCGCGGGCGAGAGCGCAGGGGAGCGCGGGGGCGGTCAGGCTGGAGGGGGTGCCCCATCGGAGGCCGCGTGGTTGACGCAGTGCCTCCGGGGCGAGACTGCACCCGGTCCCGACCCCGTGAGGAGTCCCGTGATGGCCGAGACCGACGCCTGGCAGCCGAGCCGCCCGTTCTCGCGGGCGCTCGTCGTCGCCGCCCACCCCGACGACGCGGAGTTCGGCGCGGCCGGCACGATCGCGCGGTGGGTCGCGATGGGCACCGACGTGCGCTACCTCGTCGTCACCGACGGCGCCTCGGGCTCGGCGGACCCCGCGATGACCCGTGAGCGGCTGCGGGTGCTGCGCGAGGCCGAGCAGCGCGCGGCCTGCGCCGCGCTCGGCGTGAGCGACGTGACCTTCCTCGGCTACGACGACGGCTATCTCGAGCCGACGATCGCCCTGCGCCGGCAGGTCGCCGCGGAGATCCGCCGCCACCGCCCCGAGGCGATCATCACCTTCGACCCGCAGGTGCGCTGGCGCCGCGACGGCGTCGTCAACCACCCCGACCATCGGGCCGTCGGCGAGGTCGTCCTCGACTGCATCAACCCGGCGGCCTCGACGCGGCTGTGGGACCCCACCCTCATCGACGAGGGCCTCGAGCCCTGGGACGTCGCCGAGGTCTGGCTCATGGCGTTCGGGCAGGGGGAGGTCGTCGTCGACGTCACCGAGACCTTCGAGCGCAAGATCGCCGCGCTGCGCGCCCACGAGACCCAACTCGCCGGCTGGGACCCCACCAGCCGGGTCTCGGAGTGGACCGCGCGGCACGGCGCGCGCATCGGGGTGGCCCACGGCGAGGCCTTCGACGTCTTGTGCCTGCGCGTCCTCGACGAGGAGGGCTCCGAGCCGGTACGCGACAAGCCCCCGACCAACCCCAAGCCGGAGCGCTGAGCGGGCAGGGCCTGGGCCCCGCAGCGGGCGGTGGCTGAGCCCCGCGGCGGGCAGCGCCTGAGCCCCCGGGGGCGGGCCGGGCCGACACGCCGGCCAGAGGCGACCCCCGGCGCGGTCGCAGGCGCCTCCTACACTGGGCGAGGCAGCGGCTCGGGCGGCGCGCCCGGGCCACGGCACCGGAGCGACGCCATGCCCCTGCTCTTCCTCCTCTTCGTCCTCGTCGGCTTCGCCGAGCTATGGGTGCTCATCGAGGTCGGCGGCGTCATCGGCGCGCCGGCGACCCTGCTCGCCGTCGTCGCGATCTCGCTGCTCGGCGCCGCGCTCGTGCGCCGCGAGGGCTTCAAGGCCTGGGTGCGCTTCCGCCGGGCCATCGACGAGGGGCGGCTGCCCGGCAACGAGGTCGTCGACGGCGCGATGCTCCTGCTGGCCGGCGCCCTGCTCGTCACCCCCGGCTTCCTCACCGACGGCGTCGGGCTCCTGCTCGCCTTCGCGCCGACCCGCGCGGGCCTGCGCCGGCTGCTGGCCCGCCGCTTCCAGACCGCGACGGGAGCCGGCCCGACCGCTGGACGGCGGCAGGCCGGCGCCTCCGGTGGGGCGATCGACGTCGAGGTCGTCCGCGTCGAGCGCGACGAGCGCCCAGGCCCCGGGGAGGTCGCCGGCGGGGACGACGGGCGTGGCTGAGAGCGCCCTGACCCCCGCCCAGCAGCGCGTGCGGGAGGGGTTGCTCGCCTGGACCGCGCCCCGCCCGCCCGTCGACCCCGACCTCGCCGCGCGGCTGCGCGAGCAGCTGTCCGAGGCCACCGCCGAGGCCGCCGAGGCGCTGCCCGACGGCGCCGAGCTCTTCCTCAGCAAGGGCAAGCTCGACGCGCTGTCCTGCGACGGGCGCTACGTCGACCTCCTCGAGGGCGAGTTCACCTGGAGCGCGCCGATCGTCAAGGGGCAGCTCGCCCACCACGGCATCGAGATCGACTTCGCCGGCGGGCGCCAGCGCGACCCCGCCGAGGTCATCGACGTCGCCTGGAAGCGGCTCGCGAGCTCGGGGTCCTCGGCGGCGGCGTTCCTCGCAGGCCTCGACGGCGCCGAGGCCGATGCCCTGCGCGGGCAGGCGCGCGGGCTGCTGACCGGCTTCCGCGAGCAGTTCCCCGCCCTGCCCGACAAGAAGGTCCACCCCGAGGACGCGCTGCGGGTGCGGCTGCACGGCGGCAGAATCGTGCTGAGTGGCCGGCCGGACCTGCGCCTGGGCGGGCCGACCTCCGACGTGCGGCGCATGCTCCTGCTCGACCTCAAGACCGGCGGGCGCCACAGCCTGCGCCACCTCGCCGACATGCGGTTCTACGCCCTGCTCGCCACCCTCAAGCACGACGTCGCGCCGTTCCGGGTGGCGACGTACTACCTCGACGAGGCCGACTGGGACCACGAGGACGTCGACGAGGACGTCCTCGAGGCCGCCGTGCGCGACATCGGCGCGAAGGCGCCGCGGGCGGTGGCCCTCGAGCACGACCGCCCGCCCGAGGAGGAGTGGCGGCTGTCGGCCGCACCGCACTGCCGCTGGTGCGGCCGCCTGCCGATCTGCCCCGCCGCGGCCGAGGCGGGCTACGCCCCGGCATGATCGCGCGACGGCAAGGAGGGACGGGCATGGCCCGCGGCGCGGCGTTCTTCGACCTCGACCGCACGCTCATGACGGGCTCGAGCGCCTACTACTTCGGCAAGGCCTGCTACCGCGAGGGGCTCCTGCCGCTGCCACGCCTGCTCGCCGACGGCGCGAGCGGGGTGCGCTTCCGCCTCTTCGGCGCCAGCGACGAGCGCTCCGAGGCCCTGCGCGACCGGATCCTCTCCTCGGTCGCCGGTCACGAGGCCGAGACCTTCCACCGGCTCGCGCCGCAGGTCATCGAGGAGATCCTCCCGCGCATCACCCCGCAGGCCCAGGCGCTGCTCGACATGCACACCGAGGCCGGAAGGGCGGTGTGGATCGTCTCGGCCAGCCCCGTCGAGATCGTCGCCGAGATCGCGCGGGCCCTCGACCTCGACGGTGGGCTCGGCACGGAGTCCGAGATCGTCGACGGCGCCTACACCGGCGAGCTCGCCGGGCCGTTCTGCTACGGCGAGGGCAAGGCCGAGGTCATCCGCCGGCTCGTCGCCGAGCGCGGTTACGACCTCCAGGGCTCCTACGCCTACTCCGACTCCGCGAGCGACCTGCCGATGATGCACCTCGTCGGCAACCCCGTCGCGGTCAACCCCGACCGGCCGATGCTCGCCGTCGCCCACGCCCGCGGCTGGCCAGTCGTCGAGTTCAACCGTCAGAGCAAGCGCGTCCTGCGCCTGGCCTCGGCTGCGGCGGCGAGCACCGCGACTGCCGGCGCGGGCTACGCCATCGGCCGCCGGCAGGGCCGCCAGCGCGCGCGGGCCGAGCGGCTCGCCGCCCAGCCCGCCCGGCTGCTGCGCGGTGGCTGAGCTCGGCGCGGCCCTCGGCCGCTACACCGCGAGCCCCCACCTGCGCCGCCTCGAGGCGCGCGCGCAGACCGCCGCGGAGGCCCTCGCCGCGGTCCCGCCGGCCCGGCGCTGCGCGCGGCGCGCCGGGGCGGTGCGCACCGCCGCGCTGGCCTCCCTGCGCCTCGACGCGAGCCCGATCACCGACGCGACCGCCGCGGCCGTCGACGCCGGCGCGGTGCCCGAGGCCGACGCGCGGCCCGACCCGCGGGTCGGCGGCTGGGCGGCCGCGCTCAAGCTCGACGAGCGGCCCACCGAGGAGGTCGCCGCCCGCGAGTACGCCAACCTCCTCGCCGCCCATGACCAACTCGCCGAGGCCGCCGCGGTGCTCGCCGAGGACCCCGCGAGGGCCGCCGCGACGCTGCACGCCAGGGTCTGCGACGGCCTCGTCGACTCCGAGGCGGCGACGCGCCCGCGGCAGGCCGCCGTCGACGTCCACGACGGCGCGCAGGGCCGGCTCCTCTACCGCGGGCCCGACCCCGAGACGCTCCCCGGCCTGCTCGACGCGCTCTGGCGCTTCCTGCGCGAGGACGCCGCGGCGCTGCCCGCGCTCGTCGTCGCCGGCGTGGCCCACGAGCGCGTCCTCGCCTGGCAGCCCTACCCGGCCGCCAACGGCCGGCTCGCCCGCCTGCTGTCGCGGGCGGTGCTCACCGGGCGCGGCCTCGACCCCGATGGGCTGGCCGCGCCGGAGGCCGCCCTCGCCGCCGACCCGCTGGCCTACCACGCCGAGGTCGCCGCGACCGCCCGACGTCGCGGTGACCTCACCGCCTGGCTCGAGCGCGTCGGCGAGCCGCTCGTCGCCGACCTCGAGGCCGCGGTGCGCGACCTCGGCGGGCCCCTGCCCGCGCCGCCGGCGAGGTCCGCTGGCCTGCTCGCGCGACTCGCGCCGGGGGAGACGGTCAGCGTCGCCGAGTACGCCGCCCTTCTCGGCGTCGCACGGGCCGAGGCCGAGGCCGACCTCGTCCGGCTCTGCCAGATCGGCGCACTGCGTGAGGAAGCGGGCACGCACGGTCTGCGTCTGCGTCGCGTGGACGGGGGGTGATCGTCCGGTCGGCCACGACACGACGGCCCCGGCAGCGGGCATGGTGAGAGCAGCGTCAACGCACGCCGTTCCCGTCACCACTCTGGAGGAACCCATCATGCGCAAGAACCTGCTCGCCGCCCTGCTCGCCGGCCTGCTCGCCGTCGGTCTCGCCGCCTGTGAGGACGACGTCGCCGACGACGAGGTGCTCGACGACCCCGCCGAGGAGCTCGACGGCGACGCCGAGACCGACGACGGCATGGACGACACCGACGACGGCATGGACGAGGAAGAGGAGGAGTAGGACCTCGAGCGACGTCCTCTCCACCGTGTCTCGGCCCCCGACCCCGTCGGGGGCCGACGTACGTCCGGGGCCGGCGCGTCGGGGGCCGGCGCGCGTCCAGGGCCGGCGCGTCCGGGTAGGCGCGCCCGTCCGGAGCGCCGGCCCTCAGACCCGCGAGCGCGCGGAGAGGTCGCTGCGCAGCGCCTCGAGTCCGGCGGTGCGCGTGACCGGCCAGTCGGCGGCGACGGTGACGCGCTCGGCGTCGGCGGCCGCGCGGCCCGCGAGCTCGGCGATGGGTCGCGCGGGCTCGAGCCGCCGGCCGCCGCGCATCGCGCAGGACAGCAGCGGCTCGCCGGCGACGTCCTCGTCGGCGAGGCCGATGACGTCGCCGGCGTCGGTGCGCCAGACCTGCTTGCGGCCGGGCTCGGTCGCCTTCTCCGGGCTGCTCGAGAGCTTCATCACCGGCTCGCCGGCGATCTCGGCGAGCTTGTAGACGCCGCTGAAGGCGGGGTCCTGCCGTGCGGTGACGAGCGCGGTGCCGACGCCGTAGCCGTCGATGGGCGCGCCGGTGGCCTCGAGCGCGGCGACCTTCGGCGCGTCGAGGTCGCCCGACGCGATGATCGAGACCTCAGGGTGGCCTGCGTCGTCGAGCCGGGCGCGGACCTCGCGGGCGAGCGCGCCGAGGTCGCCGGAGTCCAGGCGCACCCCGCCGAGGCGGTGGCCGGCCTCGGCGAGCTCGTCGGCGACGGTGATCGCGTGGGGCAGGCCGACCTCGAGGGTGTCGTAGGTGTCGATGAGGAGGATGCAGTCCTCGGGGAAGGTCCGGGCGTAGGCGCGGAAGGCCTCGAGCTCGTCGGCCCAGGACATGATCCAGGAGTGGGCCTGGGTGCCCGAGACCGGCAGGCCGTAGCGCCGCGCCGCCTCGACGTTCGAGGTCGCCGCGCAGCCGCCGACGAGCGCGGCGCGGGTCGCGCTGATCGCGCCGTCGGGGCCGTGCGCCCGCCGGGCGCCGAACTCCAGGACGGGCTTGCCGGCCGCGGCGAGGCTGACCTGCCGGGCGTTGCTCGCGATGAGCGAGCCGTAGGCGATGCGGTTGATGACCGCGGTCTCGACGAGCTGGCCCTGGGCCAGCGGCGCCTCGATGCGCACGAGCGGCTCGCGCCCGAAGACGAGGCGGCCCTCGGGGATCGCCCAGACGTCACCGGTGAAGGTCAGCTCGCCGAGCCACGACAGGAACGCCTCGTCGAAGCGGTCGAGGGAGTCGAGGTAGGCGAGGTCGTCGTCGTCGAAGGCGAGATGCTCGAGGACGTCGAGGACGGGGTCGAGGCCGGCGGCGACGACGTGGTCGACGCCCTGGGGGTTGTGGCGGAAGAAGAGGTCGAAGACCGCCGGCTCCTCGGCGCGGCCCGCGGCGTGGTAGCCCGCCATCATCGTGAGCTCGTAGAAGTCGGTGAACAGGGCGTCGGACACGCGGGCGACCTCAGGCTCTCGTGGCGGGCTCGTCTCGGCCCTGCGCACGCTACCGCAGCGCCGCCGGAGGCGCCCTCATCCGGCGAGCACCTCGAGGAGCTCGGCGCCGTAGCGCTCGAGGCGCGTGGGGCCGAGCCCGGGGATCGCCGCGAGCTCGCTGGCGCTCGTGGGGCGGCGCCGGCTGAGCTCGTCGAGGGTGCGGTCGGGGAAGACGACGTAGGCGGGCACGCCGTCGCGGGTCGCGCGCTGGCGCCGCCAGTCGCGCAGCGCCTCGGCGAGCGCCTCGTCGCGGGGCGGCGCGCCGTTGCCGGCGGCGGGCAGTTGCGGGGTCGCGCCGCGCGAGCCGCCCCGCGCCCGGCCGCGGCGCCCTTGGGCCGCGCCCGGGGCGTCGTCGACGAGGTCGTCGAGGAAGCGCGAGCGCCGCCGGCTCGACATCCGGCCGTTGCGGCTCGGACGCGCCGCCGCCCAGGACAGCTGGAGATGGCGCCGGGCGCGGGTCACCCCGACGTAGAGCAGGCGGCGCTCCTCGGCCACGGCGGCGTCGTCCTTGGCGTGGCTGATCGGCAGCAGCCCCTCCTCGACGGCGAGGAGGAAGACCGCGTCGAACTCCAGGCCCTTGGCCTTGTGCAGCGTCAGCAGGGTCACCGCGCCGTCGGGGTCGGCGGTGGCCTCGCCGTCGGCGGCGCGCCGCTCGAAGGTCGCGACGAGGTCGGCCAGCGTCGTCGCCGGCTCGGCGCGGACCTCGCGGGCGGCGGCGTCGAGCAGGGCGCCGAGGTTGCGCCAGCGCTCGCGCGCAACCCCGCCGGAGGGCTCGCGGCGGGGGTGCCACGACAGGCCCTCGCGCAGGACCTGCTCGACCTCGCGGTCGGCGGTCGGCGGCGTGGCCGGCGCGGTGCCCTCGATCGGCGGGGGACCGGTGCGCTGCGCCGGTGCCGTCGCCGCCTCCCGCAGCAGGACGAGGGCCTGGCGGATCTCGGGGCGGGCGAAGAAGCCCTCGTCGCCGCGCACCGCGAAGGGGATCCCCGCCGCTGACAGCGCCGCCTCGACCGGCTCGGACTGGCTGTTGATGCGGTAGGCCACGGCGATCCCGCCGGCGGGCACGCCCTCGGCGAGCAGCCGCCGGATGCCAGCGACGAGGCGGGCGAGCTCGTCGTCGTCGTCCTCGCAGGCGGCGAGCACCGGCTCGGGGCCGTCGGCGACGGTGGCGCGCAGCCGCTTGGGCGGGCCGGCCCGCCCGGGGGCCAGGACGGCCGAGGCCAGCCGCAGGACCTGCGCGGTCGAGCGGTAGTTCTCGGTGAGCGTGACCGTGCGCGCCCCGGGGTGGCGCTCGGCGAAGGTCAGGAGGAAGCGCGCGCTCGCGCCCGTGAAGGAGTAGATCGTCTGGTCGTCGTCGCCGACGACGCAGAGGTCGTCGCGGTCGCCGAGCCAGGCCTCGAGCAGGGCCTGCTGGGCGGGGTTGACGTCCTGGAACTCGTCGACGGTGAAGACCCGGTAGCGGTCGCGCACCTCCTCGGCGATCGCGGGGTCCTGGCCGAGCATCGTCGTGGTCAGGCCGATCATGTCGTCGTAGTCGACGAGCCCGCGCGCGGCCTTCTCGCGCTCGTAGCCGGCGTAGACCTCGGCCATCTCCTCGGGCCTCAGCGGTGGCACCCGCCCGGCCAGGCCCTCGGCGTAGGTCGTCGGCGTCAGCCGGCGCGCCTTGGCCCACTCGATCTCCGCGGCGAGGTCGCGGCCCTCGACGCGCAGCCGCTTGGCGACCGGCACGAGGAGGCTGAGCTTGGAGGCGAGGACCTCCGGGCGCGGTCGGTCGGGGAAGGCGCGATCCCAGAAGTAGCGCAACTGCGCCCACGCCGCGGCGTGGAAGGTCGCCGCGCGCACCGGCCGCGCGAGGCCGAGGCCCTGCAGGCGGGCGCGCAGCTCCCGCGCCGCGCGGTCGGTGAAGGTCACCGCGAGGACCTCCTCGGGCGCGGCCACGCCCTCGGCGACCTGATGGGCGATGCGGTAGGTGATCGTGCGCGTCTTGCCCGAGCCGGCGCCGGCGAGGATGCAGACCGGGCCGCGCACCGCCTCGGCGGCGGCGCGCTGCTCGGGGTTGAGCTCGTCGAGGAGGTGGGCGGGCATGGGCGCAAGGCTAGTCGTCGGCTACGACAACCACCCGCCGTGGTCCACCGCCCCGCGGTCGCCCTCGGCGCGCGCGCCGCTGCCCGGCGCCCGCTCGCCACGCCGCGACGGGTCGTCGCGGTGGTCGGGGCCGGAGTCGCCGAGGCGCGAGGCCGGCGCCCGCAGCTCGACCCGGGTCCCCGAGGCGTCGGCGTCGATGGTCATCGTCCCCCCGGCGGCGGTCATGCGCTCGCGGGAGAGCACGAGGCCGAGGTGGCCGCTCTCGGCGGCGCGCTGCTGGTCCTCGAGGCTGCAGCCTGGGCCCTCGTCGCTGATGGTGACGACGACCTGCCCGTCCTCGACGCCCTGGCGGATCCGCACGGGGCTGTCGGGGGCGTGCTTGCGGGCGTTGCGCACCGCCTCGACGGCGACGCGGTAGACGAGCGCCTCGCGTGCGGGGGGCAGGCGCGGCAGCTCGGGCCCGGAGAGGGCGATCGCGGCGTGGTGGTCCTCGGCCATCCAGTCGGCGACGAGGTCGCCGAGCGCGACCGACAGCCCCTCGCCGACCGGCGCGCTCGCGAGCTCGCCCATGAGGCCGCGCAGCTCCCCGGCGGCGCGCTCGAGCAGCGTCTGGAGCGTCTCGGGGTCGAGGGCGTCGCCGAAGTCGCGGGCCATGCCGACGGTCATGAGCGCCTGGGTCAGCGTCTGCACCGGCCCGTCGTGCAGAGCGCTGGCGAGGTCGCGGGAGAGGTCGTCCTGCCGGCTGAGGAGGCCCTCGATGAGCCGGGAGCGCTCGTCCTCGAGCCGGCGCGCCTCGCTGACGTCCTCGAGGAGCACGACCGCGCCGACGATCTCGCCGTCGACGCGCAACGGCTCGACGATGACGGCGGCGTCGACCTCGCGCCCGCCGGGGGCGACGAAGCGGACGTCGACGGGCGGGGCCTCCCGGCCACTGAGGACGAGGTCGAGCAGTCGGGCGCCGGGCTCGGAGAGGCGCTCCATGCCCACGCGCTCGCGGATCTCCTCCCAGGACCGGCCCGCAAGCGGCGTGCCGAGCATCGCCTCGGCGGCCTCGTTGGCGTCGACGACGCGTCGGGAGGCGTCGAGGATGACGACGGCGTCGCGCAGCGCGCCAACGACCGCGGCGCGCTCGGCGGCGACCTGCGCGGCGCTCGAGCGCTGGGTGCGCGCGCTCGTGACGTCGAGGACGAGGACGGTCAGCGCGCCGTCGTCCTCGCGCGCCGCGGCGAAGCGGTACCAGCGCTCGGCGCCCTCGCGCCAGGCGACCTCGACGGGGTCGCGCTCGGCGGTGCCAGTCTCCTCGGCCTCGGCGAGCAGCGCGGCCACGGCCTCGGCGGTAGCCGGGGGCAGCGTGTCGGCGAGGGCCGCGCCTGGCAGCTGCTCCTCGCGGGCCTCGCAGCCCTCGGGCAGCGGCTCGTGTGGCGGTCGGCAGGCGGCGAGGATCCGGTGGGTGCCCTCGGCGTCGCGGCGCACCCGCACGACCCCGATGCCCAGCGCGGCGAGGGTCTCGTCGGCGACCGCGGGCGCCGACCGGCCGGCCTCGCTCATCGGTGTCCTCCCGTGACGGTGCGGGGCGGGAGGCGGCCTCCCCTGCCGCGTGTGTCGCCGGCACAGGCTAGGACAGGACCATCGCGCTGTCGCGCAGGCGCAACGGTCATGCGGCCTCGTCGAGGAGGGCGCGCAGGTCGGCCGGGTCGGTGACCGGCCGGGAGCAGGCGAAGTCCCGGCAGACGTAGGCCGCCGGGCGGCCCTCGACGAGGCCGCGGTCGGCCAGCAGCGGGACGGCCTGGTCACCCGGCGCGGCCGCGGCGAGGACGTCGCCGGGGCGCCAGCGCTCGCGGGCCACCGCGAGGAGCTCGCCGAAGGCGGGGTCGTCGGGGGCGCCGACGACGGCGACCTCGCGGGTGGGGGCGAGGTCGCGCTCGAGGGCGCGCAGGAGCTCGCCGTGGCCGGTGGGCGCCTGCGCGGCCCTCCCGGCGAAGCGGCGGAGTACGCGCTGCGCCGCCTCGTGGTGCGTCGCCTCGCCGGTGAGCGCGGCGAGCTGGAGGCCGACGTCGGCCATGACGCTCGACGGCGCGGGCGTGGCGTTGTCCCAGAGCTCCTTGGGGCGGGTCAGCAGCGCCTCGCCGTCGTCGGCGGTGGCGAAGTAGCCGCCGCCCTCGGGGTCGGCGTGGCGCGCCTCGGCCTCGGTGGCCAGCTCGGCGGCCCAGCCCACCCACGTCGGGTCCGGCACGGCCTCGGCGAGGGCGAGCAGCCCCTGGGCGAGGTCGGCGAGGTCCTCGGCGAAGGTCTGCCCGCTCGCGCCGCCACGGGCGGTCCAGGCGTGGCGTAGCCGCCCGTCGACGACGAGGTGGCCGCGCAGGAACTCCGCGACGCCGGCCGCGGCGTCGACGTAGTCACGGCGGCCCAGCGCCGCGCCGGCCTCGGCCAGCGCGCCGAGGGCGAGGCCGTTCCAGCTCGCGAGCACCTTGTCGTCGAGCCCGGGGGGCACGCGGGTCTCGCGGCGGGCGCGCAGCGCCTCGGCCACCCGCGCCCGGCGCGCGGCGAGGTCGGCGTCATCGTCGTCCTCGCCGCCGGCCCCGGGACGGTGCAGGATGCTCGCGCCCTCGAAGTTGCCGCCCTCGCGCACGCCGAAGTGCTCGGCCCACCACGCGGGGTCCTGCCCGGTGGCCGCCACGACCTCGGTGAACTCCTCGAGGGTCCACGTGAAGTACTTGCCCTCGACGCCCTCGCTGTCGGCGTCGGTCGCGCTGTAGAGCCCGCCGGCGGGGTCGCGCATCTCCCGCAGGAGGTAGTCGGCGATGCCCTCGGCGACGCGACGCCAGCGCGGCTGGCCGGTGACCTGCCAGGCGTGGGTGTAGGCGCGCAGCAGCAGGGCGTTGTCGTAGAGCATCTTCTCGAAGTGCGGCACGAGCCAGGTGTCGTCGACGGCGTAGCGGTGGAACCCGCCGCCGACCTGGTCGTGGATGCCGCCGCGGGCCATCGCCTCGAGGCTGTGGGTCGCCGCGCGCAGCGCCCCCTCGTCGCCGGTGCGCACGTGGTGGGCGAGGAGGAAGTCGATCGTCATCGCCATGGGGAACTTCGGCGCGCCGCCGAAGCCGCCGTGGGCGCTGTCCCAGGCCCGCACGCACGCCGCGGCGGCCTCGGCGGCGAGGCTGGCGTCGGCGACGTCGCCGGCGTCCTCGACGCGCTGGAGGCCCTCGAGGTGGGCGCGGATCCTCGCCGTGGAGGCCTCGACCTCGTCGCGCTGGTGCTCCCAGGCCTCGCCGACGGCCTCGAGCACCCGGACGAAGGAGGGCAGGCCCGCGCGCTCCTCGGCCGGCCAGTACGTCCCGGCGAAGAACGGCACGCCCTGTGGGGTCAGGAAGACGCTCATCGGCCACCCGCCGTGCCCGGTCATCGCCTGGACGGCGTCCATGTAGACCGCGTCGACGTCGGGGCGCTCCTCGCGGTCGACCTTCACGCTCACGAAGCGGGCGTTGAGGACCTCGGCGGTGGCGGGGTCCTCGAAGGATTCGTGGGCCATGACGTGGCACCAGTGGCAGGAGGAGTAGCCCACCGAGAGGAAGACCGGCACGTCGCGCTCGCGGGCCTCGGCGAAGGCCTCCTGGCCCCACTCGTGCCAGGCCACGGGGTTGTCGGCGTGCTGGCGCAGGTACGGCGAGGTGGCCTGTCCGAGACGGTTCATGCGGGGCTCCTCAGGCGGGGCCCGCGGGCCGTGGGCGCGTCGCGGGCGCGGGGTGGCGATGCGGCGGTCGCTGGAAGGGTTTCCGCCGCCGTGCCCGCGACAAACGCCCGGGGCGCCCCCCGACGGCGCACAATCGCGAATGACTTGCAAGACTGCTAGCGTGCGGGGCGGTCCACGCCGTCGCCGGCCACGCCGGGGGAGTGCCTTGAGTCCTCACACGCGCCGTAGTGGCCTCGCCGGTCTGCTCCTCGTCCTCCTCCTCGCGCTCGCCGCGTGCGAGGGCGCGGTGCGCACCCCCGACGACGCGGCCGACGGTGTCGAGGGTGGCCACGCCGACGCCGATGGCCAGGCTGCTGGTGACCCCGACGATGAGGCCGCCGGTGACGCCGGCGACGGCGAGGCCGCCGGGGGCGAGGGCACGCCGGCGCGGGTCGACCGCCTGCGCCTGGCCGGCGGGCAGTGGGGCTCCCCGACGCCGTTCGGCTACGTCCGCGGGCCGGGGATGATCAAGGCCGGCCTCGTGTTCGACACCCTGCTGTGGCGCGACGCCGATGGCGAGACGATCCCCTGGCTGGCCGAGTCCTGGGAGGTCGCCGACGACGGCCTGACCTGGCGCTTCGACCTGCGCGAGGGCGCGCGCTGGCACGACGGCGAGCCGCTGACCGCCGCCGACGTCGCCTTCACCCACGACTACGTCACCGATGGGCCCGGCGCCGCGGCCGGCGTGCCCCACGTCGGGCGCGTCCTCGGCGCGCCGATCGCCGAGGTCACCGCCGAGGACGAGCGCACCGTCGTCTTCGAGCTCGACGAGCCGATGGCCTCCTTCGAGACCGACATCGCCGGGCTGTGGGGCATGCTCGTCATCCCCGAGCACGTCTGGGCCGACGTCGAGGACCCCGCGCGCTACCGCGACGACGACGCCTTCGTCGGCTCGGGCCCCTACCGCCTCGTCGAGCACGACGAGGCGGCGGGCAGCTACCTCTTCGAGGCCTACGACGACCACGTCCTCGGCCCGCCGGTCGTCGACGAGCTCGCGTTCGTGCCCGTCGACGACGAGCCCCGCGCCCTCGCGCGCGACGCCCTCGACGTCGCCGAGGTGATGCTCGAGCAGGGCGTGCCCGAGGCCCAGATCGACGCGCTCGCCGCCGACTTCGCCGTCGTCGAGGAGCGTGGGCAGTGGAACATGGCGCTGCACACCAACCTCGAGGCGGGCTTCCCCTTCGACGAGCGCGCCTTCCGTCAGGCCCTCGCCCACGCCATCGACCGGGGCGACCTCGTCGACCGGCTCCTGCTCGGCCGCGGCGAGCCCGGCAGCACCGGCGGCCTCGCGCCGTCCAACCCCTGGAGCGCCGAGGGGCTGCCGGCCTACGAGGGCGGCCCCGAGGCCGCCGCTGAGCTCCTCGACGGCCTCGGCCTCGTCGACGCCGACGGTGACGGCTGGCGCGAGCGGCCCGACGGCGAGCCCTTCGCCGTCGACCTCCTCGCGAGCGCGCGCTTCGACACCCGCACGCCCGAGCTCGTCGCCGAGCAGCTCGCCGAGGTCGGCCTTGCCGTCGAGCCCGACGTGCGCGACCCCGCCGACGCCGACGAGCGGGCACGGGCCGGGGAGTACGCCCTCGCCCTCATCGGCTACGGCGACGTCGGCGCCGACCCCGACGTCCTGCGGCTGCGCTACAGCGGCGAGCCGCAGGCCTTCTCCGCCGCCCACGGCTTCGCCGACGAGCGCGTCGACGAGCTCGCCGAGCGCCAGCGCCGGGCCGTCGACGACGACGAGCGCGCCGCCGCCCTCGACGAGCTCCAGGCGATCCTCGCTGAGGAGTTGCCGGTGCTCTCGCTCTACGTGCCCTCGCAGCTCGGCTTCCACGACCCCGCGGCCTTCGACGCCCTGGCCTCGACGCCGGGCTGCACCCCGTGCGGGCTCAGTCGCAACAAGCTCATGCACGTCACCGGCGAGACGACCCTCGAGCGCTGAGGCCACGCGATGACCGAGCGACGCCGACCAGCGGTCAGCGCGGCCCTGTCGGGGCTGACGCTGGCCGCGCTCGTTGTGCTCGTCTTCGCCCTGCCGCGGGCGCTTCCTGGCGACCCCCTCGCCGCGCTCGACGACCCCGCCAGCGGCGTGGCGATCACCGACCCAGACCTCCGCGAGCGCGTCCTCGCCCACTACGGTCTCGACCGGCCCCTGCCCGAGCAGTTCGCGGGCTACGTCGGCGGCCTGGCCACCGGCGACCTCGGCTGGTCGATCTCCCGCAACGCCCCGGTCTCGGGTCTCGTCGCCGCCCACCTGCCGTGGACGCTGCTGCTCATGGGCCCGGCCCTGGCCCTGTCCACCGCCGCGAGCTACGTCCTCGGCATCCTCGCGGCGTGGCACCGCGGTCGCACCGGTGACCGGGTCGCGCTCGTGGGGCTGACCGCGCTGCGCGCGATCCCCGAGTACGTCCTGGCCACGCTCCTGCTCATCGCGTTCGCCGTGCTCCTGCCCGTCCTGCCCGTCGGCGGGGCGCGCACCCCCTTCGCCGAGCACGGCAGCGGCCTCGCGGCCCTCGCCGACGTCGGCGCCCACCTCGTCCTGCCGCTGGCCACCCTCACGCTGTCGCTGACCGCGACGCTCTTCCTCCTGCAGCGCCACACCGTCGTCGGGGTGCTCGGGGCCGATCACATGCTCCTCGCCGAGGCCAAGGGCCTGCCGCTGCGGCGCCGGCAGTTCGTCCACGCCGGGCGCAGTGCCCTGCTGCCGCTGCTGACCGCCGTCGGCCTGCAGGTCGCCTTCGCCGCCCAGGGCGCGGTCTTCGTCGAGGCGGTCTTCGCCTACCCCGGCATGGGCTCGCTGCTGCTCGACGCCGTCGCCGCCCGCGACTACCCCGTCCTCGAGGGGGTCTTCCTCGTCCTCGCCCTCGTCGTGCTCGCCGTCAACCTCCTCGTCGACCTCGCCGCGCGCTGGGTCGACCCGCGGAGCGCGGTCTCGTGAGCGCGCCCCCGACCGACGCCGCCGCGCCCGAGGGTGGCCTGCGCGCGCTGTGGGCCTCGCCGACCGCGCGGGTCGGCCTCGGGCTGCTCGGCGCCGTGGCCCTCCTCGCCCTGGCCGGCCCGCTCCTCCTCGCCCACGGCCCCCGCGAGCTCGTCGCCGCGCCGCTGGCCGCGCCGTCGGCCGGCCTGCCGCTCGGGGCCAACGCCGTGGGTCAGGACCTCGCCGCCCAGCTCGCCGCTGGCGCGCGCACCTCCCTTGCCGTCGCGCTGCTCGCCGGGGCCGGCACCGTGGCCCTCGGCGGCACGATCGGGCTGGCCGCCGGGTGGTTCGGCGGCACCGTCGAGGCCGCGACGATGCGCGTCGTCGACCTCGCCCTCGTCGTGCCGCGGCTGCCGCTGCTCGTCCTCGTCGGCGCCTACCTCGGCCCGAGCACCCCGCTCATCGCCGCGACGATCGCGCTCGTGTTCTGGCCCGGCACGGCGCGGATCGTGCGCGCGCAGACCCGCAGCCTGCGCGCCCGCGCCCACGTGCGGGCCTCCCGCGGCTTCGGCGCCGGCGCGTGGCACGTCATGCGCCGCCACCTCCTGCCCGAGCTCGCGCTCGTGCTCGCCGCCGCGCTCGTCGCCGCGGCGAGCCGCGCGGTGCTGCTTGAGGCCGGCCTCGCCTTCCTCGGCCTCGGCGACCCCACCGGCGCGAGCTGGGGTCGCACGCTGCGCGACGCCATCGAGTTCTCCGGGCTCTTCTACACCCCGGCGTGGCAGTGGTGGCTGCTGCCGCCGACGCTGGCCATCAGCGCGCTGCTCATCGGCCTGACCCTCACCGGCGTCGGCCTCGAGGGCCGCAGCAACCCACGGACGAGCCGTCATCGGCCCGGAGCGACCCCATGAGCCTCGCCAGCGCCCCCGTCCTCGACCTCGCCGGGCTCACGGTGACCTACCCCGGCCCGCCGCCGGTGCGCGCCGTCGACGACCTCGACCTCCGCCTCGCGCCCGGCCGCTGCCTTGGGGTGCTCGGCGAGTCGGGGTCCGGCAAGACGAGCCTGGCCAAGGCCCTGCTCGGGCTCCTGCCCGAGGCCCGCGTCGAGGGTCGGCTGCGCCTGACCGGGCGCGACCTCGCCGGCCTCGACGAGGCCGGGTGGCAGGAGGTGCGCTGGCGGCGCCTCGCGCTCGTGCCGCAGTCGACGGCCTCGCTGCACCCGGCGCTGTCGATCGGCGCGCAGCTCGCCGAGCCGCTGCGCGTCCACGAGGGGTTGGCGCGTGGCGAGGCCAGCGCGCGCGCCGCCGCGGCCCTCGAGGACGTCGGCCTCGGCGCCGCGGCGCTCGAGCGCACCCCCGAGGAGCTCTCCGGCGGGCAGCGCCGCCTCGTCCTGCTCGCGATGGCCCTCGTGCTCGACCCCGAGGTCGTCGTCCTCGACGAGCCCACCGCCGGCCTCGACCTCCTCAGCCGCGCGCGCGTCCTCGCCCTGCTCGGCCGCATCCGTGCGGAGGGCACCGCGCTGCTGCTCATCACCCACGATCTCGACGCGCTGCGGGGCCTCGCCGACGACGTCGCGGTGCTCTACCGGGGCTGGCTCGCCGAGCGCGGCCCCGCCGCGCGCGTCCTCGACGACCCGCGCGCGCCGTTCACCTGGGGGCTGGCCAACGCCGTGCCCACCCTCGGCGACGTCAAGGACCTCCGCGGCATCCGCGGCGCCCCACCCGAGCCCGGCGAGGTCGCGCAGGGCTGCCCGTTCCTCGAGCGCTGCACCCAGGCCGTGGCCGCCTGCGAGCAGGGCCGCCCGCCGCTCGTCGCGCCCGAGGGCGAGGACGGCGCGCGCCTCGTGGCCTGCGTGCGCGGCGGGCGCGTGCCGGTCCTGCGCGCCCGGGGGCTGGCCAAGGCCTACCGGCCCCGGCGCGGTGGGCGCCGGCGCGGCGAGGTCGCCGCCGTCGACGACGTCAGCGTCGAGGTCGGCGAGGGTGAGGCCGTCGGGCTCGTCGGGCCGACCGGGGCGGGCAAGTCCACCCTCGGCCAGCTCCTCGTGCGTCTCGTCGAGCCCGACGCCGGCAGCGTCGAGCTCGAGGGCCACGACCTCCTCGCCGCGCGCGGCGCCGACCTCGCCGCACTGCGCCGACGGGCGCAGCTGCTCTTCCAGGACCCCTACGAGGCGCTCTCGCCGCGGCTGACCGTCGCCGAGGCGATCCGCGAGCCGCTCGACGTCGCAGGAGTCGGCACCCCCGCCGAGCGCGAGGCCGAGGTCGCCGGGGCCCTCGCCGAGGTGCGCCTGCCCTCCTCTCAGGCGTTCGCGGGGCGGCGCGCCCACGAGCTGTCCGGCGGCCAGCTCCAGCGCGTCGCGCTGGCCCGCGCGCTCGTGCTGCGCCCCAAGCTCCTCGTCGCCGACGAGCCGGTGGCGATGCTCGACCCCTCCGAGCAGACGAGGCTCCTCGCGCTGCTGCGTGACCTCCAGGTCGAGCGCGGCATGGCGATGGTCGTCGTCAGCCACGACCTCGCCGTCGTCCTGCGCGTCGCCGACCGCGTCGTCGTCCTCGACGAGGGCCGGATCGTCGAGGAGGCCACTGGTGCCGAGCTCCTCGCCGACCCGCAGCACCCGCTGACCGCCGAGCTGCTCGCCGCGGCCGGGCGGCCGGGCGCGCTGCTCGGGCAGGCGGCCCCGGCCCGCCAGGCCCACGAGGCTCGCCAGGCCCACGAGGCCCGCCAGGCCCGCTGAGGCCGCCGCCGGCGCCAGCGGGTCTCCCGCGCCGCAGGCGGGCGGCGGGTCGACGGCCTCGGGGCCGGCCGGCGGGGCACGGGCCGCCGCGGCGCCCGGGATCGCTCAGGACGGCCCCTCGTCCTCGGCGAGGCGGGTGAGGCGGCGCACCGCCACCCGTGCCAGCGGCAGGTAGGCCGCGAGCGGGCCCAGGCCGAGCGCGCCGAGGCGGGCCACGCGCAGGTGCACCGAGACGACGCTGCCGTGGCCGTCGCGACGCAGCAGGTGCACCGAGTCGAGCGCGAGCGGGCCCGCCGGCTCGGCGCGGAAGTCCCAGCGCCACGGCGCCTCAACGCGGGTGATCGTCGTCGGCAGGCGCACGCCGGCCGGGCCGCTGACGACGACGCGGGCGCCCTCCTCGAGGCGACCCTCGGCAGCGCGGATGTGCGGCGCCCAGTCGGGCCAGCGCGCGGGGTCGCCGAGCAGCGCCCAGACGCGCGGTGGTGGCGCGGCGCTGCGGGCGGTCACCGTGGCCCAGCCGCGCCGGGCATCGAAGCGCTCGGTCATCCCCGCACCCTGCCGCCTGCAGGCGCCCTGCGCCAGCCCGGCGCCGCCCGGCCGCGCCGGGCCGGCATCGCCCGGCCGCGCCGGTCCGGCATCGCCCGGCCGCGCCGGCGCGGGGTCGTGGCGGCCCCGCGCCACGCCACTGCGCAGCGGCGGCCGCACGGCCCTACACTTCCGGGACCGTCGGGCAGGAGGCTTGGGGGATGGGCCGCGACATCGACGCCACGGCGTTCACCGCCGAGGAGCGCGCACGCTACCGCGACAAGGTCAAGGCCGACCTCGCCGCCCTCGCCCAGCTCGTCGCGCAGAACCGCCTGCGCGCCGGCGGGCCGGCCATGGGCATGGAGATGGAGCTCTACCTCGTCGACGACGACGGTCGCCCGGTGCCGCGCAACGCCGAGGTCCTCGAGCGGCTGCCCTCGACGCACTTCCAGACCGAGCTCGCGCGCTTCAACCTCGAGGTCGACCTCGATCCCCGCCCGCTGGCCGGGGTCGGGCTCGCCGAGGCGCAGGCCGAGCTCGCCGGCGCCGTCGGCGAGGTCGAGGCCGCCGCTGCCGAGCTCGGCGTCGGCGTGCTGCCGATCGGGATCCTGCCGACGCTGGCCGAGGGCGACCTCACCCTCGACAGCCTCTCGGCCAACCCGCGCTACCGCGCCCTCAACGACGCGGTCATGGCCGCCCGCGGCGAGGACCTCACGATCCGCATCGAGGGCACCGACACCCTCGCGACGACGACGAGCTCGATCCTCTTCGAGGCGGCCTGCACCTCGCTCCAGCTCCACCTCGACGTCGCCCCGCGCGACTTCGCCCGCTACTGGAACGCCGCGCAGGCCGCTGCCGCGCCGCTCGTGGCCGCCGGGGCGAACTCCCCGCTCTTCCTCGGCCGCGAGCTGCACCACGAGACCCGCATCGCCCTCTTCCAGCAGGCGATCGACACCCGTCCCGAGGAGCTGTCCCGCCAGGGGGTCCGCCCGCGGGTGTGGTTCGGCGAGCGCTGGCTGTCGGAGGGGATGTTCGAGCTCTTCGACGAGAACGTGCGCTACTTCCCCGCGCTCCTGCCGCTGTGCTTCGAGGAGGACCCCCTCGCCGTCCTCGCCGTCGGCAAGGTCCCCGAGCTGCCCGAGCTCGCGCTGCACAACGGCACGATCTACCGCTGGAACCGTCCCGTCTACGCCGTCAACGGCGGGGTGCCGACGGTGCGCATCGAGAACCGCGTCCTGCCCGCCGGGCCCACCTCGGTCGACGCGATCGCCAACGCCGCGCTCTTCTACGGCCTCGTGCGCGGCCTCGCCGACGCCGAGCCGCCGGTGTGGCGGCACATGAGCTTCGAGGCCGCCGAGACGAACTTCTACGTCGCGGCCCGCGACGGGCTCGACGCCCAGATCTACTGGCCCGGGCACGGCGCGCGGGTGCCGGTCACCGAGCTGCTCACCCGCCACCTCCTGCCGCTGGCCCGCGCCGGCCTCGCCCACTGGGGTGCGGGCGACCGCGACGCCGAGCGCTACCTCGACGTCATCGCCGGGCGTGCGCTGGCCGGCCGCAACGGGGCGTCCTGGCAGATCGCCGCGCACCGCCGGCTGCGCGAGGGGCAGGGCCTGGCCGCCGCCGAGGCCGCGAGCGAGCTCGTGCGCCGCTACGCCAAGCACGCCGCGACCGGCGAGCCGGTCCACACCTGGGAGGTCTGAGGCGCCCCTGCGGGTCGGAGCGGTGCCGCGAGGGCGCTAGGCTCACGCGCCATGTCCCATCTGCGACGCCTCGACGGCCTCGACGAGGTCAAGCCCCTGCTCGACGCCGACGACCACACCGTCCTGCAGCGGCTCGCCGCGCCGACCCTGCTGCGGGTGCCCGGCACCGATCCGCGGCCCCGCGCACGGTTCGTCGCGACGCTGCTCCACGGCAACGAGGAGTCGGGCTTCTGGGCGGTGGCCGACCTGCTGCGCTCGGGCGCGCGCTTCCCCTTCGACCTCTGGGTGCTCATCGGCAACGTCGCCGCCGCCCTCGCCGACGGCCCGTTCGGCCACCGCTACCTCGAGGGGCAGGAGGACTTCAACCGCGTGTGGGAGCGTGAGCCGGTGCGCACCCCGCAGCGGCGCATGGCCGCCGAGGTCCTCGCCACCCTCGACGGTCTCGACCTCGAGGCGGCCATCGACCTCCACAACACCACCGGCCACAACCCGCCGCACGTCATCGTGCCGGGCGACGACCCGCGCATGCTCGGGCTCGCCGGTGCCCTCGGCGACCTCGCGCTGCGCTGGCGGCTCACCGCCTACACCTCGATGGAGGCCGTCGGGCGCCGCTGCCCCGCGGTGGCCGTCGAGTGCGGCATGGCGGGGGTGCCGGCCAACGCCGCGATCGCCGCCGACGTCCTGCGGCGCTTCCTCCACCTCGAGGCGGTGCCCGCCGAGGGTCGCCCGAGCGAGCTCTACGAGATGCGCGAGCGCGTCGTCGTCCGCGGCGAGGTGCGCTTCCGCTTCGGCGGGCAGCTCGACGACGGCGTCGACCTCGTCCTCGCCCGCGGCCTCGACGCCGCGAACTTCTCGATGCTGCTGGCCGGCACGACGCTGGGCTGGGTCCGCCCGGGCACGGCGGTGCCGCTGCGGGCCACCGACATGGCCGACAACGACGTCACCGAGGTCCTCCTCGAGGTCACCGGCGACGGGCGTGTCGTCCTGCGCCACGACGTCACCCCGGTGATGATGACCCGCGACGAGCAGCAGACCCGGCGGGACTGCCTCTTCTACGTCGCCCAGCGGCGCTGAGCCGCTGCCTCGCCGCGGCGTGGACGGCGTCAGCGCCGCCGGCCCAGCCAGACCACGATCGCGCCGATGACGGCGCCGCTGACGAGTCCGGTGAGCCCGGCTGGCGGGGGCTCCTCGAAGACGAGGGTGACGGTCGTCCCGACGAGGACGCCGACGACGACGGCGACGAGGAGCGCGGCCGCCATGGATGGGCGCCGCCATGCGCTCCGGTGATCAGCCGATCGTTGCGGTGACGGTCCGTTCGCGGCCTCAGCCACGTTGCTGCCCTCCTGCGAGCGTGCACGTTGCCCGTGGCGGCCCGGCGGCTATGCCGTCGCCTAGCCACGGCACCTACGGTTCCGTGTAGAAGCACTACCCGGGAGCCGGCGGCCGTGACGCTCGGCCGGACGGACGAGGCTCAGAGCCCGTCGAAGAGCGAGCCCTCGGGCAGGTCGGTCGCGACGATCGTGCGGGCGAGGCTGAAGTCCTCGTAGGGGTAGACCTCGCGGATGAGGTCGTTGGGCACGGCGAACCACCGGCTGTCGGGGTCGATCTGCGTGGCGTGGGCCAGCAGTGCCTCGTCGCGGGCCTCGAGATGGTCGCCGACCTCGACGCTCGTCGTCACGGGGGGGAACGGCCTCGAGCCGATGCGCTCCATCCACTCGGCGAACGGCGAGTCGAGCCCCCGTGACTGCAGCGTCTCGTGCAGCGCCGTGAGCTTCGGCACGGTGAAGGGGTGGCAGTAGTAGAGCTTGGCCACCCGGTGCGCCGGGCCGGCCTCGGGGTAGCGCTCGGGGTCGGCGGCGGCGTCGAAGGCCGCGGCGCTCACGTCGTGGCAGCGGATGTGGTCGGGGTGGGGGTAGCCACCGTCCTCGGGGTAGGTCACGAGGACGTCGGGCTTGGTCTCCCGGATGACCTCGACGAGGCGGCGCACCGGCTCGTCGAGCGCGACGTTGTAGAAGGCGTCGGGCGCGAGGACCGAGCCGTCGCCGTCGAAGCCGTCGACGTAGCCGGAGTCGCGGTAGCCGAAGTCCACGTGGTCGGTGACCCCGAGGATCTCGAGGGCGCGGGTGAGCTCATCGGCGCGGACCTCGGCCATGCGCTCCTTGACCCCCGGGCGGTCCATGCGCGGGTTGAGGATGTCGCCGGCGGTGCCGTCGGTGAGGGTGACGACGGAGACGCGGTGGCCCTCCTTGGCGTAGCGCGCCATCGTCGAGGCGCCCTTGGAGGACTCGTCGTCGGGATGGGCGTGGACGAACATCGCGTGGAAGCGTCGCATGAGGCCCGAGGCTAGCGCGGTGCCCGCCGGTTGGATGGAGCGTGTGGCCGTGTGGGCGGCTGAACGCTCCATCGGCCGCGCGGCGGGGGCGCGGGTGGCCGCGCGGCGGGGCTGCCCGCCGGTTGGATGGAGCGTGTGGCCGTGTGGGCGGCTGAATGCTCCATCGGCCGCGCGGCGGGGGCGCGGGTGGCCGCGCGGCGGGCTACTCCCAGCGCGCCTGCCAGCGCGCGCGGCGGGCCTCGGCGCCGCTGTCGCCGGCGAGCCCGTCGAGGTGGGCGCGCACGAGCGCGGCGGCCTCCTCGACGCGGGCGCGCTCGCCCTTGAGGCGCACGAGGCACTCCCGTCCGGGGTACGAGCCGATGGCCACGTCGGGGAAGCGCTCGACGAGCTCGCCGAGCAGCGGCGAGAGCGTCGACTCGGGATAGGGGTGGCGCAGCTCGACGAGGTGGGGCACGACGCCGAGCCCCTCGAGCAGCGGCTCGACGCCCTCGATGGCGATGCGCTGGAGCTCCTCGGGCACGCCGGGCAGGACGACGATCGTCGCCCCACCCTCACGCACGCCGCCCTCGAGGTCGACGGCCACCCCTGGGGTGACGCCGAGCGCGCCCTCGAGGAGGTAGGCGCCCTCGGGCACGAGCGCCATCTTGCGCATCGCCGCGACCTGGTCGTCGGGGATCGGCGCGCCGTCGTCTTCGGCGCGCCGCGCCCAGTCGCTGATGCGCGCGTCGAGGGTGGGCTCGGCGACGACCCCGCGGCCGAGGTGCGCGGCCACCGCGACGATCGTGAGGTCGTCGGGCGTCGAGCCGATCCCCCCGGAGGTCAGCACGAGACGCGGGCGGGCGCGGGCGAGCTCGGTGGCCAGTGCCTCGTCGATCGCCTCCATCGTGTCGGGGACGGTCACGACGCGGTCGACGGGCACGCCACGGGCCGACAGGCGCTCGGCCAGCCACCCGGAGTTCGTGTCGCGTGTGTGGCCGTCGAGGATCTCGTCGCCGATGACGACGATCGAGGCGCGGGCGAGAGCAGGCATGACGCGAGGATAGCGACGCCGCCCGCGCCGCTAGGATGCCCACGACCTCCTCACCGTCGTTGGATGCCGCATGTACGTCAGCCCCGAGGACGCCCGCTCCGACCTCCTGCTCGCCGGCGCGGTGTTCATCTTCGGACCGATCGTCCTCACGCTGCTGCTCACGATCGTCCCGCTCACGCGGCTGCCGGGGGTCGGTGAGGTCATGTCGATCCTCACGCCCGTCCTGCTGACGATCGCCGTGCCCGTCGCGCTCGTGCGCTACCGCGGCGAGTCGTGGGCCGACTTCGGCCTGGCCCCCGGTCGGGCGAGCCTCGGCGCCGGGGCGGTGCTCGCCGCGCCGATCGTCCTCGCCTCGCTGCTGTCGGCGACGGTGTCGGGCAACCCCCTCGGTGGGCTGCCGGTCATCACGCTGCCGACGCTGGGCCTTGACGGCGTCCTGTCCCTCACCGCCCGCCTCGTGACGTGGTTCGGCCTCGCGCTGCTCGCGACCTACGTCGCGACGAAGGCGCGCGAGGCCTTCCGCAGCGACGTCGCCACGGTGCCCGAGGGCATGGCCCGCATCGGCCGGATCGTCGCGATCGTCGCTGGCGTCGCGGCGCTGCTGCGCTTCGCCACGAGCGGCACCATCGCCTCGCTCGTCCTGCCGGCCGGGGTGGCGGTGACCGTCTACCTCGTCTGGCGCGGCGTGGACCGGCCGACCTCGACGGGGCTCGCGGTGCTCCTCGCCCCGACGGTCCTGCTCGCGCTCGGGTCCTTCTTCATCTCCTTCTCCTTCACGCGGCTCATCGAGGGCGCCTGGACCGGCGCGCTCGTCGCTGCGCTCGGGCTCGCGATGGCCGGCACCAAGGAGTCCCGCGGCAGCGCCTGGCCGGCGGTCGCCCTCGCCGTCGTCGTCGCGCTGGCCACGACCGTGCCCGCGCCGCTGCGCCTCGGCCTGTAGGCCCACGCGGGCAGCGCCGGCGGCGGCCTCGCTACCCTTGACGGTCGACATCCCCCCGCGTCGACCGTTGGAGCGCTGCCGTGGCCGAGTACCAGTACGTCATGAAGGGCCTCACGAAGCTCGTGCCCCCGGGCAAGGAGATCCTCAGCGACATCTGGCTGTCGTTCTTCCCGGGCGCGAAGATCGGCGTGCTCGGGCCCAACGGCGCGGGCAAGTCGACGCTGCTGCGGATCATGGGCGGGGTCGACACCGACTTCGAGGGCGAGGCGTGGCCGGGCCACGGGGTCAGTGTGGGCTACCTGCCTCAGGAGCCCGAGCTCGACGTCTCGAAGGACGTCCGCGGCAACGTCATGGAGGGCGTCGCCGAGACCGCCGAGCTCCTCGAGCGCTTCAACGCGCTCTCGGCGCGGATGGGCGAGGACCTCGACGACGAGGAGATGGCCAAGGTCTACGAGGAGTTCGCCGAGGTCTCCGACGCCGTCGAGGCCGCCAGCGCCTGGGACCTCGACCGTACGATCGAGATCGCGATGGACGCCCTGCGGGTGCCTCCCGGCGACGCCGACGTCACGACGCTGTCGGGCGGGGAGCGCCGCCGCGTCGCGCTGTGCCGGCTGCTGCTGCGCCGCCCCGACCTCCTCCTGCTCGACGAGCCGACGAACCATCTCGACGCCGAGAGCGTCGCCTGGCTCGAGCGCCACCTCGAGGAGTACCCCGGCACCGTCGTGGCGGTCACCCACGACCGCTACTTCCTCGACAACGTCGCCGGCTGGATCCTCGAGCTCGACCGCGGCAAGGGCCGCCCCTTCGAGGGCAACTACTCGGCGTGGCTGGCCGACAAGCAGGAGCGGCTGCGCCAGGAGGAGCGTGCCGAGTCCGCGCGCCAGCGCACGCTGGCCGCCGAGCTCGAGTGGGTCAACGCCTCGCCCCGGGCGCGCCAGGCCAAGTCCAAGGCCCGCATCCAGGCCTACGAGGCGCTGCTCGCGCAGAAGCCGAGCGAGCGGCAGACCACCGCGGAGATCCTCATCCCCGAGTCCCGTCGCCTCGGCGACGTCGTCGTCGACGCCGAGGGGGTGCGCAAGGCCTACGGCGACCGCCTGCTCGTCGACGACCTCACCTTCAGCCTGCCGCCGGGCGGCATCGTCGGGGTCATCGGCCCCAACGGCGCGGGCAAAACGACGCTGTTCCGGATGATCGTGGGGGAGGAGGAGCCCGATGCCGGGCGCCTGACGATCGGCGAGACCGTCGACCTCGCCTACGTCGACCAGCACCGCGACGACCTCGACCCCGAGGCGACGGTCTTCGACGAGATCACCGGTGGCTCGGACGTCCTCGACATCGCCGGGCGCGAGGTCGCCAGCCGCAAGTACGTCGCGCAGTTCAACTTCCGCGGGCCCGACCAGCAGAAGCGCGTCGGCACGTGCTCAGGCGGCGAGCGCAACCGCATCCACCTCGCCAAGCTCCTCCAGCGCGGTGGCAACCTCCTGCTGCTCGACGAGCCGACCAACGACCTCGACATCGACACCCTCCGCGCGCTCGAGGAGGCCCTCGTCGGCTTCGCCGGCTGCGCGGTCGTCGTCAGCCACGACCGCTGGTTCCTCGACCGCATCGCCACCCACATCCTCGCCTTCGAGGGCGACAGCGAAGCGCGCTTCCTCCAGGGGTCCTACTCCGACTACGAGGCCGACCGGCGCGCCCGCCTCGGCGAGGACGCCGACCAGCCCACCCGCATCAAGTACCGCCCGCTCACCCGGCCGTAGCGCCGCGGCCGCCGCTGCGCGCCAGCGGCGTGAGCAGGGCGAGGATCGGGATCGCAGCCACGACGTGCATCACGCCGAGCACGCCGGCGTCGAGCGTCGCGAGCGCGGGGTCGGTCAGGGGCAGGAACGAGACCGCGAGCACGACGACGGCGAGGACGACGAAGGCCCGTCGCGCCTGGCTCGTGAACCGGTTGAGGACGGCCAGGGCGACACCGGCGGCCACCGCCGAGCCGACCGACAGCGCGATGACGTTGAGCGCCGGCAGGGTCTCCGGTCCGTCGCTGACCGGCGTCTCGACGAGGAGGTCGGCCCCGAGCGGGCCGAGCGCGACGACGTAGACGATGACGTTGAGCAGGGCCGCGAGCACGGCGGCGCCTCCGGTGGCCTTGAGGATGCGCGTCACGTCGGCACTCCTTGGGGGAATGGGCCATGACAAGGGTGAGGCCCCCGTGGTCGGGCGGGGGCCTCGCACGCGCTTCGGTGACTGCGGGCGGTGTCACCTGGCGTGCCCCTGGTGCAAGTCCAGTATCTCCGCCAGGGGCCCGTTCCACACCTGCCGGGGGCCGTGCCACACCCCGGCGGCGACCTCACGTCGTGGGGCCTGACGTCGTGGGCGGTGCGCTCAGAGGGTGAAGCCGAGCGTCGACGCGCCGTCGCAGAGCGTGGCCCCCGCACCACGCTCGGCCGCGGCGTCGAGCGCGGCGAGCGCGCGGGGGGTGTCGAGGTCATCGTCCATCGCCGCCTCGAACTCCCGCGCGAGGCCAGGATCGTGGTCACGCTGCCGGGCGGCGTCGGCCCAGCGCTTGAGCGCCGTGCCGGCCTCGGCGAGCGCGCGCTCGTCGTGCGACCACGAGGAGCGGTAGTGGTGGCTGAGGAGGTAGCGGCGGATCGCCGCGGGACTGTGCGCGCCGAGGAGGTCGCCGACGAAGACGAGGTTGCCGAGGCTCTTTGACATCTTCACGTCGTCAAGGCCGACCATGCCGGTGTGCAGCCAGAAGCGTGCGAACGGGCCCTGACCGGTGAGGCACTCCGCCTGGAAGGTCTCGGCCTCGTGGTGGGGGTAGACGAGGTCCTCGCCGCCACCGTGGATGTCGATGACCGGGCCGAGCTCCTCCATGGCCATGACCGAGCACTCGATGTGCCAGCCGGGCCGTCCCCCGCCCCAGGGGCTCTGCCAGCGGGGTTCGCCGGCGGCGCTGGGCTGCCAGAGCAGGAAGTCGAGTGGGTCGCGCTTGCCCGGTGCGTCGGGGTCACCGCCCTTCTCGGCGAACTGCCGCAGCGCCTCGTCGCGGTCGATGCCAGCGAAGCTCCCCGGCGCGCGGTCGCAGACGCTGCTGTCGAAGTAGACCCGCCCGTCAGGCAGGGCGTAGGCGTGGGCGGAGCCGACGAGGCCCTCGATCGTGACGAGCATCGCCTCGACGGCCTCGGTGGCCCACGGCTCGACGTCGGGCACCCGCAGGCCGAGGGCGGCGAGGTCACCCCGGAAGCGGGCCATCTCGCGCTTGGCGAGGTCGGCGCTGTCGACGTCGAGCTCGCGGGCCTTGCGCAGGATGTCGTCGTCGACGTCGGTGACGTTGCGGACGTAGCGCACGGTGTGGCCGCGGCGCTCGAGGTAGCGCACGAGGACGTCGAAGGCGGTGTAGGTGAAGGCGTGACCGAGGTGGGTCGAGTCGTACGGCGTGATGCCGCAGACGTAGACCCTGACGGTCCTCGGTGCGGTGAAGGGGATCGTCTCGCGTCGTCGGGTGTCGTGGAGCCTCACGCGTGCCACCTCGTGCCGGTTCGCCCGCTGCCGGGCCCGCCTCCGCGCGCGCTGGCGCGGCCCTCGACCCTACCGTTCACCAGGGCAGGCGCGCCTGGAGGGCCGTTCACCAGGGCAGGCGCGCCTGCTGGGCCGTTCACCAGGGCAGGCGCGCCTGCCGGGCCGCGACGATCGGCGCCCACGAGTGGCGGTGCAGGCCGCAGGGGCCGTCCTCGGCGAGGGCGGCGCGGTGCGCTGGCGCGGGGTAGCCCTTGTTCGCGGCGAAGGCGTAGGCGGGATGGCGGTGGCCCGCGGCGACCATGAGCGCGTCGCGGGCGACCTTCGCGACGATCGAGGCCGCGGCGATCGACGCGCAGCGGGCGTCGCCGCCGACGAGGCGCTCGTTCGTCGTGCCGTAGCCCTCGAGGAGGTCCCAGGAGCCGTCGATGAGACAGACCTCCGGGGTGCGCGGCAGCGCGTCGACGGCGCGGCGCGCGGCCAGGCGCAGCGCCGCGCTCATCCCGAGGCGGTCGATCTCGTGGTTGGAGGCGTGACCGAGGCCGATGCCGGCCCCTGCCCCGCGCAGCCGCGTCGCGAGACGGGTGCGCTCGGCGGGCGGCAGGAGCTTGGAGTCGCGCAGCTTGAGCACGCGGCGCCCGGGCTCGAGCGCGACCGCCGCGACGGTCACCGGGCCCGCCCAGGCGCCGCGGCCGACCTCGTCGACCCCGGCGACGCAGGCGCCCTGCGACCACCAGTCCCGCTCGCGCTCGAGTGTGGGGGCGGGGCCGCGAGCGGGCCGGCGCGGCATCGTTAGAGGTAGAGCCCGGTCGAGCCGGCCTCGCGCTCGCCGGAGGCCACGGCGTGGACGTCGCGCTCGCGGACGATGAGGAAGACGTCACCGCGGACGTCGACCTCGATCGCGGCGTCGGGCAGGAAGAGCACGACGTCGCCGCGCTCGATCGTGCGCACGAGGGGGCCGACCTCGGTGACCTCGCCCCACAGCCCCCGACGGTCGGCGGCCTGCGCGGTGGCGGGGATGAGGATGCCGCCCTTCGAGCGGCGGTCGCCCTCCTCGGGAGGGCTGCAGAGGATGCGGTCGCCGGTCACGCGGATGGCGAGCTTGGCCTCGGGCTCCTCAGCGCTCATGGCCGACGAGCATAGCCGCCAGGACCGGCCTACGATGGCGATGATGCGCCCACGCCCGCAGACCTCCATCGCCCCCGTCGACCGCCTCGCCAGCGCGCTCGCGACGCTGCCCGAGCGCGCCCGCGCGGCCCTCGCCGACGTCGCCGTGCGCACCGACCTCCCGCTGACGGCGGGCTCGTGGGCCGAGGACGGGGCGGGCTGCCTCGTCGCCAACGTCGTCGCCGCCCACGGGGCCGCCACAGGCGCCTCGTCGCTCGACGTGCGGCTCCTCGAGCTCTTCCCGGAGCTGTCGAGCCGCGACCTCAACCGCCTCATCGTGGCCTGGGACGAGGCCGCCGCGGAGGCCGATGCCGAGGCCGACGGCGACCTGCGATCGCTGCTCGCCAGCGCTCTCGCCGCGGTGGGCACCCCGGTCGCGCCCTGAGCGGCGCGCCCCGGAGGCGCGCCTTGGGCGGCCCGCGCTGCAGGCGCGGCGTCGGGGGTCGCGCGACCCCGCGACGCTCGCCTGGCTCGTCGCTATTGAGGGTGCGTTAGCCGGAGGTCGGCAGGTCCTCTGGGGTCTCGACGAGCTCGAGCTCGGTCGTGCGCGTCTCGCCCTCGCGGACGTACTCGATCTCCACCTCGGTGCCGGGCTCGAGGACCCGGATGCGCGCGGCGAGGGCGACCATCGTGTCGATCGGGCGTCCGTCGACGGCGACGATGACGTCGCCCTCGGCCAGGCCGGCCTCGTCGGCGGGGGTGTTGGGCACGACCGAGCGGATGATCGCGCCGCGGGCCACGCCGAGGTCGAACATCTCGCTGTCCTGTGGGTCGACGTCCTCGCCCTCGATGCCGAGGAACGCCGGGGCGATCGTGCCCTCCTCGATGAGGCGCTCGGCGATCGGCACGGCGTTGATCGAGGGGATCGCGAAGCCGACGCCCTGGTTGGCGCCGGTGCCCGAGGCGATCGCGGTGTTGATCCCGATGACCTCGCCGGTGCTGTCGACGAGCGGTCCTCCGGAGTTGCCGGGGTTGATCGCCGCGTCGGTCTGGATGAGGTCGCCGAGCGGCTGGGAGTTGGGTCCCATGCCCGCGACGATCGAGCGCTCGAGGGCGCTGACCACGCCGGAGGTCACCGTCGCGTCGAGCCCGAACGGCGAGCCGATGGCGACGGCGAGTTCGCCGACACGGGGCAGCTCGTCGGCGAACTCGGCGGCCTGGAGCCCGTCGACGTCGACGCGCAGCACCGCGAGGTCGGCGAAGGCGGCCTGTCCAACGATCTCAGCGGGTACGCGCTCGCCGTCGGCGAGCACGACGCGGACCTCGTCGGCGTTGGCGACGACGTGGTTGTTCGTGAGCAGCAGGCCGTCGCTGTCGTAGACGACCGCCGAGCCCGCCCCACCGGGCACGTCGACGCGCGCGACGCTCGACAGGGTCGACTCGGCGATCGCCTCGACCGGCGAGTCGACGTCCTCGAGCTCGGAGAGGTCGAGCGAGGGGGCCTCGGCCTCGGTCCCGTCGGTCTCCCCGGTCTCCCCGGTCTCCTCGGTCTCCGTGGCGGAGTCGTCGTCCTCCCCCGTCAGCAGTGTCGGGACGAGGACGAGCGAGGCCACGAGCGCCGCGACGATGGCCGACGTCAGGATCGACACCGCGACGACGCGACCCGTCCGCGCGGGCTTGGCCGACGGTGGCTCGTGCGTGGCCGCCGACCCCGGTGCGCCGGTCGGGGCCCCGCTCGTGGCCGTCGGCTCCGCACCGGGTGCCGACGCGCTCGTGGTCGCCCCGGCCTCGGGCCTGCGGTCGAACGGCGCGGGCGGCACCTCGGCGCCAGCGCGCGCGGCGCCGGCGCCCTCGTCCGGCGTGGTGGACGCCTCGCGCCGCTCGGCCTCGCTTCGCGGGCCCTCGGGCACGTCGCCGCGCGCGGGCTCGTGGTTCTCGCTGTCGCTCATGGGGGCCTGGCCTTCGCTGGGGCACATCCGATCCTCAGCGTTGTACCCGCTCGGCTGCCCCGCCTCACGTTGGCCCCCTGCTCAGCCGGGCAGTGGTCGGTCGTCCGAGGCGGGCCGTCGGGCCGGGGACGTCGGGGACGGGACGCCGGTGCGGCGGCCGGGCTGGCCAGGACCCGCACGTAGACTGCCCACCATGTCCATCGTGCACCGAGAAGGCGCCCGCGCCTCGGCGCTCGCGGCAGCCCTCGCGCTGGCGGGCGCCCTGCTGTCCGCCTGCGAGCCCGTCGAGGAGGACCTCGCCGAGGAGGGGGCGCCGGCGAGCCCGTCGCGTGAGGACGGCGCGCCCGAGGACCTCGCCGGCATGGTCGCGCTCACCGACGCTGCCGCCGACGAGTGGGTGGAGGGCGCGGTCGTCGTCGAGGTCGTCGTGCCGCGGGACGCCGAGGCGATCGTCCGCACGACCTACGTCGCGCCTGACACCGACCGGCTGCTCGTCGTCGAGGCGACCGACGACGGCCTCGTCGAGCAGCAGCCGACCTTCGAGACCCTCGGCTTCTCGGAGCTCACGCCCGCAGCGCTCGAGTCGGTCCCCGACCTCGAAGGGCTGCTCGAGCCCGACGCGCTGCCCGATGCCGCCGAGGAGACCATCGCGGACTGCGAGGTCGGCGAGGTCGACGAGGTCCTCTACACGACGGGGGCACCAGCGGCGTGGGACGGCGCGCAGTGGACCTCGGAGCCGGCCTGGGAGATCACCGTCCTCGACCCCGACGGCAACGGCGCGGTGGCCGTGGAGGTCGAGCTCGTCATGTTCGCCAGCGCCGAGTCGCTCCTGCTGCGGCTGGTCCGCGGAGGCGACGGTGCGGAGGCCTCGCTTCTGCTCGCGCGCATCGCGCTCGAGGAGGGCCGGCTGCTGGACGCGGAGGGGCACCTCGATCGCGCCCGTGCCGGCCTGGAGGACGCGCCCGACCGC
Organism: Egibacteraceae bacterium; assembly: GCA_046498405.1. Lineage (GTDB taxonomy): Bacteria > Actinomycetota > Nitriliruptoria > Euzebyales > Egibacteraceae > T1Sed10-49. The sequence continues at coordinate 32,081 of JAWOAS010000195.1, forward strand.
ACCCTGGCGGCGCGCTACGACTTCTTGCACGGCCGCGTGCTCGAGGCGCGCGGTCAGGTCCGCGACGCGCTCGACGCGTACAGCGAAGCCGTGTCCGGCGACGGCCTCGAGGTCGAGTACCGCCTGGCCGACGCGCGCTTGCGCTTCCTGCTGGGCGACGCCGCCGGCGCCAGGGCACAGCTCGACGCGTACCAGGCGCTGTCGGGCGACGGCCGCGACCCGCGCGTGCGGTCGCTTCTCGGTCGCGTGATGTGGGCGCAGGGCGACCTCGAAGAGGCCGCGGGCCAGCTCGAGACCGCCTTGGCGCTGTGGAGCAACCTCGACGTCGCGGAGCAGGCGTCCGACCTTCGGACCCTCGGCCTCGTCTTGTCCTCGGGGTCGACGGCTGCCGGCAGGGTTGGGTCGTGGTGACCCTGGTC
>JAWOAS010000220.1:0-3756 GCA_046498405.1 Egibacteraceae bacterium
GCCGTCCTCCGTTACGGCGATCGTCCCACCCCTGCTGTGGACGCCTTTCGCGACCTGAGCCCCCGACGGCGCCCGTGAGCCTGAGGCGGCGCTGCGGCTCGTCGAGGCGACGCGCTCCACGACGGCCTGCGTCGCCGCCTCAGGCTCACGGGCGCCGTCGGGGCCTCAGGTCGCGAAGGCCGTCCACAGCAGCGGCGGGACGATCGCGGTGACGAAGGCCGGCAGCGTGAGCAGCGTCGTCGGGAAGACGAGGGCGACCTGCACGCGCTCGGCGGCCTCCTCGGCGGCGGCACGGCGCTCGGCGCGGAGGTCCTCGGCGAGGCCGTGCAGCGCCTCGACCGACGGCGCGCCCCAGCGGTCGGCCACGGCGAGGACGCGGCCGAGCTCGGCGAGCCCGCCGTCGGCGAAGGCGTCGTCGGCCGGCCAGCCCGCCGCGAGCCGCGCGTGGGCACGCCTGAGCGGCGGCCGCGCCGCCGGGGGCGCGAGCGCGGCGACGGTGCCCACCGCCTCGGCCGAGGCCATGCCCGCGCCGACGGCGACGGCCACGAGCTCGACGGCCTCGGCGGCGCCACCGGCGGCGGTGTCGGGGCCCTCCGGCGGCCGCGGTCGGGCGGCGAGCGCTGCGGCGCCAAGGCCGACCGGCAGCGCGAGCGCGGGCTGGCCGAGGGCGAGCAGCGTGGCCACGAGCGGACCCGCCGCGGCGAGCGCCCGGCCGACCTCGGGCCGCGGTGCCGGCGGCTGGAGCGGGTCGGCGCGCGCGGCGGCGCCGGCCGCCCGGCGCACGAGCCGCAGCGACCACAGCCGCCCGCCGAGGGCGAGGGCCACCGCGAGCCCGCCGAGCAGGCCACCGAGGGGGGTGGCGTAGAAGCCGAGCGCCGCGCCGTCGAGGCCGACGAGGAGCACCCACGCGGCCACGGGGATGACCGAGAGCACCGTGGCGGTGACCCGCGCCTGCGCGGTGCGCACCGCGAGGAGGCGGTCGAGGGCGCCGGCGTCGCGCACCGCCCGCAGCGACTGCGCGACGGCGGCCCGTCCGCCGACCCCGGCGCGCTCGGCGACGGCGAGCGCGCGCACGAGGAGGTCGGCGCCGCGGTCGCCGGTGGCGACGTCCTCGGCGGCCTCGGCGACCGAGCCCGACAGCTGCGCGCGTCGCGCCGGCTCGGCCAGCGGCCCGTCGCCGCCCTCGGCCAGCGCCGCGGCGGGCCCCGCCCCCGCCGCGAGGGCCGCCCGCACCCCGACGAGGTCGGCGGCGCGCAGCCCCTGCCCGCCAGCCGGCGCGCTCACCGCCCACCCCAGCGCTCGCGACGCCAGCGCGTCTCGCAGCGCAGCGGGCCCTCCCCGCCGCGCGGCACGACCTCGGCGACCTCGACGACGCCGCGCTGGCCCGTGGCGCGGTCGCGGCCGAGGACGACGAGGAGGTCGAGGCACACCTCGATCTGGGCGCGGGCGGCCTCGAGCGGCAGGCCGGCGAGCAGCGCCATGCCCTCGACCCGCACGAGGGCCTCCTGCGCAGCACGCGCGTGGACCGTCGTCATGCAGCCCTCGTGGCCGGTGGCCATCGCCTGCAGGACGTCGACGATCTCGACCCCGCGGACCTCGCCGACGACGATGCGGTCGGGCCGCATCCGCAGGGCCTGGCGCACGAGGTCGCGCAGGGTGACCTCGCCGGCGCCCTCGGCGTTGGCGGGACGGGTCTCGAGGCGCACCGCGTGGGGGCAGCGCGGCCGCAGCTCGGCGGACTCCTCGGCCACGACGACGCGCTCCTCGGCGCCGACCTCGTCGAGCAGCAGCCCCAGCAGCGTCGTCTTGCCGGTGCCGGTGCGTCCGGCGCAGACGAGGGCGCGGCGCTCGGCCACGGCCTCGCGCAGCAACGCGGCGACCTCGGCGGGCACCGCGCCCTCGGCGGCGAGGTCGTCCCAGCGCTTGGCCACCGGCGCGAAGCGCCGGATCGTCACGACCGGCCCGTCGGGGGCCACCGGCGGCAGGAGGGCGTGGAGGCGGGAGCCGTCGGCGAGGCGGGCGTCGACGTGGGGCCGGGAGCGGTCGAGGCGCAGCCCGAGCGGGCCGATGACCCGCACGACGGCGCTGCGCAGCGCCTCGGCGTCGGGGAAGCCGCCGTCGACGCGCTCGAGCCGGCCGTGGCGCTCCACCCACACCTCCCGGGGCCCGTTGGCCATGACGTCGGTGACCCCCGGCGTGCGCAGCAGCGCCTCGAGCGGGCCGAGGCCGGCGAGGTCGTCGGTGAGGTCGCGCACGACCGCGGCGAGCTCGGCGGCGGGCAGCAGCAGCCCCTCCTCGCGCACGACGCGGGCCACCGCCGCGCGCACCGCGGCCAGGCGCCGCTCGGGCGCGGCCGTGGCGATCGACGGGTCCTCGGCGACCCGCCGGCGCAGCGCCTCGCGGGTGGGCACCGCCTCGCCCGCGCTCACCGCCGCCCCACCTCCACCTCGCGCAGCGCCCGCTCCAGCCGGCGCAGCCAGGAGCCGGGCAGCCCCGCCGGCACGCGGCCGTCGAGGCCGGCGCGGGCCACCCGGGCGGAGGACGGCAGGTGGCCGAGGGGGCGGCGCCCGAGCGCGCGGCGGGCCCCGGCGGCGTCGAGCGGGCCGTCGCCGAGGAGGAGGACCGGCTCGGACCGGCCGGCGGCCGCGGCGAGGTGGGCGTCGGGGCGTGCGAGCAGAAGGTCGGCGACCGACGCGGCGTCGCCGACGGCCACCCCGAGGTCGACGACGACGGCGTCGGTGCCCCAGCCGGGCGCGTCGACGACCGGCCCGCCGCCGAGCAGCCGCAGGCCGGGCAGGCCCCGCGCCGGGCGGGCCAGGGCGGCGAGCTCCTCGGCGGCCTCGTGCGGGGCGAGGGCGGCGAGCTCAGGGGCCCCCGGGCCCTGCCAGGCCATCCCCGCAAGGCGGGTGAGCCCGGCGTCGCCGACGGCGACGACGTCGAGGCCCGACCAGGCCAGCAGCCCCGCGGCGGCCAGCGCCGTCGTCGAGGCGCCGACCCCGCCGGCCACCGCGGCCAGGCGCAGGACCGGGGGGTCGCCGCCTCCGGAGGGCCCGGCGCCGACGCGCGCGGCGAGCCCGGCCAGGCGCGCGCGCTCGCCGGGCCAGGTCAGGACGTCGAGCGCGCCGGCGGTCAGCAGCGCCCGGACCTCCTCGGCGTCGGGTGGGCGGTCGCGCACGACGACGACGCCCGGCGCGGGGTGCTCGTCGAGGACGAGCTGCGGGGCGGGTGGGCCGTCGGGGTGGACGACCTGCCAGCCGAGCTCGGACTCGACGTAGCCGGCGAGCTCGGAGGCGGTCGGCTCGGGCAGGCGCAGCGCGACGGTCACCCCGCCGCTGTCGCCCTCAGGCCCCACCGCGCGCTCCTCTCGCCGTCCACCGCGCACGGTAGGGCGGCGCACGGCCCCGCCCGCCAGAGCGCGCGGGCGGGCTGTGGACGACGGGCGCGCCGCACGCCGCAGACGGGCGGTCGACGACGAGCGCGCCGGACCGCGCCGGCAGGCGGTCGACGACCGCCGCCGTGGCGCCTCCCGCACGCGGTTGCGCGTCGGGGGCGTCGGCTAGGCTTGCCCCGAGATGCCTGCGCAGACGACCGCCCGCGGCGCCGCGTTCTTCGACCTCGACAAGACGGTCGTGGCGAAGTCCTCGACCCTGGCGTTCAGCCGCGAGCTCTACCGCGAGGGCTTCATCACCCCCTCGGTCGTGCTCAAGACCGCCTACGCCCAGCTGTCCTACCAGCTCCTCGGCGCCAACGACGAGA
>JAWOAS010000001.1:0-3152 GCA_046498405.1 Egibacteraceae bacterium
CTTCCAGCTGCGGGTCAGCAGCAGCATAATCCCCGCCGCCAGCAGTCCCACGCTCAGCCGCAGGGCGTTGAAGGGAACCGGATGCAGCTCACGCATGCCAACCTTCATAATCATCGGGTTGGTGCCCCAAAAAAAGGCCGCCCCAATCAGCATGGAATGGGTAAGCAGACGGTACCCTAGTTGAAGTGCAGTCGGGGAGTCACTGGCTGCAACTGCCTCCTGATCTCCGGGAGCCGGGCCCTGACCTCAGTCACATCGATCTTGTTGACCGCCACGAGCCGCGGCTTGTCTTGGAGCCCCGCCTGGTAGCGCTCCAGCTCCAACTCGAGGTTCTTCAGGTCGTCTGCCGGGTTCGTCGAGGGGCGACAGCGGCGAGCGAGCGGCCGCCGCTGCACGCCCTCGAGGGCGAGGACGCCGTCGCGACGCTGGCCAGCGATGCCGAGGAGGGCCTCAGCGCCGGGGAGGCCGCCGCGCGCCTGGCCGAGCACGGGCCCAACGCGGTCGGGGAGGATGAGGGGTCGGGCCGGCTCGCGATCCTGCTGCACCAGTTCACGAGCCCGCTCATCTACCTCCTCATCGTCGCCGCGGTCGTCACGACCCTGCTCGGCGAGCACGTCGACACCGGCGTCATCGTCGCGGTGCTCCTGCTCAACGCGGTGATCGGCTACACCCAGGAGTCGAAGGCCGAGGCGTCGGTCCAGGCCCTCATGCAGCTCGCCGCGCCGCGGGCGCGGGTCGTGCGCGACGGGCAGGAGCGCGAGGTCGAGGCCATCGGCCTCGTCCCCGGCGACCTCGTCCTCCTCGAGTCGGGCAGCAGGGTCCCCGCCGACCTGCGCCTGCTGTCGGCGCGCTCGCTCGAGGTCGACGAGTCGTTGCTGACCGGCGAGTCCACCGCGGTGCGCAAGCACGCCGAGCCGATCGCCGCCGACACCGCCACCGCCGACCGGGCCAACGTCGCCTTCATGGGCTCCTCGGTCGTGGCCGGGCGGGGACGAGGGCTCGTCGGCGCGACCGGCACCGGCACCGAGCTCGGCAAGATCGCCGAGCAGGTGCGGACCGAGGAGCAGCCCACCACGCCCCTGCAGCAGCGCATGGGGCGCTTCGCCAACCTCATCGCCGTCCTCGTCGTCGCCGCCGCGGCGCTGTCCTTCGCGCTCGGCCTCGCCGTCGGCGAGCCGGCCGGCGAGATGCTCATGCTCGCCGTCGCCCTCGCCGTGGCGGTCGTGCCCGAGGGCCTGCCGGTCGTCCTCACCGTCGCGCTCGCGCTCGGCGTCCGCCGGATGGCCTCGCGCCAGGCCCTCATCCGCCGCCTGCCGGCGGTCGAGACCCTCGGCTCGACGACGACGATCGGCTCGGACAAGACCGGCACGCTCACCGAGAACCGCATGGTCGTCACCGAGGCCTGGACCTTCGCCGGGGTGCGGGCCATCGACGGCGAGGTCGGGGCGGGCGGCGCCCGCGAGGCGGGCGACGGCCACGGCCTCGAGGACGGGCTGCGCACCGCGCTGCTCGCCGGGGTGCTCGCCAACGAGGCGCAGCTCTACCGCGCCGACGGCGAGACCCGCACCGAGGGCGACCCGACCGAGGTCGCGCTGCTCCTGTCCGCCTCGCGCCTCGGCCTCGACCCCGGACGGGCCCGCCGCCGCGCCGAGGTGCACCTCGAGCTGCCCTTCGAGTCCGACCGGCGCTTCTCCGCGGTCGTGGCCGACGTCGACGGCGACCCCGGCGACCGCCGGGTCCTCGTCAAGGGCGCACCCGAGCGCGTCCTCGAGATGTGCGCCGCCGCCGAGGGCGCCAAGGCGCTCGACCGCGACGCCGTCCTCGACGCCGCGGGGGACATGGCCGCCCGCGGGCTGCGGGTGCTCGCGATGGCCCACGGCCCCGTCGAGGCCATCCCGACCGACGACCGGGACCTCGCCTTCGCGGGCCTGACCCTCGCGGGGCTGCAGGGCATGCTCGACCCGCCGCGCCAGGGCGTGCCCGGGGCGATCAGGGCCTGCGCCGACGCCGGGATCCGGGTCTGCATGATCACCGGCGACCACCCCGAGACCGGCCTGGCGATCGCGCGCGACATCGGCATCGCCGAGGAGGGCGACCGTGTCGTCACCGGCGCGGAACTCGAGCGCCTCAACGACGACGAGCTCGACGGCCTCGTCGAGGACGTCGGCGTCTACGCCCGGGTCGCGCCCGACCACAAGCTCCGGATCGTGAAGTCGCTGCAGCGGCGGGGGCACACCACCGCGGTGACCGGCGACGGCGTCAACGACGCGCCGGCGCTCAAGGCCGCCGACATCGGCGTGGCGATGGGTCGCGACGGCACCGACGTCGCGCGCGAGGCCAGCGACATGGTGCTCACCGACGACGACTTCACCTCGATCGTCGCCGCGGTCGAGGAGGGTCGGGTGACCTTCGACAACGTCCGCAAGGTCACGTTCTTCCTCGTCTCCACGGGGCTGGCCGCGATCGTCGCGCTGCTGGCCACGGTCCCGCTCGGGCTCGCCCTGCCGTTCGTGCCCGCCCAGCTGCTGTGGCTCAACGTCGTGACCAACGGGCTGCAGGACCTCGCCCTGGCCTTCGAGCGCGGCGAGGAGGGCGTGCTGCGCCGTCCGCCGCGTCGGCGCGAGGAGGGGCTGGTCAGCGGGCTGCTGTGGGAGCGTGCCGCGCTCGTCGGCGTCGTCATGGCGATCCTCACGCTCGTGCTCTTCGACTGGCAGCTCGGCCGCACCGGCTCGATCGAGCAGGCCCGCACCGTGGCGCTGTCGACGATGGTCGTCTGCATGGGCGTGCACCTGCTCAACGCCCGCAGCCTGCGCCGCTCGCTCTTCCGGACCCCGCTGCTGGCCAACCGCTTCCTCCTCGTGGCCCAGGTGCTCGCCCTCGGCGTCCACGTCGGCGCGCTCTACCTGCCGGCGACGCAGTTCGTCCTGCGCGTCGAGCCGATCGACGCCACGGCCTGGGGCTCGATCGTCCTGGCCTCGCTGTCGATGATCGTCGTCAACGAGGCCCACAAGCTCCTGCGCGCGCCGACCGAGACCTGAGCCGGGCACGCCTGCGCCCGGCGCTGTGCGCGCCGACCGAGGCCTGAGTCGGGCACGCCTGCGCCCGGCCCTGCACGCGCCCGGCCCCGGCCGCGGCGGGGTCGCGTCGGCGCG
>JAWOAS010000143.1:0-21631 GCA_046498405.1 Egibacteraceae bacterium
GGCAGGTCCCGATCGAGGCAGCGCACGTAGGCGCAGGTGTGCTCCTTGGCGGTGAAGGCGTTGAGCTCACCGCCGACGGCGTCGATGGCCTCGGCGATGTCGCGCGCGCTGCGCCGCCGCGTGCCCTTGAAGAGCAGGTGCTCGAGGAAGTGGCTCGCGCCGGCCACCGGGGCGCGCTCGTGGCGCGACCCGGTGCCGATCCAGAAGCCCACCGCCACCGAGCGCACGCCGGGCACGCGCTCGGTGATGACCCGGGTGCCCTCGGCGAGCGTCGTGACGGTCACGCCCTCCGGCAGCGCCGCCGCGGCGCCGGCGTCGGCCCCGGCGGGAGGCGCCGGGGCCTCGGCGACGTCGGTCACGAGCGGCTGCGCCGACGGCGTCGCCCGCCGCCATCGCCCTCGCCCTCGCCGCCGCGGCTGCGCGTGCGCTGACGCTCACCGCCGCCGTCGCCGCGCTCGCGGCGACGCGAGGGGCTGGCCTCGGCGCCCTCGTCGCCGCCCTCCTCGGCCGGGGCCTCGGGCGCGGGCTGGGCGGGCTCGCTCGGGGCCGCGGCGCCACCCTCGGCGCCCTCGACGATGCCGAGCTTGAACTTGCGGCCGTCGACGACGTCGAGCACCTCGACCCAGAGCTTGTCCCCGACGGTGACCGCTTCGTCGGCGTGGCTCAGGCGCTTGTCGCCACCGAGCTTGGAGATGTGGAGCAGCCCGTCGTTGCCCGGCGTGAGCGAGACGAACGCGCCGAAGTCGGTGGTCTTGACGATCGTGCCGTAGTAGCGCTCGCCGGGTTGGGGCACGACGGGGTTGGCGATCGCCCGGACGCGGTCGAGGGCCATCTGGGCCTTCTCGCCGTCGGCGGCGAAGACCTGCACGACCCCGCGACCCTCGGCGTCCTCGACCGAGATCTGCGCCCCGGTCTCGTCCTGGATCTCGCGGACGATCTTGCCCTTCGGCCCGATGACCTCGCCGACCTTGTCGAGGGGGATGTACTCGGTGATGATCCGCGGGGCCGCGGGGTTGAGCTCGGTGCGCGGCTCGCCGATGGCCTCGGTCATGACGTCGAGGATCTGCATGCGGGCGTCGTGGGCCTGGCGCAGTGCGCCGCCGAGGAGGTCCGCGGAGATCCCCGAGAGCTTCGTGTCGAGCTGCAGGGCGGTGACGAAGTCCCGCGTGCCGGCCACCTTGAAGTCCATGTCGCCGAAGGCGTCCTCGGCGCCGAGGATGTCGGTCAGCGTGGTGTGCTTGCCGTCCTGGGCCACGAGCCCCATCGCGATCCCGGCCACCGGCGCGTGGATGGGCACGCCGGCGTCCATGAGCGCCAGCGTCGAGGCGCACGTCGAGGCCATCGACGTCGAGCCGTTCGACGACAGCACCTCGCTGACGAGGCGCAGCGCGTAGGGGAAGTCCTCGACCTTGGGCACGACCGGCAGGAGGGCGCGCTCGGCGAGGGCGCCGTGGCCGATCTCGCGGCGCTTCGGGCCGCGCATGAAGCCGGTCTCACCGGTCGAGAACGGCGGGAAGTTGTAGTGGTGGATGTAGCGCTTCTCGGTCTCGGGGTCGATGGTGTCGAGGCGCTGGGCCTCCTTGGCCATCCCGAGGGTGAGGATCGTGAGGACCTGGGTCTCCCCGCGCTGGAAGAGCCCCGAGCCGTGCGCCCGTGGCAGGACGCCGACCTCGGCGGACAGGGCGCGGATGTCGGCCGGGCCGCGACCGTCGATGCGCACGCCGTCGTTGACGATCCGGCGGCGGATCGTGACCTTCTCGAGGGAGCGGAAGGCGTTCTTGGCCTGGCTCTCGAGCTGCTCGTCGGTCAGCGCGAGGTCCCCGGCCTCGTCGAAGGCCGCGTCGATGGCGGCCTCGCGCAGGTCCGCCGCACGGCTGTTGCGGGTGGCCTTGTCGAGGCTGTCGTCGCGGTAGAGGGCCGCGAGGTCCTCGCCGGCGGCGCGCTCGACGACGGCGTAGACGCGCTCGTCGTAGGCGGGGTAGAGGGGGTAGTCGGCGCTGTCACGGGTGCCGGCGGCCTCGGCGAACTCGAGCTGGAGGTCGCAGAGGTCCTTGAGGTAGCCCTTGGCGGTCTCGAGCGCGTCGGCGAGGATCTCCTCGGTCGGCGCGACGCCACCGGTCTCGATGTGGTCGAGCGCCTGCTCGGTGGCCTCGGCCTCGACCATGAGCACGTCGATCTCGCCACTGTCGGGGTTGAGCCGACCGGCCACGACGAGGTCGAAGACCGCCTCGCTGGAGAGGTGGTCGAAGGTCGGGAAGGCCGTCCACTCCCCCGCCCGGTCCATCGCCAGGCGCACGCCGGCGACCGGGCCGTCGAAGGGGATGCCCGCGAGCATCGTCGCCATCGACGCGCCGTTGATCGCGAGGACGTCGGGGGTGTGGTGCTGGTCGGCGGCCAGCGTCGTGATGAGGATCTGGATCTCGTTGCGCAGGCCGTCGTCGAAGGCGGGCCGCATCGGCCGGTCGACGAGACGGCACGTGAGGATCGCGTTCTCCGAGGGTCGGCCCTCGCGCTTGAAGAAGCTGCCGGGGATCCGTCCCGCGGCGTACATCTTCTCCTCGTAGTCGACGGTGAGCGGGAAGAAGTCGAGGTGCTCCTTCGGACGGCTCGAGGCCGTCGAGGTCACGAGCAGGCTCGTCTCGCCGAGGTGGGCGACGACCGCGCCGCCGGCCTGCCCGGCGAGCTTGCCGGCCTCGAAGCGGATCTCGGACTCGCCGATGCGGGTGGAGCGTTCCGTGGTGCCGAGCGTTCCCATCAGGGGATCTCCTTTGCGTGGGCCGCGGCCGTGCGAGCGCAGCGGGTCGCGGCGGGGAGGCCCCGAGCGGGTCGACGTCTCACAGGCAGCCAGCTCCCAGTGGCCACGGCTGCGTGGGCGCAGCCGTCGCCACCGGCAACTGACGAGCGTGTCGAGCGCATCGACGTCCTCGGGGCCGGTACGACGACGCCGAGCCCGCAGGGGCTCGGCGTGGGGTCCTATCGGCGCAGGCCGAGTCGGGAGATGAGCGAGCGGTAGCGCTCGATGTCCTTGCGCTGCAGGTAGTTGAGCAGCCGGCGCCGGCGACCCACGAGCTGCAGCAGGCCACGACGTGAGTGGTGGTCGTGCTTGTGGGTCTTGAGGTGCTCGGTGAGGTGGGTGATCCGCGCGGTCATGAGCGCGATCTGGACCTCCGGCGAACCGGTGTCACCCTCGTGGGTCGCGTACTCCCTGACGATCTCGTCGCGGTCAGGGGTGGTGGCCTTCGTCAACGTCACTCCTCTTGCCTCGTCTCGGTCCCGGCGGATGGACGGGATGCGCTGCCGGCGGCAGCGCGCGTCGGGAGCCGGCCTCGGTCGCGATGACCGACGGCTCTCCTGCGGCCTCGTGGCCGCGCACCCGAATCCGGGCACGACAGCGGTCGCCGGACGTGGCGACCACACGGGGAGTCTGCCACGGTCCACCGCCCCGGACAACCGGGCCGGCGGCGTCGACGCTCAAGATCGCGCCCGCCGCCGCCGACGGTGGCAGGGTGCGCACCCTCCCGCTGGCCCTCCTCGCCGTGGCAGCCCTGCTCGCCGCGGGCTGCGGCGACGCCCGGGCCGCACCGGAGCCCGGGCGCCCCGAGCCCGAGGCCTCCGCACAGGACGTCGCCGGCGGCACGCCCCCGGCGCTGCCCGACGTCGTCGGCGCCGACCTCGACGAGGCCCGGGCGGCGCTGTCGGCAGCGGGCACCGCGGGGGTGCGGGTGCTCGCGTTCGACCCCGACGGCGCGGTCACCGCGCAGCAGCCTGCCGCCGGCGCCCCGGTCGACGACGACCCGGTGCTCGTCTGGCTCGGCGACCCGCCGGCACCGCCGCCGCCGAGCGAGACGACGCGTGAGGCCGCAGCCGAGCCGACGGCCGAGACCACCGACGACGACGCAGCCGAGCCCACGACCGACGCCACCAGCGAGGCCACAGGCGAGCCACCGACCGCCACCACCGGCGACGCCGCAGCCGAGCCCGGCTCCGAGGCCGAGGCTCCTCAGCGGACGAGCCCGAGGCTGCTGCCGGCCGCCCCTGCCGGGCTCACGCTCGAGGGCACCGCCTCGTGGTACGGCCCGGGCTTCGAAGGGCTGCCGACCGCCTGTGGTGACCGCTTCGACCCCGACGAGCGCACGCTGGCCAGCCGCGAGCTGCGCTGCGGCACCCGGGTGGCGCTCACGGGCCCGTCGGGCACGACGGTCGAGGCCGTGGCCACCGACTGGGGGCCCGCGGCATGGACCGGCCGGCGCTTCGACCTGTCCCGGGCGACCTTCGAGGCCCTCGCGCCGCTGTCGCGCGGCACCGTCGCGGTGACGCTGCGCGTCCTCGACTGAGGTCGCCTCAGCGCCGCGAGGGCACGACGGCCAAGGCGAGGACGACGCCGAGGGCCACGCCGGCGAACGGCGCGGCGACCTGGGCGGCGAGCAGCCAGCCGGGCAGGGCGGCGACGAGGCCCTCAGGCGCCACGGCCAGGCCCATCGGCAGCGCGGCGAGCAGCCCGGTGGGCACACCGAGCACGAGCCGTGCGCGCGGGTCGGGCCGGGAGGCCCGCGCGAGCTGGAGGCGCAGGGCGAGGCCGAGCGCCCACCCGCCGACGACGTGGCCGCCCACCGAGAGCAGGGCGCTGGCCACACCGCTGCCGATCGCACGGGCCAGCGCGCTCGCCGTGCGGTCGGCGACGACGACCACGGCGACCGCGGCGAGCAGGAGGCCGAGCTGGAGCGCCCGCTGGCGGCCCCGCGGCGCGGCGGCCACCGCTCAGGCGCCGAGGACGCGCCGCACCGCGGCGACGTCGTCGTCCATCTGCGCGACGAGGTCCTCGACACGGTCGAAGGCCACCTGCCCGCGGATGCGCTCGCGGAAGGCCAGGGCGACGTCGAGGCCGTAGAGGTCCTCGTCGACGTCGAGGAGGTGGGCCTCGACGCGCAGCTCGTGGCCCCCGAACGTCGGGTTCGTGCCGACGCTCGTCGCCGCCGGCAGGACCCTGCCGTCGGGATGGCAGAACTCGGTGGCGTAGACCCCCGGGGCGGGCACGGCCAGGCGGGCGTCGACGTGGAGGTTCGCCGTTGGGTAGCCCAGCGAGGCCCCGCGCCGGTCGCCCCGCACGACGAGGCCGTCGACGGCGTGCGGCCGGCCGAGCATGCGCCCGGCGGCGACGACGTCGCCCTCGTCGAGGGCGGTGCGGATCGCCGTCGAGGAGATCGCCGCGCCCCCGGCGTCGGTGAGCAGCGTGACGCCCTCGGCGCTGAAGCCCTCGCGCGCGCCGATCTCGGCGAGCGTGGCGACGTCGCCGGCGGCCTTGTGGCCGAAGCGGAAGTTCTCCCCGACGACGACCGCGGCGGCCTCGAGCGGGCCGCTCAGGACCCAGCCGACGAACCCCTCGGGGGCGAGGTGGCGCAGGTCGTCGTCGAACGGCAGGACGACGACGACGTCGACGCCCTGCTCGGCCAGCGTGCGGACCCGCCGACCGGGGGTCTGCAGCAGCCGCGGCTGGCTGCCGGGGGCCACGACCTCCATGGGGTGGCGGTCGAAGGTCACCACGACGCTGCGCAGCCCGCGCTCGCGGGCGCGCTGCCGCGCCCGGTCGATGATCGCGCCGTGCCCGCGGTGCACCCCGTCGAAGAAGCCGATGGCCACCGCGGAGGAGGCCCGCTCGAGGCCGCCGAAGCCCTCGACGATCGTCGCGGTCATCGGGCCAGCACCGCCTCGGGCCGGGCCGCGCCGTCGCGGTCGGCGATCATCGCGACGAGGTCGCCGTCGGGGCCGATCGCGGCGACCGGGCCGTCGTGGCCGGTCGGCGGCAGCGGCCTGCCGTGGGACAGCGCCGCCGCCTCGGCGGCGTCGAGCCACCGGGCGGGGAAGTCGGCCACGGCCTCGGCCAGCGAGAGCAGGCGCGGGCCGAGGGACCCCTGCCCCGCGGCCTCGACGACGACCTCGAGCGGCACCGCCGCGCCGAGGTCGAAGCGACCCGAGCCGAGCCGGCGCAGGGCGGTGAGGTGGGCGCCGACGCCGAGGGCCTCACCGACGTCGGCGGCGAGGCTGCGCACGTAGGTGCCGGTGCTGCAGGTCACGAGGAAGCGCGCGAGCGGGCGCTCGCCGGGCTCGAAGGCCTCGAGGACGAGGTCGTCGACGACGACGGTCCGGGGCTCGCGCTCGACGGTCTCACCGCGGCGGGCCTTGGCGTGGAGGCGCTCGCCGTCGACCTTGAGCGCGGAGACCATCGGCGGGACCTGCGCGAGCTCGCCGGTGAAGCGGCCGAGCGCGTCACAGACCGCGGCCTCGTCGAGGTGGGCCGCCGAGGTCTCGGACAGGACCTCACCGTCGGCGTCGAGGGTGTCGGTCCTGGCCCCGAGGCGCATCGTCGCGTCGTAGGTCTTGCGCGAGGCCTGCAGCCAGGGCACGAGACGGGTCGCCCGCCCGATGGCCACGACGAGGACGCCCGTCGCCTGGGGGTCGAGCGTGCCGGCGTGGCCGACCTTCGGCCCCGTGCGCCGGCGCGCACCGATCGCGCGCCGCACCGCCCCGACGACGTCCTGGGAGGTCATCCCCGCGGGCTTGTCGACGACGAGCACGCCCTCGAGGTCCGGCCTCGACCCTGCTGCCCCGCTCATCGCTCGTCGTCGCGGTCGCGGGCCCGCTCGAGCAGCGTCTCGATGTGGCGTCCCTGCCCGGGCGCGGGGTCGTGGCGGAAGGCGAGCGCCGGCACGCGGCGCAACCGCACGCGACGGCCGAGCTCGCTGCGCAGCATCGGCACGGCGCTGTCGAGGCCCTCGGCGGTGGCCTGGCGCGCCTCGGGGCTGTCCTCGAGCTGGGTATACCAGACCTCGGCGCGCGAGAGGTCGGGCGCGGTCTCGACGCCGGTGATCGTCACGAAGCCGACCCGCGGGTCGGTGAGCTCGTCGACGAGCACGGCGAGGACCTCCTTGATCTGCTCGTTCACCCGAGCCATGCGCGATCCCATGCCTCACCCTCCTCGCTCTCGACGACCTCGACGTGCACCCCGAGCACCTCGACGCGCGGGTCGCGGACGCAGCGCTCCTCGACGTCCTGCGCGACGCGCCGCGCACCGGTCTCGGAGGTCGCGGCGATCGCCACGCCGAGGCGGGCGCGCTGCCAGAGGTCCTGGTGACCGACCTCGGCCACCGAGACCTTGAGGTCGTTGCGCAGCGCCGCGGACAGCGACCGCACCGGGCCGCGCTTGTCCTTCAGCGACGCCGCACCGGGCAGGTGCAGCTCGAGGACGACGAGGGCGGCGATCATCGCGGGCTCCTGTGGCGACCGGGCGGGCCACGCCGCCCTCAGACGCGGGCGACCTCGCGCTGCTCGTAGGCCTCGAGCTCGTCGCCGACCTTGACGTCCTGGAACTTGTCGAGGCCGACGCCGCACTCGTAGCTCGTCGCGACCTCGGTGACGTCGTCCTTGAAGCGCTTGAGGGAGTCGATCTTGTCGGAGCCGACGACGACGCCGTCGCGGATGACCCGCACCTGGGCGTGGCGCCGGAGGCTGCCCTCGGTGACGTAGCAGCCGAAGACGTAGCCGGCGCGCGGGACCTTGAAGACCTCGCGCACCTCGGCGCGGCCGAGCGTGACCTCCTCGTACTCCGGCGCGAGCATGCCCTTGACGGCCCGCTCGATGTCCTCGACCGCCTGGTAGATCACCGAGTACTGGCGCAGGTCGACGCCGGACTCCTCGATGGCGGTGCGGGCGTTGGCGTCGGGACGGACGTTGAAGGCGATGATGATCGCCCCGGAGGTCGCCGCGAGCCCGACGTCGGACTCGTTGACCGCGCCGACGCCCTTGTGGACGATGCGGATCTTGACCTCCGGCAGCTCGAGCTTGTTCACCGCGTCGGCGAGCGCCTCGGTCGAGCCGGCGACGTCGCCCTTGACGATGAGGTTGAGCGTCTGGAGGTCGCCCTCGGCGATCGCCCCGGAGAGCTCCTCGAGCGAGAGCGACGCGCGCTGCTCGGCGAGCTCCATGCGCCGCATCCGCGACTGGCGGTTCGCCGCGATCTCGCGGGCGGTGCGCTCGTCGGCGACGACGCGGAACTCGTCGCCGGCGTCGGGCACGTCGTTCCAGCCGAGGACCTGCACCGGCTGCGAGGGGGTCGCCTCGCGGACGCTGCTGCCGTCGGCGTCGAACATCGCCCGGACCTTGCAGTCGGCGCGCCCGGCGACGAGGGCGTCGCCGACGGTCAGCGTGCCGGCCTGCACGAGCACCGTGGCCACCGCGCCGCGACCGCGGTCGAGGTGCGCCTCGATGACCGCCCCGGCCGCCCGGCGGTCGGGATTGGCCTGCAGCTCGGCGATGTCGGCCTGCAGCAGGACCATCTCGAGGAGGTCGTCGAGCCCGTCCCGGGTGATCGCCGAGACGTCGACCATCGTCGTGTCCCCGCCGAACTCCTCGGCGATGAGGTCGTGCTCGGTGAGCATCGTCCGCACGCGGTTGGGGTCGGCGGTGGGCTTGTCGATCTTGTTCACCGCGACGATGATCGGCACGCCGGCGGCCTTGATGTGGTTGATCGCCTCGACGGTCTGGGGCATGACGCCGTCGTCGGCGGCGACGACGAGGATCGCGACGTCGGTCACCGAGGCGCCGCGGGCGCGCATCTGGGTGAAGGCCTCGTGGCCGGGGGTGTCGATGAACGTCACCGCCCGCTCGTCCTTGCGCACCTGGTAGGCGCCGATGTGCTGGGTGATGCCGCCGGCCTCGCCGGCGGTCACGTCGGTCTGCCGGATCGCGTCGAGGAGCTTGGTCTTGCCGTGGTCGACGTGGCCCATGACGGTCACGACCGGCGCGCGCGGCTCGAGCTTGTCGGGGTCGTCCTCCTCCTCGGGGCCGAACTCGAGCTCCTCGGGGGTGACGAAGCGGACGTCGGCGTCCATCTCCGCGGCGACGAGCTCGACGAGGTCCTGGGACAGCGTCTGGGTGACGGTGACCATCTCGCCGAGGCCGAAGAGCACGCGCACGACGTCGGTGGGGTTGACGCCGAGCTGCTTGGCGAGCTCGGAGACCGTCACGCCGGGGACGACGTCGACGGGACCGTCGGTCTGCGCCTTGAGCGGACCGGCGGTCTTGCGACCCGGGCGCTGCTCCTGCTCGAACTGCTCCTGAGGGGTCAGCTCGCGCTTCTTGCCCTTCTTGCCCTTCTTGCCGCGACCGGGACGCCCGCCCGCGGGCGGGCCGCCGGGACCGCCTGGACCGCCGCCGGGCGCGGGGCGCGACGGCGCCGATCCGGGACGCTCGCTCGGCCGCTCGCTCGGGCGCGAGGGCGCCCCACCGGGTGGCTGGCTCGGCGCGGGCTTGACCGGCGGCGGGATCGACCGGCGACCCGAGCCCTCCTGGGGCAGGTTCGTCTCGACCCTGCGCTTGGGCTGCACGGGCATGCCCGTGGAGGCCGTCGGCGACGGCTGGCGACGCGGCGGGCGTGTCGGCTGCCCGGGGCGCGGCGGGGTCCCGGGACGGGGCACGCCGGGCACGCCCTCGGGCTCCTCGGCACCCTCGGCCCCCGCGGTCTCCTCGACGGGGCGGGTCGGGGCCGGCTCGCGGCGCTCCTCGGCGGGGCGCACGACGCCGGCGCGCGCGGCCTCCGCGGCGGTGCGCGGCTCGGCGAGCCCCGGCTCGGCCTCCTCCTCGGCGGCGGGCTGCTCGGTGGCCGGCTGCTCGCTGGCGGGCGCAGGGGCCTCGGCAGCGGGCTGCTCGGCGGCGGGCTGGGCGGGGGCCGGGCCCTGGGCGGGCTCGCTCGGCGCCGGCGCCTCGTCGGGCGACTCGGCGCCACCGACGCTGACGCCCTCGGTCTGCCCGGGGCGGTAGGGCTGCGTCGCCGGGCGGAAGCGCCGGGCGGGCTCGGCGGGCTGGGCGCCCTGCTCGGCCTGCTCCTCCTGCTTGCGCAGGTGCGGCGGCAGCACGCGACGGGCCTTCGCGCCGCTGGCGGGCTTGCCGACCTCCGCGAGGTCGTACTCCTCGGCCTCCTTGCGCGCGCGCTCCTCCTCGGCCTTGCGCCGCTCCTCGGCGAGCTTGCCGAGGCTCTCGCGGAAGCGCTTGGCGTCGGGCGCCTGGACGGTCGAGGAGTGCGACTTCGCCTCCACGCCGAGCTCGGCCAGGCGGCGGATGACTTCCTTGTTCGGAAGTCCCGTCTCCTTGGCCAGCTCGTAGATCCGAACCTTGCTCACGTGCTCACTCCCTCACGGCGGTGGGCCTCGCGTGCTCGCGCACGCAGCCCCTCGCCGTCGACGACGACGCCGGCGTCGGCCCTCAGCGCGCGCCGCAGGGGCGCGCCGTCATGACGGAGCGCGCGCTGCGCGCAGCGCTCGTCCCGACAGACGTAGGCCCCACGACCCGGTGACCGGGGCTGCTGGTCGACGACCGCGAGCCCGTCACGCAGGATCACCCGGAGCAGCTGCGATGACACCGCGCGGCGGCGGCAGCCGACGCAGGTTCGGATGGGGGCATGCGCGACGCGCGTGGTCGCTCGACCGGTTGGCGACTCCACCTTACCCCTCTTGGCCCTGCTCCTGCGACTCCTCGCGGAACTCCTCGGCGATGACGACCTCCGCGGCGGGGTCGGCCACCGCCGCGGGCGCGACGGCGACGTCATCGAGGTCGATGTCGGCCCCGGGGATCGGGGCGCCGAACTCGTCGACCTCCCCGCGCTCGTAGGCGGCCTGGAAGGCCGCCTGCTCCTCGGCGAACTGCGTCTCGTTCTTGATGTCGATGCGCCAGCCGGTGAGCCGTGCGGCCAGCCGCGCGTTCTGCCCCTCGCGCCCGATGGCCAGCGAGAGCTGGTAGTCGGGCACGATGACGAGCGCGGTCGGTGGGTCGTCCTCCGGGTAGAGGTAGACCTCGCTGACCTTCGCCGGCGACAGCGCGTTGGCGACGTAGGCGGCCGGCTCCGAGGAGTAGGGGATGATATCGACCTTCTCGCCCCCGAGGTCCTCGACGATGCCGAGCACGCGGCTGCCGCGGGCTCCGACGCACGCGCCGACGGGGTCGACGGCGGGGTCGGTCGAGGCCACGGCGATCTTCGTGCGGTGGCCGGCCTCCCGCGCGAGCCCGCGGATCGACACGATGCCCTCGGCGATCTCGGGCACCTCGAGGGCGAAGAGGGCCTCGACGAGGGAGGGGTGGGTGCGGCTGCAGACGATCTGCACGCCCTTGATCGAGCGGCGGACCTCGACGATGTAGGCGCGCAGCCGCATCCCGTGGCGGTACTCCTCGGTGGGCACCTGCTCGGCGGCCGGCAGGATCGCCTCGGCGTTGCCGAGGTCGAGCACGACGAGGTTGCGGTCGTGGATCTGCACCGTGCCGCTGACGAGGTCGCCCTCCTTGCCGGAGTACTCGCCGTAGGTCATCTCCCGCTCGGCCTCGCGCAGCCGCTGCATGAGGACCTGCTTGGCGGTCTGGGCGACGATCCGGCCGAAGTCGCGCGGCGGGTCCTCCCACTCCTCGATGACGTTGCCGTCGTCGTCGAGCTCCTGGGCGTAGACCGTCACCGTGCCGTCGACCCGGTCGATGACGACCCGGGCCTCCTCGGCCTGCCCGCCGGCGCGCTTGTACGCGCTGGCGAGGGCGCCCTCGAGGGAGGACACGACGGTCTCGAAGTCGATGCCCTTCTCGCGCTCGATCGACCTCAGCGCCTCGATCTCGACTCTCACGCGCGTGCCTCCTCGATCGCCCTACCAGGGCAGCGTCTGAACGGCCTTGTCGATGACGTCGTAGGGCACGCGCTGGGCGTGGCCGTCGACGTCGACGACGACGGCGTCGCGCTCGGCGGCTTCGACCGTGCCCCGCACCTCGGCGGGCTCGCCGTCACGGCGCCAGTGGATCCGCACCGTCCGGCCCTCGACGCGGTCGAAGGCGCGCTGGCCCTCGAGCGGGTGGTCGACCCCGGGCGAGGTGACCTCGAGGGCGTAGCGCTGCGGAATGGGGTCCTCGGCGTCGAGCGCCTCGGACAGCGCGCCGCTGAGGTCCCGGCACTCCTCGATCGTCACGCCGCCCTTGCGGTCGATCATCACCCGGACGAGCTGGCGGGGGCCGGTGCCACGGACGTCGACGTCGACGAGGTCGACCTCGGCCCGGGCGGCCAGCGGCTCGGCCAGCTCGCGGATGCGCGCCTCGAGGGCGTCCACGGCATCTCACCTCCCGGGCTGTCGTCGTCCGGAACGAAAAAGTGGGCGACGACGCCCACTGTCAGACCGACCATCGGTTCTCGTGGCTGCTCCGCGTCGGCGGGCCTCGGCCTCGGGCGTCGCGCGGACAGCCCGGCAGAGCCTCACGGCTCGGCCGTCCAACGCCTGAACGTAGCAGCCGGCCATCCCCCCGGCAATGGGCGATCGCGCGCTAGGCGGCGAGGGGGTAGCGGTGCCCGGGCACGAAGGAGAGCACGCGCCGGCGCTCGGTGACCATCGCCGCGAGGAACTCCTCGGGGTCGGGGTGGGCCTGGCCGCGGATGGCCTCGTAGGTGGCGAGCAGCGCGAGCCCGGTGCCGTCCCCCGGCGTCGTCGACACCGGGGAGAGCTCGGCCTCGCCCTCGACGACGAGGTAGGTCCAGAAGTCCTCGCTCGTGACGTGCAGGCTCACCCGCGGGTCGCGCAGGGCGTTGGCGGTCTTGGCCCGGTCGGCGGTCACCGAGACGGCCACGCGCCCGTCGCGCAGGGCGTAGGCGACGTTCGACAGCTGCGGGCGGCCGTCGGCCTTGAGCGTCGTGAGGACGCCGAGGTGGTGCTCGAGGAGGAAGAGGTCGGCCTCCGCCGGGGACAGCAACGCCATCGTCGCCTCACTCGCCGTCGTCGTGGATGAGCGCGAGCAGGGCCCCATGGATGCCCGGGGCCGCGGCGATGCCGCTCGTGGCCGGGCCGTCGAGGTCGCCACCGTCGAGGTCGGTGACCCGCGCGCCGGCCTCCCTGGCGATGAGCGTGCCCGCGGCGATGTCCCAGCGCCCCACGCCGAGCGTCCACGCGCCGTCGGCCTGCCCGCAGGCCACCGCGCACCAGTCCGGGGCGACCGCGCCGGTGGCGCGCACCGACAGCGCCTGGCGCATCACCCGCTGCCAGATGCCGACGTTGCCCTCGCTGGCCTCGCGCATCGACGCCGCCCCGGGGAAGCCCGAGGTGCAGAGGGCCTCGGCGAGGTCGGTCACCGACGAGGCGCGGATCGGCGCGCCGTCGCGCCGGGCGCCGCCCCCGAGCCGGGCGGTGTAGGTCTCGCCGAGGACGGGCAGGTGGACGACGCCGGCGGCCAGCCGGTCGTCGACGTCGGCGAAGGCGATCGACACCCCCCACCAGTGCCGGCCCTTGAGGTAGTTCGTCGTCCCGTCGATCGGGTCGACGTACCAGCGGCGCTGGCCGCGCAGGGCCGCCTCGTCGGGGGCCGGGCCGCCCTCCTCGCCGACGATCGCGTCGCCGCCGAAGGCCTCGCCGATCGCCCGGGAGATCGACTCCTGCACCGCGCGGTCGGCGGCGGTCACGACGTCGCCGACGCCCTTCCACTCCGCGAGGACCCCGCGTCGGCGGTGCTCGAGGGCGATCGCCCCACCCTCGCGGGCGGCGGCCACGGCGACGTCGAGCTCGTCGGCCACCTCAGGCCACGACCGAGGGCACGCCCTCGCCGCGCTCGCCCCGCAGGTCGTCGGCCATCTCGTGGGCGAAGTGCACGAGCGTCTCGACGATGTCCTCCTCGGCGACGGTGAAGAGGACCTCGCCCTGCTTGATGATCTGGCCCTTGCCCTTGCCGGCGGCCACGCCGATGTCGGCCTCGCGGGCCTCACCGGGGCCGTTGACGATGCAGCCCATCACCGCGACGCGCAACGGCACGTCGAGGCCGTCGAGCCCCTCCTGGACGCGCTCGGCGAGGGTGTAGACGTCGACCTCGGCCCGGGCGCAGGACGGGCAGGCCACGACGTCGAGGCCGCGCTCGCGCAGGTGCAGCGACTCGAGGATCGCGATGCCGGCCTTGACCTCCTCGACGGGATCGGCCGACAGCGACACCCGGATCGTGTCGCCGATGCCCTCGGCGAGCAGCGTGCCGATGCCCACCGCGGACTTGATGTTGCCGGTCTTGGGCGGGCCGGCCTCGGTGACCCCGAGGTGCAGGGGGTAGTCGCAGCGCTCGGCGAGCAGGCGGTAGGTCTGGATCATCACCCAGGGGTCGGAGTGCTTGACGGAGATCTTCGTGTCGTAGAAGTCGACGTCCTCGAGCAGGCGGGCCTCGCCCAGGGCGCTCTCGACGAGCGCCTCGGGGGTGACCCCGCCGTGGCGCTCGAGCACGACGTCCTCGAGCGAGCCGCCGTTGACGCCGATGCGGATGGGCACACCGCGCTCCTTGGCGGCGTCGCCGATGACGCGGACCTTCTCGTGCTTGCGGATGTTGCCGGGGTTGATGCGCACCCCCGCGCAGCCGGCCTCGATGGCCGCCATCGCGTACTTCCACTGGAAGTGGATGTCGGCGATGATCGGCACCGGGGACTTCTCGGCGATCGTCGACAGCGCGTCGGCGTCCTCGTTGCGGGGCACCGCGACGCGGACGATGTCGACGCCGGCGGCCTGCAGGGCGGCGATCTGCTGGAGGGTGGCGTTGACGTCGTGGGTCGGCGTCGTCGTCATCGACTGCACGCTGATCGGCGCGCCTCCGCCGACCGGCACCTCGCCGACGTGCAGCGCCCGGGTCGGCCGGCGTCGCGGTGGCTGGTGGTGGGCGGGCAGCTCGGGGTCAGGGGCCGGCTGGTTGATGAGCGGCAGGGTCGTGCCCACGGTGTCAGGGCCTCCGGTCGTTGAGGGTGCGGCGGGCGTGCACGGGGCACGCGCAAGGGCCAGGGTACCGTCCGTGGGCGGTCCGCACGCCCCTCCCGCGCGAAGCCGCGCTCATCGGTGCGCGCCGGTCCCCCCGACGCTACTCGAAGAGCCCCGAGACGGGGTTGACGATGTCGATGTAGATCGCCGTCGCGGCGAAGCCGACGACGAGGAGGAGCACCGCGAGCGCCAGCGGGGTGACCACGGCCGGGGAGAGCTCCCAGTCGGGGGTCTTGCCGAGGAGGCGACGCACGCCGTTGACCGTCGACTCGACGGCGAGCTGGGCGAGGTGGCCGCCGTCGAAGGGCGGCAGCGGGATGATGTTGAGGAAGCCGACGACGATCTGGATCTGGATCATGAGCAGGAGCACGCCCGACCAGGCGTCGGCGTCGCCGAGCGCCCCGACGGCCTGACCGATGCCGACGACGCTGATCGGCCCGGCGTCGCTGCGCGGCGTCTGGCCGTCGGCCTGCTGGAGCCAGGCGCTCAGCGACTCGGGGCTCAGCGCCTGGCCGAGGCCACGGATGAAGGCGTTGGCCTGGGCGAAGATCGAGGCGTCGCCGACGAACGTCGCGACGACCGCCTCCCCGGGGCCGTAGGACACGAACTGGGGCAGGCCGGCGATGGCCACCCCGAGGAAGCCCCGCTCCTCGCCGTCGGGTCCGGTCTCGGGCAGCGTCGCGGTGAGGACCTCCTCCTCGCCGTCGCGCAGCACCGCGATCTCGATCGTCTCGCCGGGGCGGGAGGCGATCGCCTCGACGGCCGCCTCGGGGTCGGTGGCGTCCCGACCGGCGATCGTGAGGAGCTCGTCACCGGGCTCGAGGCCGGCGGCCTCGGCGGCGGTGCCCTCCTCGACGCTGCCGACCGCGGCGGAGACGACCGGCTGCATCCCGTCGAAGCGCGGCAGCTCCGAGAAGGTCAGCCCGCCCCAGATGAGCAGCGCCGCGAGGATGAAGTGCGTCACGACCCCGGCCACGAGGACGATCGCGCGCTGGTACGGCGGCTGGTTGTAGAAGGCGCGGGGCTCGTCGGCGGGGTCGACGGCCTCGGAGCGGCTCATCCCCGTGATCTTCACGAACCCCCCGGCGGGGATCGCCTTGAGGCCGACCTCGGTCTCGCCGCGCTGGGTCGACCACAGCGTCGGCCCGAAGCCGACGAAGAAGCGCTCGGCCTTCATGCCGAAGCGGCGGGCGGTCCAGAAGTGCCCGGCCTCGTGGATGACGATGGAGAGGACGAGGACACCGAAGAACAGGGCGATGGCCATCGTCTACCTCTCCGCGGACAGCCGCGACCGGGCTCGTTGCCGGGCCCAGCGGTCGGCGGCCAGGACGGTGCCGAGGTCGGCCACCGGCGCCGGGTCGTGCTCCTCCAAGACTGCCGCGACGACGGCGTCGATGCCGAGGAGGTCGATCTCCTCGGCGAGCAGCGCGGCCACGGCCTCCTCGTTCGCGGCGTTGTAGACCGCCGGGGCGGTGCCCCCCGCCCGACCCGCCGCCTCGGCGAGGCCGAGCATCGGGAAGGTCTCGCGGTCGACCGGCTCGAAGCGCAGGTCGAGCGGCGCGCTCCAGTCGGTGACCGCGGGGGCCTGGGGCAGGCGCGCGGGATGGCCGAGCGCGAGCTGGATCGGCAGGCGCATGTCCGGCGGGGAGAGCTTGGCGATCGTCGCGCCGTCGCAGAGCTCGACCATGCTGTGGACGATCGACTGCGGATGCACGACGACCTCGATCGCCTCGTAGGCCACGCCGAAGAGCAGGTGCGCCTCGATGACCTCGAGGCCCTTGTTCGCCAGGGTCGCGGAGTTCACGCTGATGACCGCGCCCATGTCCCAGGTGGGGTGCGCGAGCGCGTCGGCGGCGCGCGCGCCGGCGAGCTCGTCGCGGCGCCGACCGCGGAACGGCCCGCCCGAGGCGGTGACGAGGAGCCGGGCGACCTCGTCGGGGTCGGTGCCGCGCAGCGCCTGCGCGAGCGCGGAGTGCTCGGAGTCGACCGGCAGCAGCCAGCCGTGCGCGAGCCCACCGAGCGGTGGGGGCGCCCCGCCGGGGGTGGTCGCACCGAGCGGGTGCGGGCCGTGGCGGTCGGCGGCGCGCGCCGCGGCGGCGAGGACGAGGTCGCCGCCGACGATGAGCGACTCCTTGTTCGCGAGCGCGACCGGCGTGCCCGCCTCGAGCGCGGCGAGGGTCGAGCGCAGCCCGGCCGCGCCGGTGATGCCGTTGAGCACGAGGTCGGCGGGCGCGGCGGCGAGCTCGGCGACACCGGCGGGGCCCTCGAGGACCTCGACGCCCGGCCCGAGGGCCTCGCGGGCCGCCGCGGCGGCGCGGGGGTCGGCGAGGGCCACGCGCCTGGCCCCGGTGGCCCGGGCCTGGCCGACGAGGGCCCCGGCGGCGCGGCCGGCGGCGAGCCCGGCGACGCTGAACGCGCCGGGGTTGGCCTCGAGCACCCCGAGGGCCTGGGTGCCGATCGAGCCGGTCGACCCGAGGATCGTGACCTCCCGCGGGGTCACCGCCGGGCCCCGTCGAGCCGCTCGGCCGCGCCGATGGCTGCGGGCAGGATGCGCCCCGATCCCAGGCGGTAGGTGGCGTAGAGCTGCCCGCAGGCGGCGTCGATGTCGGTGCCCCGGTTCGCGCGGATCGTCGCCGGCAGGCCCGCGTCGGTGAGGCGCCGGCAGAACGCCCGCTGGGCGGCGACCGGCGGCGCGGTCCACGCTACCCCCGGGGTGGGGTTCATGGGGATGAGGTTGAGGTGCGCCGCGCCGCGCCCGGCAAGCAGCGCGGCGAGGCGCTCGGCGTGCTCGGGCTGGTCGTTGATCCCGTCGATGAGGACGTACTCGAAGGTCACCCGGCGGCCGGTGGCCTCGGCGTGCTCGGCCGCCGCGGCGAGGACCTCGGCGAGGGGGTGGCTGCGGTTGGCGGGCACGAGGTCGTCGCGCAGCGCGTCGTCGGGGGCGTGGAGGCTGACGGCGAGGCGCACGGGCAGGCCGAGCGCGGTGAGCTGGCGCATCGCCGGCACGAGCCCGATCGTCGAGACGGTGATCGACCGCGCACTCAGGCCGAGGCCGGCCTCGGCGTCGGTGAGCCAGCGCACCGCGCCGAGCGTGCCGGCGACGTTGGCCAGCGGCTCGCCCATGCCCATGAAGACGACGTTGGTGACGTGGTCGGGCGCGCCGTCGACGGCGATCGCCCCGGAGGCGAGCAGGCGCTGCATCACGGTGACCTGGCGGACGATCTCGCCGACGGTGAGCTGGCCGCGCAGGCCGGCCTGCCCCGTGGCGCAGAAGGGGCAGCCCATCGCGCAGCCCGCCTGGGTGGAGACGCACACCGTCGCGCGGGCCCGCTCGCGCTCGCCGCCGGCGGGGTACAGCATGAGGACGCTCTCGATCTCCTCCCCGGAGGGCTGCATGCGCAGGAGGACCTTGCGGGTCAGCCCACCGTCGGCGCTCGTCTGCGCGACGAGCTCGGGAGGCGGGGCGAGGCGGCCGGCGAGGCGGCGGCGCAGCGCCGCGGGCAGGTCGGTCATCGCCTCGGGGTCGTCGACGCCACGGGCCAGCCAGGCCCGCAGCTGCGCGAGGCGGTAGCGCGGCTCGTCGCCGAGCGCGGCGGCCAGCGCCGCGTCGCTGGCGGCGTAGGGGTCGAGCGTCGCGGAGGGCACAGCGTCGGTCATCGCGGGTCAGGCTCCGGGGATGGGCGCGGCTGCCGGGCGCACCGCCGCTCAGCCGCCGAGGGCGAGCAGGAGCAGGTGGGCGGCGGGCAGGGCGAGGAGGATCGAGTCCACCCGGTCCATGATGCCCCCGTGGCCCGGGACGACGCTGCCGAGGTCCTTGACCCCGAGGTCGCGCTTGACGAGCGACTCGGTGAGGTCGCCGAGGGTGGCCGCGGGCACGACGACGACGCCGAGCAGCAGCGCGGTGGGCAGATCGAAGCCGGGCAGCCGCGCGGTGACGAGCGCGGCGAGGACGAGGACCGTGGCCAGCCCGCCGGCCAGGCCCTCCCAGCTCTTGGCCGGGCTCACCCTCGGCGCGAGCTTGTGGCGCCCGAAGGCCGACCCGACCCCGTAGGCGCCGATGTCGCTGGAGACGGCCAGGGCGATGACCGCGAGCACCGCCCACTCGCCGTCCTGCCGGGCGAGCAGCAGCGCGAGGTGGCTCGCGAGGAAGGGCACCCAGAGCCCGGCCAGCAGCGTCGCCGAGACCGTCGGCACGACCCGCCGGCGGTCGGTGCCGAGGAAGACCCAGAGCACCGCGCCGAAGAGCAGGAGGAGCACGCCGAGGGCCTGGGCGGAGGGGCCGACCCAGTAGGCGCCGAAGAGCATGACGAGCCCGGCGCCACCGGCCACCGGGGTCGCGGGGCGCACCCCCTGCTGGCGGAAGGCGACGTCGAGCTCGAGCAGGGCGATGACGATGAGCGCGCCGACGAAGGCGAGGAGCAGGACCGGGCTCGTGAAGAGCGCGCCGAGCAGCGCTGCGGCGAGGACGAGGCCCGAGGCGACCGCGAGGCGCAGGTCGCGGCCCGCCGAGCGCCGGCGCGCCGGCTCGGCCGGGGCGGCCTCCTGCCCCCGGTCGTCGGTGCTCGCCGCCTCGCTGGGCGACTCGTGCTCGCCGTCGATGACTCGTCCCTCGCTCGCTGTCGCCGCTCGGGCCGACGCCGCGGCGGCGCCGGCGGCGCCGGGCCCACGGCGACCCGCCCGCCTCAGACCTCGAGGAGCTCCTGCTCCTTGTTGGCCAGCAGCTCGTCGATCTCGCCGATGTACTTGTCGGTGAGCTTCTGCAACTGCTGCTCGCCGCGGTGCTGGTCGTCCTCGGTGATCGCGCTGTCGTCGGCGAGGTCGGCGAGGTCGGCCTTGGCCTGCCGCCGGGCGTTGCGGATGGCGATGCGGCCCTCCTCGGCGCGCTCACGGGCGATCTTCACGAACTCCTTGCGGCGCTCCTCGGTGAGCTCGGGGAAGACCACACGGATGAGTTTGCCGTCGTTGGAGGGGTTGAGCCCGAGGTCGGCGGCCTGGATCGCGCGCTCGATCTCCCGCAGCGCCGACTGGTCGTAGGGGTTGATCGCGAGCATCCGCGGCTCGGGCACGCTGATGCCGGCGATCTGCTGCAACGGCGTCTTCGTGCCGTAGTACGACACCGGCAGGTCGGCCACGAGGGTGGGGTTGGCGCGCCCGGTGCGGATCTTGCCGAACTCGCTCTGGGTGTGGCGCACCGTGGCGGTCATCTTCTGCTTGGCCTCGGCCAGGACGTCCTCGGTCACGACTGCGCTCCTTCCTCGACGGGCGTATGGACGAGGGTGCCGATGGGCTCACCGTCGACGACGCGCCAGATGTTGCCCTCGAGGAGCAGCTCGAAGACGACGATCGGCAGCCGGTTGTCCATGCACAGGCTGATCGCCGTGGCGTCCATGACCTTGAGGCCCCGGGAGAGCGCCTCGAGGTGGGTGAGCTCGGTGAAGCGCCGCGCGGCGGCGTCGCCGCGGGGGTCGCGGTCGTAGACCCCGTCGACGCCGGTGCCCTTGAGGATCGCCTCCGCGCCGATCTCGAGGGCGCGCTGCGCCGCGGCGGTGTCGGTGGAGAAGTACGGAGCCCCGAGCCCGCCGGCGAAGATCACGAGCCGCCCCTTCTCGAGGTGACGGATCGCGCGGCGGCGGATGTAGGGCTCGGCGAGCTCCTGCATCGACACCGCCGACTGCACCCGCGTCGGCAACCCCTGCTTCTCGATGGCGTCCTGCAGCGACAGGGCGTTGATGACCGTGGCGAGCATGCCCATGTGATCGGCGCTCGAGCGGTCCATGCCCGAGGCCTGGGGGGCGCTGCCGCGGAAGATGTTGCCGCCGCCGACGACCACGCCGACCTCGACCCCGCGCGCGGCGACCTCGGCGAGCTGCTCGGCGATCGAGTGGACGATCGCCGGGCTGATGCTCGCCTCGGCGTCGGCGAAGGCCTCACCCGAGAGCTTGAGGAGGATCCGCCGGTACTTCGGGCCGCTGTCCACCCTGACCTCGCTTCGTCACCGCTGGGTGCTCGGGGGATCCTACCGGTCACCGGGGCCACGGCGCCCCCGCGCGGCCCTCCGGGGCAGGCGGCCCCCGGCGGCGCGGCGGGGCGACCGGGCGCTCAGCCGCCGATCTGAAAGCGCGCGAACCGCGCGAGGACGACCTTCTCCCCGCTCGTGCGCTGGAACTCCTCGAGGAGGTCGGCGACGGTGCGCTTGTCGTCCTTGACGAACGGCTGGTTGAGCAGGACCTTCTCCTTGTAGAAGGCCTGGACCTTGCCGTCGACGATGCGCTCGACGATGTGCTCGGGCTTGCCCTCCTCGAGGGCCTGCTTGCGGGCGAACTCCCGCTCGGCCTCGAGGGTCGCCTCGTCGACCTCCTCCTCGCGCACGACGACGGGCCGCATCGCCGCGATGTGCATCGCGACGTC
Source organism: Egibacteraceae bacterium (assembly GCA_046498405.1). Taxonomy (GTDB): domain Bacteria; phylum Actinomycetota; class Nitriliruptoria; order Euzebyales; family Egibacteraceae; genus T1Sed10-49. The sequence goes on from JAWOAS010000143.1 coordinate 21,195, forward strand.
CTTGGCGAGCTCGTGGAAGCCCTCGCCCTTGGCGACGAAGTCCGTCTCGCAGTTGAGCTCGACGAGGACACCGACCTTCGGGGGCAGTCCCGGGGTCGGCGTGTGCAGGTAGCTGTGGACGCGGCCCTCCGACGCGCTGCGGTCGCCGACGCGGTCGGCCATGCGCGCGCCCGTGCGCTCGCGCACGAGCTCGGCGGCGGCGTCGAAGTCGCCGTCGGCGTCGACGAGCGCCTTCTTGCAGTCCATCATCCCGGCGCCGGTGGCCTCACGCAGGCGCTTGACGTCGGCGGCAGTGAACTCGGGCACGACAGTTCCTCCTCGGGGTGGGGCGTGGGGGGTGGGGCGTGGGGGCGGGGCTCGGGGGTCAGGCCCCCGAGGGCCTGAGCGATGTAGCAGTTCATCCCGACAGGCGGCGTAAGTAGTGCAATTTCAATAAA
>JAWOAS010000198.1:0-21078 GCA_046498405.1 Egibacteraceae bacterium
GTGGCCGAGGCGACCCGCTTCACCCTCGAGCGCGCCAGGGCCGGGCAGGACACGATCTCGGTGACCGGCAACGTCCTGCGCGACTACCTCACCGACCTCTTCCCGATCCTCGAGGTCGGCACGAGCGCGCGGATGCTCTCGATCGTGCCGCTCATGGCCGGCGGCGGGCTCTTCGAGACCGGTGCGGGTGGCTCGGCGCCCAAGCACGTCCAGCAGCTGCTCAAGGAGAACCACCTGCGCTGGGACTCCCTCGGGGAGTTCCTCGCGCTGACGGCCTCCTTCGAGCACCTCGCCGACCGCTTCGGCAACGCGCGCGCGCGGCTGCTCGGGCGCACCCTCGACGCCGCGGTGGCCCGCTACCTCGAGGAGGGACGCTCGCCCTCGCGCAAGGTCGGCGAGCTCGACAACCGCGGCAGCCACGTCTACCTCACGCTCTACTGGGCGCAGGCGCTCGCGGGACAGACCGACGACCCCGCCGCCGCGGAGATCTTCGCGGCCCTGGCCGCCGAGCTCGCCGTGCAGGAGGACACGATCATCGGCGAGCTGGCCGCCGTCCAGGGCGAGCCCGTCGACCTCGGCGGCTACTACTGGCCCGACCGGGCCAAAGCCGCCGAGGTCATGCGGCCCTCGGCGACGTTCAACGCCACCCTCGAGCGCCTCGTCGCCGCGACCGAGGGGCGCTGAGCCCGAGCGCCAGGCCCGGGTGGGTGCCTCAGGGCCCGGGACCCGCCCGGCCCGGCACAGCCCCACCCGTCCACAGCCTCCCGCCGCGATCTCGCCGAGGTCGGGCCGCGGCGCCGTAGCGTCGCGCCATGACGCCCTCCTCGCCGCTGCCACGGCTGGCCGCGCTGCGCGAGCGCCTCGCGGTCAGCCCCGCCGAGCTCGTCGCGCTCGGGATGCTGCTCGCCGGCGCGCTCGCCGTGCTCGCCGCGCTCTGGGCGCTGACCCCTGACGGCGAGCCTGTCGCCGAGGGCCGCGCCGACGACCCGCCGCCGCCGGGGTCGGGTGGCCAGCCGGCGGTCGGGCCGGGCCAGGCCGACGGCGCCGGGGGCGAGGTGGCCGTGGCCCCCGGCCGGGTCGTCGTCCACATCGCCGGTGCCGTGGCCGACCCGGGGGTGCACGAGGTGCCCGCCGACGCCCGCATCGCCGACGCGATCGCCGCGGCGGGCGGTGCCAGCGACGACGCCTGGCTCGACGGGCTCAACCTCGCCCGCACCGTCGCCGACGGTGAACAGCTCGTCGTCCCCGACCGCGAGGCTCGGCAGCAGGCCGAGGGCGGCGAGGCCGCCGCAGCGCCGGCAGGCCCGGCGGCGGGCGGGGCGGTGCGCCCCGACGGCCGCATCGACGTCAACCGCGCCAGCGTCACCGAGCTCGAGGCCCTGCCTGGCGTCGGTCCGGTCCTCGCCGAGCGCATCACCGACCATCGCGAGGACCACGGCCCCTTCACCGCCCCCGCCGACCTCCTCGACGTCGCCGGCATCGGCGAGACGCGCCTCGAGTCGCTGCTCGACCTCATCGACCTCTGAGCCGGCGTGCGCGCCCCCGCCGCCGCCGCGCTCGCCGCCAGCCTCTGGCTCGGCTGCCTGCTCGCCGGCCCGGGCTGGCTGGCCGGGCTCGGCCTCGCCGCCCTCGCCGCCGGCGCTGGGCTCGCGCGCCGCGCGCCGGTGGCCGCCCTGGCCGTGGCCGCGGCGGCGCTGGCCCTGGCCGGCAGCGGGCTGGCCGGCGCCCGTCTCGCCCTCGCCGAGCGCGGCCCCCTGCCCGACCTCGCCGCCCACGCCGAGGAGGTCACCCTCGAGGGGCGCGTCGTCACCGAGGCGCGCCCGACGGCCACCGGCGGCTGGCTGCTGCTGCGCGTCGACGAGGTCGGCGGGCGTGCGACGCGCCAGCGCGCCGTCGTCGGCGTCGAGGAGCTCGCGCAGGCCCCGCCGCTCGGCGCGCGCGTGCGCGGGACCGCGCGGCTGCTGCCCCTCGGCGAGGAGGGCTTCGACGCCCATCTGCGGGCCCACGGCGCGGTGGTCCGGGCACGCCCCGCCGAGCCCCTCGGCGTCGTCGCCCCGCCACCGGCGCTGCTCGCGGCGAGCACGACGGTGCGCGAGCGCGCCCGCGCGGCCTTCGAGGAGGCGCTCGACCCCGAGCGCGCGGTGCTGCTGTCGGGGGTGACGACCGGGGACCTGCGCGGGCGCCCGGAGGGCCAACGCGAGCGCTTCTCCGCCGCGGGGCTGTCCCACCTCGTCGTCGTCTCCGGCAAGCACACCGCGCTCATGCTCGCCGGCGTGCTCGGCCTCGCCGCGGTCGTCGGCGTCGGGCCCCGTGGTCGCAGCGTCGTCGGCCTCGCCGCGCTCGCCTGGTTCGTCGTGCTCGTGCGCTGGCAGCCCTCGGTGCTGCGCGCGGGGGCCACCGCCGCGCTCGTCCTGCTCGCCGGCCTGCTCGGGCGGGTGCGCCAGCCGCTGCGCCTGCTCGCCGTGGCCGTCGTCGCCCTCCTGCTCAGCGACCCGCTGCTGGCCCGCCGGCTCGGCTTCGTCCTCTCGGTGCTCGCCACCGCCGGCGTCCTGCTCGTCGCCCCCGCGGTCGTGGCCCGCCTGCGCGGGCCGTCGTGGCTGCGCTGGACCGTCGGCGCGACCGTCGGCGCGCAGCTCGGCGTCGCCCCCGTCCTCCTCGCCGGCGACGGCGGCCTTCCCGCCGCGGCCCTGCCCGCCAACCTCGTCGCCGGACCCGCAGCCGCGCTCGCCCAGGCCGTCGGGCTGCTCGCCGCGGCGCTGGCCGTGGTCGCACCGGCGGCCGCGGCGCCCCTGGCCGCCCTCGCCGGACCGCCGCTCGCGGCGATCCTGTGGTCGGCCGAGACCTTCGCCGACCTGCCCGCGCTCGAGCCCGCCCACCTCGCCAGCCCCGTGTCGGGCCTGCTCGTGCTCGCCGTCCTCGCCCACCGTCGCCGCGCACTGGCCGTCCCGGCGCTGCTGCTCGCCGGCGCGCTGGCGCTCGGGCCGCTGCTCGTGCCCGCGCCCGCGGTGGCCCACCTCACCGTCACCGCGCTCGACGTCGACCAGGGCGACGGCGTCCTCGTCGAGGCCCCCGGGCACGGCGGTGGCGCGGCGGCTCCCGCGCGCATGCTCGTCGACGGCGGCGAGGACGACACGCGCCTGCGCCGGCGCCTGCGCGAGGCCGGCGTCGACGCCCTCGACGTCGTCGTGCTCACCCACGGCCACCTCGATCACGGCGGGGTCCTGCCGGCGCTGCTCGAGGAGCGCGACGTCGGTGCCCTCCTGCTCGGCGCGCACCCCGACCCGCCGACGAGCGCGGTCACCGAGGCGGTGCTCGAGGCCGCCGCGACGGCGGGCGTGGCGGTGCAGCGCGTGGCCGCCGGCGACCGCTTCCCGCTCGGCACCGCCGAGGTCACCGTGCTCAGCCCACCGCGGCGGGGCCTTGCCACCCGCGACCTCAACGAGCTCTCGGTCGTCCTGCGCGTCGACGGCGCGCACGGCTCGGTCCTGCTGCCTGGCGATGCCGAGGTCCGCGCCCAGGAGCGCCTGCTCGAACGACGCGCCGAGCTCGCCGTCGACGCCCTCGTCGTGCCCCACCACGGCGCGGCGACCAACGCCGAGGGCTTCCTCGCCGCCAGCGGCGCGCAGGCCGCGCTCATCAGCGTGGGCCCGGACAACCCCCATGGCCATCCCCGACCCGAGACGCTGGCCACGCTCGCGGCGCTGGGCGCGCAGGTTCGGCGCACCGACCTCGACGGCACCGTCGGCGTCGAGCTGGCCCCCGACGGGCCGAGGCTGCACGAGCGGCGACGGCGGGCCCGCAGGGCCCGGCGGGGGCCGCAGCGGCCTACCGGCCCGGCTGCGGCCGCCCGGGCTCGGCGACCGCGCGGCCCTCCTCGCTCGGCGCCGGCGTGGCCGCGCCCACCCCCTGCCAGCGCGCACCGTACGCTGGACGCCCAGCGGCGCCCCAGCCCGGGTCCACGAGCAAGGTGAGCGACCCTGAGCCGCCCGGGGTCCCGCCCGCGTCCGCCTGGCCACGCGCCCCGACCCCCGAGGAGGCACCGCGATGGCTGCTGGGAGTCCCGAGGCCGACCCGGTCGCCACGCCGCTGCGCGACCTCGCCGTCGACCTCGCCCACGCCGCCGGCGAGGTCCTCCTCGCCCGGAGCGACGACGTCGGCGAGGTCTGGGCCAAGGGCCGCTCCAACGACCTCGTCAGCGCCGCCGACCGCGACAGCGAGGCGCTCATCGCTCGGCGGCTCGCGAGCGAGCGTCCCGACGACGGCCTGCTCGGCGAGGAGGGCGCCGCGCGTGCCGCTAGGACCGGTCTGCGCTGGGTCGTCGACCCCGTCGACGGCACGACGAACTACCTCTACGGCCTCGACGCCTGGACGGTGTCGATCGCCGTGCAGCGGGCCACCGGGACGGGGTGGTCCCCGCTCGTCGGCGTCGTCCACCAGCCGACCGCCGGGCGGACCTTCGAGGCGATCGTGGGGCAGGGCGCCTGGCTCGGCGGTCGGCGCCTGGCCGTCAACGACCCCGTCGCCCTGCCCGAGGCGCTCGTGGCCACCGGCTTCGGCTACGACCCCGCCGACCGCGCGCGGCAGGCCCGCACCGCCGCGCACCTCCTCGTGCGCGCCCGGGACCTGCGCCGGCTCGGCTCGGCGGCCCTCGACCTCTGCCTCGTGGCCGCCGGCTGGGTCGACGCCTTCTACGAGGACCACCTCGAGGCGTGGGACGCCGCCGCCGGCGAGCTCGTCGCCGCCGAGGCCGGCGCGGTCGTCACCCCGCTCGGTGCCGGTCTGCTCGCGGCCGGTCCGGCGCTGCACCCCGAGCTCGCCGCTGCGGTCGCCGAGGTCCGCGGCGACGACGTCGACCGCTAGGCTTCGCTGGCGATGCGACCGCCCGTCCACCTCGTCACCGGCCCCGAGGAGGTCCTCGTGCGGCGGGAGGCCGACCGCCTCCTCGCCGAGCTGCGCGAGGAGGCCGGTGGCGAGATCGAGCTCACCGACGTCCGCGCCGCCGAGCTCGGCGAGGGCGGCCTGCCCGACCTGCGCACCGCCTCGCTGTTCGGCGCCCCCCGCGTCGTGCGCATCCGCGACGCCCACGAGCTGCGCGCCGAGCACGCCGCGGCGCTCACCGACCTGCTCGGCGCGCCGCCGGTCGACGCGACGGTCCTGCTCACCGCGAAGGGCACCGGGTCGATCCAGAAGCTCGCCGCCGCGGTCAAGGAGGCTGGCGGCCGGATCGACTGCAAGCCGCCACCGGACTTCGACGCCAAGGCCTGGCAGCGCCTCGTCGCCGACGAGCTCGCCCGCCATGGGCTGTCCGGGCAGCCCGCCGCGCTGCAGGCGCTCCTCGACCACGCCGGCCACGACGTCGGGACGATCGCCGCGAAGGTTGCCGAGCTCGCCCGTGTCGTCGAGGCCGGCCGCGTGGGCGCCGACGACGTCGAGGCGACCATCGCCGGGCACGGCAACAAGGGCGCCTTCGCCGTCGCCGACGCGATGTGCGAGCGCGACCCCGCACGCGCGGTGACGCTGCTGCGCGGCAGCCTCGAGGCCGGTGAGCAGCCCCTCATGATCCTCGGCGCCCTGGCCTACCGCGTCCGCGCGCTCGTCGCCGCCGGCGGCGGCCTCGTCGGGCGCACCGACGCCAAGGAGCAGCGCGCGCGCATCGGCTTCAGCGTGAGCAAGGGCCAGCTCGGCCATCTCGAGCGCCACCGCAAGGCCTTCGGGCCGGGCGAGCTCACCACCGCCTACCGCACCCTCGCCGAGGCCGACCTCGCGCTGAAGGGCTCCGACCTCGAGCCCGGGGCGGTCCTCGAGCAGGCCGTCGCGGCGATCGCGACCCGCCGCTGAGGCGCCCTCAGCCGCCCCCGGCGGCCGGTGGCCCCGTGTCGGCGGCGAGCGCGGCGAGGTCGGCGGCGAGGTAGGTCGGCACGACGTCGGAGGCCTCGGCCTCCTCCGCGGTCGTCACCCCCGAGAGCACGAGCGCGGTGTCCCAGCCCTGCGCCGCCGCCCCGGCGATATCGGTATCGAGGCGGTCGCCGACCATGAGGCGGGGACCGTCGGGCAGGCGCGCCGCGGCGGTGTCGAACATCGCGGCGTGGGGCTTGCCGGCGATCTTCGGCTCGACCCCGGTCGTCGTGTGCAGCGCCGCGAGCACCGCGCCGTTGCCGGGCACGGGCCCCCGCTCGGTCGGGAAGCTCGCATCGGGGTTCGTGCCGATGAAGCGCGCGCCCGCGCCGATCGCTAGCGCGGCGTCAGCGAGCGCGGAGAAGACCAGGTCCGTGTCCATGCCGACGACGCAGGCCTGCGCGTCGAAGGGGTCGGTGGTGAGGACGCAGCCACGGGCGGCGAGGGGCTCACGCAGGCCCTCCATGCCGACGACGTAGCAGCGGGTCCCCGGGGCGAGCATGGCCGCGGCGGCCTCCGAGGAGGTCAGGACCTCGGCGGGCTCGGCGACGATGCCGGCGTCGGTGAGCATCGCCGCGACCCGCTCGGGCGTGCGGGTGGAGTTGTTCGTCGCGAAGAGCAGCGTCGTGCCGGCCGCGCGCATCCGCGCCACCGCCTCGGCGGCGCCGGGGATCGCGGTCTTGCCGGTCACGCAGACCCCGTCGAGGTCGAGGACGACGCCGGCGTAGTGGCGGAGCGGGACGGCGGCCACCGTCGCGGGGCGCTAGAGCCGGGTGAGGGCCTTGGCCATCCGCGACTTCTGGTTCGCCGCGTAGTTGCGGTGGACGACGCCCTTCGACACGGCCTTGTCGAGGCGGCGCGAGGCCGCCTGGAACGCGGCGTCGGCCCGCTCGCGGTCGCCGTCGGCCTGAGCCCGCTCGAAGGCGCGCAGATGCGTCTTGAGGTTGCTGCGCACCGCGCGGTTGCGGCCGCGGCGGGCGATGTTCTGGCGGTTGCGCTTCATCTGGCTCGTCTTGTTGGCCATGGAGCGGACGACCTCGCGGGATCTCGGTTGGGCGCACAGGCCCGGGGCATGACGACATGGGCGGACCGGCGGTCCGACCCGACACGATAGCGCGGCGCCGCGCGGGCTGTCGAGCGCGCAGCGACGGACGCTCGGTGGCCCGACCGCTAGCATCACCGGTGTCGCCCGCCATCGCGAGGACTCGAGAACCCCTGCCGTGAGCTATCCGCTCGATCGCATCCGCAACTTCGCCATCATCGCCCACATCGACCATGGCAAGTCGACGCTGGCCGACCGCATGCTCCAGCGCACCGGCCTCGTCGAGCCGCGGACCTTCCGTGACCAGTACCTCGACCGGATGGACCTCGAGCGCGAGCGCGGGATCACGATCAAGGCCCAGGCGGTGCGGATGCCGTTCACCGGCACCGACGGGCAGGAGTACCTGCTCAACCTCATCGACACCCCCGGTCACGTCGACTTCGCCTACGAGGTCAGCCGGGCGATGAACGCCTGCGAGGGGGCGATCCTCCTCGTCGACGCCGCCCAGGGGATGCAGGCCCAGACGATCGCCAACCTCTACGTCGCCGTCGAGGCCGGCCTCGAGGTCATCCCCGTCCTCAACAAGATCGACCTGCCGGCGGCCCGCCCCGCCGAGATCGCCGGCGAGATCGCCTCGCTGCTCGGCGGCGACCCCGACGACATCCTCGCGGTGTCGGCCAAGACCGGCGAGGGCGTCGAGGCGGTCCTCGAGCGCATCGTCGAGCGCGTGCCCGCGCCGGCCACCCGCGACGACGGTTACACCCGGGCGCTGATCTTCGACTCGATCTACGACACCTACCGCGGCGTCGTCACCTACGTGCGGGTCGTCGACGGTGAGCTGCGCCCGCGCCAGGAGGTCCGCCTCGCCGCGACCGGCTTCCACAACGAGATCGACGAGCTCGCGGTGCTCAGCCCCGAGCCGCGTCCGGTCGACCGGCTTGGCCCGGGTGAGGTCGGGTTCCTCACCGCGGCGATCAAGGAGGTCGACCAGGCCCGAGTCGGCGACACCGTCACGCTGCAGGCCAACCCCGCCCCCGACCCGCTGCCCGGCTACCGCGAGCCGACGCCGATGGTCTTCAGCGGGCTCTACCCCGTCGACAGCGAGGACTTCCCCGACCTGCGCGACGCCCTCGACCGCCTGCGGCTCAACGACGCGAGCTTCACCTTCGAGCCGGAGTCCTCCGCGGCGCTGGGCTTCGGGTTCCGCTGCGGCTTCCTCGGGCTGCTCCACATGGAGATCATCTCCGAGCGCCTCGACCGCGAGTACGACATCCCGCTCGTGACGACCGCGCCCAACGTCGGCTACGAGGTCGATCTCGAGGAGCGCACGCGCCGCCCCGGCGAGGACGCGACGATGCTCGTCTCCAACCCCGCCGACCTGCCCGACCCCGCACGCATCGCCGAGATCCGCGAGCCGGTCGTCGACGCGATGATCATCACGCCCTCGGCCTACGTCGGCACGGTGATGCAGCTCTGCGAGCAGCGCCGCGGCAGCCTCGCCTCGATGGACTACATCACCGAGGAGCGCGTCGAGCTGCGCTACGAACTCCCGCTCGCCGAGATCGTCTTCGACTTCTTCGACCGCCTGAAGTCGGGGACCCGAGGCTACGCCTCGCTCGACTACGAGCCGGCTGGGCTGGCCGTCGCCGACCTCGTGCGCGTCGACATCCTCCTCAACGGCGAGCCCGTCGACGCCTTCAGCGCGATCGTCCACCGCGCGAAGGCCTACGAGTACGGCAAGGCGATGGTCGCCCGGCTCAAGGAGCTCATCCCGCGGCAGCTGTTCGACGTGCCGGTGCAGGCCGCGATCGGGGCGAAGATCATCGCGCGCGAGACGATCAAGGCCCGCCGCAAGGACGTCCTCGCCAAGTGCTACGGCGGCGACGTCACCCGCAAGCGCAAGCTCCTCGAGAAGCAGAAGGAGGGCAAGCGCAAGATGAAGGCCGTCGGCGCCGTCGACATCCCCCAGGAGGCCTTCGTCGCCGCCCTCTCGGTGGGCCAGGACTGAGCGCACCGGTGCCCGCCGCGCCGAGCCCCCGCCAGCGGGCCGCCGGGGCGCCCGGCCCTCCGGTGGGGTCGCGGGCCGCCGGGGCGCCCGACCCCCACGCCGCGCGGGGTGCCAGCGAGGCGCCCGCGCCAGGGGTCTACGTCCACGTCCCCTTCTGCGCCCACCGCTGCGGCTACTGCAACTTCGCCGTCGACGTCGGCGCCGACGCGGGGCTGCGGCGCCGCTACGTCGACGGGGTCCTCGCCCACCTCGACGCGGTCGCCGAGGCCGGCCCGGCCGCCCTCGCTCCACCGGCCCCGCCCGACGGCGAGGGTCCCGCGACGGCGTGGCCGGTCCTCGGCAGCGTCTTCGTCGGCGGCGGGACCCCGACGCTCCTCGACCCGGGCGACCTCGCCCGCCTGCTCGCCGGCCTCGGCGAGGCCCTGCCGCTGGCCGCCGACGCCGAGGTCACCGTCGAGGCCAACCCCGAGACCGTCGACGAGGCGTCCCTGGCCACGCTCGCCGCGGCCGGCTGCACCCGCGTCAGCATCGGCGCGCAGGCCTTCGAGACCGCCACCCTGGCCTTCCTCGACCGCCGCCACGACCCTGAGGCGCCGGCGCGCGCGGCTGCCGCCGCCCGGCGCGCGGGCCTGGCCTCGGTGAGCCTCGACCTCATCTACGGCGTGCCCGGGCAGACAGCCGAGCAGTGGGAGGCCGCGCTCGACGCCGCGCTCGAGGCCGGCGCGGACCACCTCTCCTGCTACGCGCTGACCCTCGAGCGCAACACCCCCTACGCCCGGGCCGTGGCCCTCGACGGGGTCCCCGCGCCCGATGAGGACGTCGCCGCGGCCCGCATGGCCGCCGCCGACGCGCGGCTGCGCCGCGCGGGGCTGCGCCGCTACGAGGTCTCGAACTGGGCGCGTCCCGGCCACGAGAGCGTCCACAACCGGATGTACTGGCGCGGCGGGGACTACCTCGCGCTCGGCGCCGCCGCGCACGGCCACTGGCAGGGCCGGCGCTGGTGGAACCTGCGCCCGACCGAGCGCTACCTCGCCCGCGTCGAGGCGGCGCAGGCGCCGACCGGCGGGCAGGAGACCCTCGACGCGGCCACGCGTCGGGCCGAGCGCCTGCTCCTGGGCTTGCGCACCGCCGAGGGCGTGGCCCGTGCCCAGGTCGCCCCGATCGACGAGGCCGCCGCGGCCGCGCTCGTCGCCGGTGGGCTGCTCGCCGACGATGGCGCGGTGCTGCGGGTCACCGACGCCGGCTGGGCCCTGGCCGACGGGCTCGCGGTGCGCCTCCTGCCGTGAGCACGGCGGCGCCGGGCAGGCGCCTGCCGTCCACCGGCGATCGTGCTGCCGCGTCTCGGCGGCAAGGCACCGGGGGCTCGGGCATCGACGCGTCCGCGGTCGGCACGACGCCCTCCCGTGGCGGCGGCGAGGCGGGGGACCGTCGCTGCGTTGAGGCCATCACCGAGCGGTGCGATCATCGTAGGGATGACGGAAGGAGGTGCAGGCATGTCCGCTGTGGAGGGCCGTGACGCCCCGCCGGCGCTCGACGAGCGCAAGAGCGCGATCCTCACCGCGATCGTGCAGGGCTACGTGCGCGACGGCGAGCCGTTGAGCTCCAAGCGCGTCGTCGAGGAGTGGGGCCTCGAGGTCTCCACCGCCACGGTGCGCTCGGACATGGTCGCCCTCGAGGAGGCCGGGCTCATCGCCCAGCCGCACACCTCCGCTGGACGGGTGCCCACCGACGCCGGCTACCGCTACTTCGTCGACCAGCTCGTCGAGGCTGCCGAGCTCGGCCCCGCCCAGCGCGACGCCCTCGAGGGGCTGCTGCGCGAGGCCGTCGACCTCGAGGACCTCCTGCGTCGTGCCACCGGCGTGCTGTCCCGGCTGACCCGCGTCGCCGCGCTCGTCGCGGCGCCACGGCTCGACCGCAGCCGGCTCAAGCACGTCGAGCTCGTCCAGCTCGGGCCCACCGCGGTGCTCGCGGTGCTCATCGCCGACACCGGCCGGGTCGAGAAGCGCATGCTCGAGGTGCCGACGAGCGTGGCCGAGCACGACGTCCAGCGCACCCGTCACGCCGTCAACGACGCCGTGGCCGGGGTGCGCCTGTCCCATGCCGCCGACGTCGTCGCCGGCCTGGCCGCCGGCGCGCCCCGCGAGCTCGCCGACCTCCTCGAGGCCGTCGCCGAGGCGATCCGCCACAACCTCGCCCCCTCGCCGTCCTCCGTCGAGCACCTCTTCGTCGGCGGCAGCGCGAACATCGTCGGCTCGGGCTCCTTCGAGCGGCTCGAGGACGTCCAGCACGTCTACGCCGCCCTCGAGGAGCACGTCGTGCTGAGCCAGATGCTCCAGGACACCCTCGACGGCGGCGACCCGGCGGTGCGCATCGGACGAGAGCTCACCCCGCCCGAGCTCGCGATCTGCTCGCTCGTCGCCGCGCGCTACGAGGCCTCCGAGGCCGCCGGGTCGGTCGGGGTCCTCGGCCCGCGGCGCATGGACTACCCGCGCACGCTCGGGGCGGTGCAGGCGGTAGCCTCGTCGCTCGAGCGCGCCATCGCCGAGCTCACCGGCGCCCGTGACTGACGTCGACTCCCAGGACAGCCGATCACCGTGCAAGACCTCTACGAGATCCTCGGCGTCGCCCGCGACGCCAGCGACGACGAGATCAAGCGCTCGTACCGCAAGAAGGCCCGGGAGCTCCATCCCGACGCCGGCGGCGACGAGGGGGCCTTCAAGGAGCTCACGACCGCCTACGAGGTCCTGAAGAACCCCCAGGCACGCGCGAACTACGACCGCTACGGCGACCCTCGCGGCCCCCAGGGCGCGAGCGACCCGTTCGCCGGGGCCGGCTTCGGCGACCTCTCCGACCTCATCGACGCCTTCTTCGGCGGCGGCTTCGGGGGCGGGGGCTTCGGCGGCGGTGGTCGCGCGCGCTCCCGCGGCGGGCGCGACGCGATCGTCGACGTCCAGCTCACCCTCGAGGAGGCCTTCACCGGTGTCGAGCGCGAGATCGAGCTCGACATGGCCCGCGACTGCGAGGCCTGCGGCGGCACCGGCGCGAAGCCGGGCACGCAGCCGACGCGCTGCCCCACCTGCGACGGCCAGGGTGCGGTCCAGCAGGTCACCCGCAGCGTCTTCGGCCAGATGCTCACCTCGTCGGTGTGCCCGGCCTGTCAGGGGGCCGGCACGACGATCGAGGAGCCGTGCGCCTCCTGCGCGGGGGAGGGCCGCCGCCAGGTCAGCGAGACCGTCACCGTCGAGATCCCCGCCGGCGTCGAACATGGCAACCGCCTGCGCCTGTCGGGCCGCGGCGAGGCCGGCCGGCAGGGCGCCCGCGCCGGCGACCTCTACGTCCGGGTCCACGTCCGCCCCCACGACGTCTTCGAGCGCGAGGGCAACGACCTGCGCTGCCGCGTGCGCATCCCCATGACCCAGGCGGCCCTCGGCGTCGAGCTGCCGATCCCGACGATCGACGGCGAGACGAGCCTCGAGGTGCCCGCCGGCACGCAGCCCGGCACGGTGCTGACCGTGCGCAAGGCCGGGATGCCCAAGCTCAACGGCGGCGGCGCGCGGGGTGACCTCCGCGTCGAGCTCGACGTCGAGATCCCCAAGCGCCTCGAGGCCGACGAGCTCGCGCTGCTCCAGCAGCTCGCCGAGCAGCGCGGCGAGGACGAGCCCACCCCGGTGCACAACGGCAAGGGCCTGTTCAGCCGGCTGCGTGAGGCCTTCGGCGCGTGAGCCGCACCCACGGCCCGCACTTCGTCGTCCCGCCGGCGGCCCTCGACGGCCCCACCGCCGCGCTCGCCGGCGACGACGCCCACCACCTCGTGCGCGTGCTGCGCGCAGGCGTCGGCGATCCCGTCAGCGTCGCCGACGGCGTCGGCGGGCTGTGGCAGGGCCGCGTCGCCGAGCTCGGCCACACCGTGCTCGTCAGCCTCGAGGAGTCGATCGAGGTGCCGCGCCCCCACCCGGAGGTCCACGTCGTCCACGCGCTGCCGAAGGGCCGCAAGCTCGACGACGTCGTGCGCGGCCTCACCGAGCTCGGCGTCGAGGGCATCTGGCCGGTGACGACGACGCGCGGTGAGTCCGAGCCCAAGGCCGAGAGCGCCGATCGCGCGCTCGAGCGCTGGCGCGCGATCGCCCATGCCGCGGCCAAGCAGTCCCGCCGCGCGTGGCTGCCCCAGCTCGCGCCGGTGGTCCCCTGGCCCGAGGCCTTCGGCGACGCGCTGCGCGGGCCGAGCGTCGAGGGGTTCGTCTGCTGGGAGGAGGCCACGACGCCGATCGCCGAGGCGGTCGCCGCCCAGGACGGCGCCGCGCGGCTCGTCATCGGCGTCGGTCCCGAGGGCGGCCTGACCCCCGCCGAGGTCGCCGACGCCGGCCTGCCCGCGGTCACCCTCGGCCCGACGGTGCTGCGCACCGAGACCGCGGGGCTCGTCGCGGCGAGCGCGGCGATGGCGCTGCTCGGTCGCCTGCGCTGAGGCGCCGGCCGGCGGTCTAGGGTGGGGCCATGCCGCCCGACTACCCGCCCACGCGCACCGTCGACGTCGTCGAGCGTCACGCCGGCCGCGACGTCGCCGACCCCTACCGCTGGCTCGAGGAGCTCGCCGAGCCCGAGGTCCAGGCGTGGATGGACGCCCAGGCGGCGCTCGCCGAGGACTGGCTCGGCGAGGTCGACGCGCGCGAGGCGATCCGCGCCCGGCTCGACGCCCTGTCCGACCACGAGCAGCGCGGCGTGCCCTGGCGGCGCGGCGGGCGGTGGTTCCAGCTGCGCGAGGCCGCGCTCGCGCCCCAGGCCGCCCTCTGGGTCGCCGACGCGCCCGACGACGAGGGTCGGGTGCTGCTCGACCCCTCGGCGTGGTCGGCCGACGGCACGACCGCGCTGGGGCCGGTGGCCGTCGCCGACGACGGCGCGACGGTGGCCTACGCCGTGGCCGAGCGGGGCTCGGACTGGCTGCGCTGGCGCTTCCGTGACGTGGCCAGCGGCGAGGACCTGCCCGACGAGCTGCGCTGGTCGAAGTTCACCGCCGCGGTGTGGCACCCCGACGGCTCCGGGATCTACTACGGCGCCTACCCCGCGCCCGAGCCCGGCCGCGAGTACGAGGAGGCCACGAGCGGGCAGCGCCTGGCCTTCCACCGCCTCGGCAGCGCCCAGGGCGACGACGAGGTCGTCCTCGTCGGCGACGACGAGCGCTGGATCTTCCAGCCCGCGGTCACCGACGACGGGCGCTGGCTCGTCGTCACCCAGCACCGTGGCACCGACCCCAACACCCGCGTCGCGGTCGGCGACCTCACCGGCGACGGGCGGCTGCGCCCGCTGCTCGACGAGGGCGAGGCCGCCTACGAGCTCGCCGGCAGCGTCGGCGCCGACCTCTACTTCCTCACCGACGCCGAGGCGCCGCAGGGCCGCGTCGTCGCCGTTCCCGCCACTGGCGGGCCCGCGCGGGAGCTCCTCGCCGAGGGCGAGGCGACCCTCGAGCGCGCCCGGGTGGCCGGCGACCGCCTCCTCGTCGTCGCCCTCGTCGACGCGACCCACCGCGTGTGGCGCTGCCACCTCGACGGCACCCCTGACGGCGAGGTCGACCTCGGCGCCCTCGCCAGCGTGCGCGGGCTGTCGGGGCGCGCCGGCGACGACGTCGTCCACCTCAGCGTCGAGCGCTTCACCGAGCCGGCGAGCGTGCTGCGCCACGACCTCGCCGCCGCCCGCACGACCGAGGCCTTCCGCCCGGCCACCGCCCACGACGCCGAGGCCCTCGTGACGCGCCAGGCCTTCGCCGAGAGCGCCGACGGCACGCGGGTGCCGCTCTTCGTCGTCGCCCGCCGCGACCTCGCGCCCGCCGCCGACGGCCCCGGCGAGCACCCGACGCTGCTGTGGGGCTACGGCGGCTTCCGCATCCCCGTCACGCCGACCCACCGCGCCCACTGGACCGCCTGGGTCGACGCCGGCGGGGTGCTCGCCGTGGCCAACCTCCGCGGCGGCGGGGAGTACGGCGCCGACTGGCACGACGCGGGTCGCCGCGCGAACAAGACGAACGTCTTCGACGACGCCCTGGCCTGCGCCGACTGGCTCGTCGAGGCCGGGTGGACCCGCCCGGGGCGGCTGGCGATCAAGGGCCGGTCCAACGGCGGCCTGCTCGCCGCCGCGTGCCTGTCCCGCGCGCCCGAGCGCTTCGGGGCCGCCGTCGTCGAGGTCGGCGTGCTCGACATGCTGCGCTTCCACCGCTCGACGATCGGCTGGGCGTGGATGAGCGACTACGGCGACCCCGACGACGAGGCCGACGCGGCGACGCTGCTGGCCTACTCGCCGTACCACAACCTCGAGCCCGGCCGCTCCTACCCGGCCACGCTCGTGACGACCGGCGACCACGACGACCGCGTCGTGCCCTGGCACTCCCTGAAGTTCACCGCCGCGCTGCAGGCCGCGCAGGGCGGCCAGGCCCCGATCCTGCTGCGGGTCGACCGCAGCGGAGGCCACGGCGCGGGCAAGCCGACCGCCAAGCGCCTCGACGAGCGCGCCGACGTGCTCGCCTTCCTCACGCGGGCGCTCGACGCCGATGCGCTGGCCTGGCCACGACAGGAGGACGACGCATGACCGCAGCCAACGAGATCGTCTGCCCCCGCTGCGGGGAGGTCAAGGTCACGACCCCGCCGGGCACGACCGCCCTGCCGACGATCGGGATGGCGCGCAAGGCCGCCGGCGCGGCAGGATCGTGCGACTGCGGGCGGCGAGCGCCCGGCGAGCACGGAGAGGGGTAGGTCACGATGGCCACGGTGTTCTCGAGGATCATCGCCGGGGAGCTGCCCGGACGGTTCGTCTACGACGACGACGTCTGCGTGGCGTTCCTCTCGATCAACCCGCTGCGGCAGGGCCACACCCTCGTCGTCCCGCGCGAGGAGGTCGACCACTGGCTCGACCTCGACGCCGCGACGTGGTCGCACCTGACCGCGGTGGCCCAGCACCTCGGCGGCGCGATCGAGCGGGCCTTCGCCCCGGAGAAGGTCGGGATGATGTTGGCCGGCCTCGAGGTCCCCCACGTCCACATCCACCTCGTGCCGATCTGGGAGGTCCACGACCTCGACTTCGCACGGGCCGAGGCCTCCCCCGACCCCGCCGAGCTCGACGCCGCCCAGCGCGCCCTGCGCGCCGCCCTCGAGCAAGGCTGAGCCCCCGGCGGCCAGGGCGGGGCCGACCCGCTGCGCCGGCGGGACCACGTTAGACTGTTGAGGCAGGACGACGTCCCGAACAGGCATGGGTTGAGCGGTTTCACGAGCGTCAAGACAGCGGTACCGGCCCACCACTCGATGGTGTCGCTGCTCGGCACCGGCGACGCGCACGTCCACCTCGTCGAGGACGCCTTCGACGTCGACGTCCTCGTGCGCGGCAACGAGATCGCGGTCTCGGGCCCTGAGGACCAGACCCGCCAGGCGCTCACGGTCTTCAGCGAGATGGTCAAGCTCGTCGAGCAGAACGGCGGCGTCGACCCCTCAGGGGTCTCGGCGACGATCCAGATGGTCCAGGGGACCGGCCAGGAGCGCCCCTCCGACATCCTCGCCGACGAGGCGCTGAGCCACCGCGGCCGGGCGATCCGCCCCAAGACCGCGGGGCAGAAGGCCTACCTCGACGCGATCCGCGAGAACACCGTCGTCTTCGGCATCGGCCCGGCGGGCACGGGCAAGACCTACCTCGCGATGGCGATGGCCGTGCTCGCGCTGCGGCGCAAGGACGTCAACCGCATCATCCTCACCCGCCCGGCCGTCGAGGCGGGGGAGCGGCTCGGGTTCCTGCCCGGCACGCTCTACGAGAAGATCGACCCCTACCTGCGGCCGCTCTTCGACGCGCTCCACGACATGATGGACGCCGAGCAGATCGCCACCCACACCGAGCGCGGCACGATCGAGGTCGCGCCCCTGGCGTTCATGCGCGGGCGCACCCTCAACGACAGCTTCGTCGTCCTCGACGAGGCGCAGAACACCACCCCCGAGCAGATGAAGATGTTCCTCACGCGGCTGGGCTTCGGCTCGAGGGCCGTGGTCACCGGCGACGTCACCCAGGTCGACCTGCCCTCGGGGCGCCATTCGGGGCTGCGGGTGGTCCGCGACATCCTCACCGGCATCGACGGGGTCGCCTTCTGCGAGCTCTCCGGCGCCGACGTCGTGCGGCACCGCATCGTCCAGGAGATCGTCGAGGCCTACAACCGCCACGACGATGCGACCCAGGACGGCGGCAAGGTGACGGCATGAGGGCCGCCCCTGACCCATGGCCGTGCGGCGGGCGCGCGCGATGAGCGTCTTCGTCGCCGACGAGCGCGACGCCGACGAGGACGAGTCGGTCGACCTCGCCCGCCTGCGCGACCTCGCCACCTTCGTCGCCGCCGCCGAGCGGGTGCCCGAGGGCATGGACCTCTCGGTGCTCTGCGTCTCGACGCCAGCGATCGCCGAGCTCAACGCCGAGCACATGGGCGCGCAGGGGCCGACCGACGTCCTGGCCTTCCCCATCGACCTGCCCGGCGAGAGCCTCGGCGACGGGCCGGCCATCCTCGGCGACGTCGTCCTGAGCCCGGCGGTGGCCGCCGGGCAGGCGCGCCGCGCCGGCCACGACCTCGCCGCCGAGCTCGACCTCCTCGTCGTGCACGGCATCCTCCACCTCCTCGGCCACGACCATGCCGAGGAGGACGAGCGCCAGCGGATGCTCGGCCGCACCGCCGAGCTCCTCGAGGGCTGGCAGCGCGAGCGCAACGCGCAGGGGTCCGGTGAGCCCCGGTGAGCCAGGCGCAGGTGCTCTCCCTGCTCGCCGCGGCGGCCCTCGTCGTCGTCGCCGCCCTCGCGGGAGCGGCCCAGGCCGCGCTGTCGCGGATGACGCTGCCTGCGGCGCTCAAGCTCGCCGCCGACGGGCGTCGCGGCGGCCATGCGCTCGTCCGTCTCATGGAGGATCCCGCGCGCACCGCCAACCGCGTGGCGCTGCTCGGCCTCGCCGCGCAGGTCACCGGCACGGCGCTGCTGACCTTCGTGCTCCTGTCGCTGCTCGAGGACGGCTGGGCGGTGGCCGGCGCCGCGGCGCTGGCCAGCGTCGTGCTCTACGTCGGCGCCGAGGCCGCGCCGAAGACGACCGCGCTGCAGCGCACCGAGCCCGTCGCGCTCGTCGTCGCCCCGTTCGTCGCCCGGCTCGCGCGCCCGCTCGCGCCGCTGGCCTCAGGCCTCATCGTCCTCGGCAACTGGCTCGCCCCGGGACGGGGCCTCGAGTCGGGGCCCTTCGTCACCGAGGAGCAGCTCCGCGCGATGATCGACGCCGCGGAGTCCGAGGAGGTCATCGAGTCCGACGAGCGGCAGATGATCCACTCGATCTTCGAGCTCGGCGACACCGTCGTGCGCGAGATCATGGTGCCGCGGCCCGACATGATCACCGTGTCGGTCGACGACCCGCTCTCGGAGGTCCTCGACGTCGTCCTCAACGCCGGGCACTCGCGGATCCCCGTCTACAAGACCGACCGCGACGAGATCGTCGGGCTCCTCTACGCCAAGGACGTCCTGCGCCGCCTGCACCTCTCGGGTGACCAGCGCAGCCCGTGGGAGGAGCTCCTGCGCCCCGCGCACTTCGTGCCCGAGCTCAAGCCCGTCGACGCGCTGCTGCGCGAGCTCCAGACCGCGCGGGTGCACCTCGCCGTCGTCGTCGACGAGTACGGGGCGACCGCAGGGCTCGTGACGATCGAGGACATCCTCGAGGAGATCGTCGGCGAGATCGAGGACGAGTACGACGAGGCCGAGGTCCTCGTCGAGCCGCTCGGCGAGGGCTCGTGGCGTGTCGATGCGCGCCTGCCCGTCGACGAGCTCTCCCAGCTCGTCGAGACCCCGCTGCCCGACGAGGAGTGGGACACCGTCGGTGGGCTGCTCTTCGGCCTCCTCGGCCATGTCGCGCGCCCCGGCGAGCAGGTCGCCGTCGACGGCGTCCGCCTGACCGCCGAGCGGGTGAAGGGCCGGCGCATCGCCGAGGTGCTCGTCGACCGCGGCGAGACGCCAGGGGAGGAGGGCGCGTGAGCTCCCAGGACCGCACCCTGCCCCCGCCCAGCGACGCCGAGTTGCTCGACATCGCCCGTGCGGCGCGCACGACCGCCTACGCCCCCTACTCGCACTTCCGCGTCGGCGCGGCGATCGCCACCGTCGACGGGCGCATCCTCTCGGGCGCCAACGTCGAGAACGCCGCCTACCCCGCGGGCCTCTGCGCCGAGCGCGTCGCCGCGAGCCAGGCCGTGGTCGCCGGCAGCCGCGACTTCACCGCCATCGCCGTGGTCGGCGACGGCGCGGGCCCGTGCACGCCCTGCGGGGTGTGCCGTCAGTTCCTCTACGAGTTCGCGCCCAACCTCCGCGTGTTGGCCAGCGGCGAGGAGGGCGCGGTCCGCGCCTACGTCCTCGGCCGTGACCTCCTGCCCGACGGCTTCGGACCACGCCGCCTGCGCGCCTGAGCGACGACCCCTTTCGCGTCTCGATCGCCCCTGCGGGTGCGCTCCGCCGTCCTCTGCGGGGGCACCCCGCCGTCGAGCGCGCGCCGTCCGCTCCGGGCGGCCTGCGCCTGGTAGGCTGCGGTCTCGAGGCGGGCTCCGCGCGGCAACGGGGGGCGGTGACCGCCGGGTCGGTGTCGTCCCGCTACCGCGCGGCGGGACCTGGGGAGCAAGGGGGATGGCATGCGTGGAATGAGGCTGCTGCTCGTGGCCGGGCTCGTGGCCCTCGTTGCCGGCTGCTCGAGCGTGTCCGACGAGGTGGGCGAGCGCGTCGCCGAGGAGGTCACCGGCGCGATGACCGATAGCGACATCGAGATCGACGCCGACGAGGGCGAGGTCCGCTTCTCCGACGGTGAGGAGGAGGCGTCCTTCACCGCAGGTGAGGGCGTCGACCTGCCCGAGTCCTTCCCCTCCGAGCTTGCGCTGCCGTCGTCCCTCGAGCCGTTCGGGGTGTTCAGCCAGACCGAGGACGGGGCCGAGCACACCGCCGTCCAGCTGCGCAGCACCGAGGCCGTCGACGCGGTCGAGGAGGCCCTGCTGGCCGCCTTCGAGGACGGCGGCTACGCCGTCGAGGACACCTTCAGCCAGGAGAGCGAGGGGATGTACATGGCCGGCTGGGAGGCCGTCGGGCACGGCACGACGGTCGTCGCCTCGCTGCAGGGCGTCGAGGACGAGGTGTCGGTGCAGCTGCTCTACGGTCCCGAGGACTAGCCGGAGGCAGACTGGAGGCATGCGCAGCGGCTTCGCCTCCGTCGTCGGCCGGCCCAATGTCGGCAAGTCCACGCTCGTCAACGCCCTCGTCGGTCAGAAGGTCGCGATCACGACGCCGGTGCCCGGCACGACGCGGCATGCGATCCGCGGGGTCCTGCACCGCCCCGCCGAGGAGGCCGACGGCGAGGACGCCCAGGTCGTCTTCGTCGACACGCCGGGTCTGCACAAGCCGCAGTCGGTGCTCGGCACCCGCATGAACGAGGTCGCCCGCGAGCAGTTCGGCGGGGTCGACCTCGTCGTCCTCCTCGTCGATGCCGCCGCCGGCGTCGGTCGCGGCGACGCCTACGTCGCCGGGCTGCTCGCCGACGCCCCGGTGCCCGTGCTCGCCGCGGCGAACAAGGTCGACCGCCTCAGTCGACCCGCGCAGCTTCCGGCGCTCGCAGCCCTCGCCGATCTCGGCGACTTCGAGGAGGTCGTCCCGATCTCCGCGGCCACCGGCGAGGGACTCGACACCCTCACCGAGCTCATCCTCGCCCGCCTCCCCGAGGGGCCGCCGTACTTCCCCCCGGAGATGGCCAGCGACCAGCCCCTCGAGCGGGTCCTCTCCGAGATCATCCGCGAGAAGGCCATCGTGCGGATGCGCGAGGAGGTGCCGCACTCCGTGGCCGTCGTCGTCGAGGAGGTCGGCCCCGGCGAGTCCGAGGGCGTGACCGCGGTCCACGCCGTGCTCTACGTCGAGCGCGACTCCCAGCGTGGCATCGTCATCGGCCACCACGGCCGCGTGCTCGGCGAGATCGGGCGCGCCGCCCGGCAGGAGCTCGAGCTCGTCCTCGGCAGCAGGGTCTGGCTCGATCTGCGCGTCAAGCTCATGAAGGAGTGGCAGCGCGACCCCAAGGCGCTGCAGCGCCTCGGCTACTAGCGGCCGCCGGCGGGTCACCGCGCCGGGGG
>JAWOAS010000061.1:0-11454 GCA_046498405.1 Egibacteraceae bacterium
CTCGTCCTCGGCTCCAACGCCCAGGACATCCTCCTGCGCGCCGACTGCGCCGTCCTCGCCGTCAAGGCCCATCCCCACGAAGCCTGAGGAGCCCACCCGTTGAGCGACGCGCTCCCCGGCCGCAAGCGCATCGCGCTCGTGGCCCACGACTCGAAGAAGCTCGCCCTCGCCGAGTGGGCGGACTTCAACCGTGGCGTCCTCGCCGCCCACGACCTCGTCGCGACGGGCACGACCGGCACCGTGCTCGAGTACGAGCTCGGCCTGCCCGTCGAGCGCCTCCAGAGCGGTCCCCTCGGCGGGGACCAGCAGATCGGCGCGATGATCAGCGAGCAGCTGATCGACATGCTCATCTTCTTCTGGGACCCCCTCGAAGCGCAGCCGCACGACCCCGACGTCAAGGCCCTGCTGCGGCTCTCCTCGGTGTGGAACATCCCCGTGGCGACCAACCTCGCCTCGGCGGACTTCCTCGTCTCGAGCCCGCTCATGCACAGCGCCTACAGCCGGGTGATCCCCGACTACGGCGAGCACCTCAGCCGGCCGACGCCGAAGCGCGGCACCGACGCGACCGGCTGAGCGCTCAGCCGGCGAGGAAGCTCAGACGCACCCGCCGTCGGGGGTTGTCGACGTTGGTGTCGACGAGGACGACGCGCTGCCAGGTGCCGAGCGCCACCCGACCGTCGAGGACCGGCAGCGTCGTCGACGGCGGCAGGAACGCCGGCAGGACGTGATCGGCGCCATGGCCGGGCGAGCCGTGGCGGTGGCGGTAGCGGTCGTCGCGCGGCAGGAGCCGCTCGACGGCGTCGAGGAGGTCGGCCTCGCTGCTCGCGCCGGTCTCGATGAGGGCGAGCCCGGCGGTGGCGTGCGGGACGAAGACGTGGAGGATCCCGTCGCCGCGGCCGTGGGCGAAGGCCTCGACCTCGCCGGTGAGGTCGACCCAGCGTCGCTCGGCGGTGGAGAGCTCGAGCTCGGTGCTGTCCATCCTCCCTCCTGTCGGGCCGTGGGCGGGCGGGTCGCGACGCGGTCGCGCGGCGGGCTCAGCGGAAGCGGGCGTCGCCGGCGATGGCCCGCAGCGCCTCGATGCGCTCGGGGATCGGCGGGTGGGTGGCGGTGAGGCGGTCGAGCCACGAGCCGCTGCTGTGCTCGGGCTCCTCGATCCAGAGGTGGCTCGACAGCCCGTGGGCGAAGTCGACCTGGGTGTCGTCGCCGGCGAGGACCTCGAGGGCGCCGATCATCGCGTCGGGGTTGCGCGTGAGGCGCACGGCGTTGGCGTCGGCCAGCGACTCGCGTCGCCGCGAGACCGCGAAGCGCAGCAGGTAGGCGAAGATCGGGGCGAGGACGAGCGCGACGATGCCGACGATGAGCATGATCGCCTGGGCGTTGCCCTGGCTGCGTCCCCCACTGCGGCGCCCGCCGGTGAAGAAGAGCATGCGCAGCGCGATGCGGCAGATGATGAGCACGACCCCGACGAGCACCGCGGCCACGACCCCGATCATCGAGTCGCGGTTGGCGATGTGGCTGATCTCGTGGGCGGCGACGGCCTCGACCTGCGGTCGGTCCATCCTGTCGAGCAGACCGGTGGTGAAGGCCACGACCCCCTTGTCGGGGCTGCGCCCGGTCGCGAAGGCGTTGGGCGCGGGGTCGTCGATGACGTAGACCTTCGGGGTGGGCAGCCCAGCGGCCAACGACACCGACGCGACGAGCTCGACGAGCTCACGCTCGGCCGGCCGGCTCGCGTCGGCCGGGCGCGCCCCGACGCTGCCGAGGACGACGTTGTCGGCGGCGAACCAGGCGAAGCCGAAGACCACGACGGCGATGACCGCGGCGATGACCGCCGCCCCGGCGGGCCCGGTACCGAGGAAGAGGACGTCGACGGCGAAGGACAGCGCGAAGACGACGACGGCGAACAGCGCGAAGAGGCCGATCGTCATCCAGCGGTTGCGGTCGATCTGCTCGTAGAGCATGCCTACTCCAGGGTGACGCGCGCCGCGCCGCGCGCACCGGCCTCGGCGTCGAAGAGCTCGGGCGTGGCGAAGCCGAGACCGCGACCGTAGAGGCTCGTCGGGAACGTCGCGAGGCGGTCGCGCAGCGCGGTGACGGTGTCGTTGTAGAGCTGTCGGCTGAAGGCGATCTTGTTCTCGGTGGCCACGAGCTCGGTGTGGAGGTCGCGGAAGCGCTCGTCGGCCTTGAGGTCAGGATAGGCCTCGGCCAGCGCGATGCCCCGCGCGAGCGCGTCGTCGACGGCGCGCTCGGCCTGCCCCTGGGCGGCGGCGCCCTCGGCGGCCTCGCCGACCGCGCGCGCCTCGGCGATCGCGGCGAGGACCGCGCGCTCGTGGCTGGCGTAGGCCTCGACGGTGGCCACGAGGTTGGGGATGAGCGCGCGGCGCCGCTCGAGGTGGACGTCGAGGTCGGCCCACGCCGCCTCGACGCGGTTGCGCAGGGTGACGAGGCGGTTGTAGCCCCACCACACCGCGAGGGCGACGACGGCGACGGCGAGCACCGCCCAGATCCACGTCATGCTCCCGGCCCTCCTCACGGTCCTCGGCGCCCGGCCGCGCCGCGTCCTGCGGTGAGGGGCACACTAGGGGCCATGGGCTCCCCCGACGACCCCGCTCCCCGATCGCAGAGCGCCCGGCGCAACAACGGCATGGGCTCGCGCGCCCAGCGTGGCGCCGACCTCGCCCGCTTCTCGGCGTCAACGAGCGCAGGGTATCTCGCCTCGCGGGTGCGCGGCCTGCGCGACGGCGAGGCCGCCGAGGGCGCCTTCCACGCCGCGACCGCCGAGAAGATGGTGGAGATGCTCGGGTCGATGAAGGGCGCGGCGATGAAGCTCGGGCAGATCGCGAGCTTCGTCGACCTCGACGTCCCCGAGGAGATCGCCGAGACCTACCAGGACGTCCTCGGCGAGCTGCGCGACGCCGCCCCGGCCGCCGACCCCGAGGCCATCGCCGCGGTCGTCGCCGAGGAGTACGGCGCGCCGCCCGAGGAGGTCTTCGCCCACTGGGACCCCGAGCCGCTGGCCGCCGCCTCGATCGGGCAGGTCCACCGCGCCCGCCTGCCCGACGGCAGCGACGTCGTCGCGAAGGTGCAGTACCCGGGCGTGGCCGAGGCCATCGAGTCCGACCTCGCCAACGCCGAGGCCTTCGCCCCCCTGGCCCGCGTCGTCTCGCCCAACCTCGAGATCGCTCCCCTGCTCCGCGAGATGCGCGACCGCCTCGTCGACGAGCTCGACTACCAGCGCGAGGCGCAGTACCAGGCGGCCTTCGCCGCGCGCTACGACGGCCACCCCTTCATCCGCATCCCGCGCGTGCACCGCGACTGGTGCCGGCCGCGGATCATCGTGAGCGAGCGCATCGAGGGGGCGAGCTTCGAGGAGATGCTCGCCGAGGCCGACGCCGAGACCCAGCGGCGCTACGGCGAGATCATCTACCGCTTCGTGTGGGGCTCGCTCAACCGCTTCCGGCTCTTCAACGGCGACCCGCACCCGGGCAACTACCTCTTCCCCGGCGACGGCACCGTGGCCTTCCTCGACTTCGGCAGCGTCAAGCTCTTCACCACCGAGACGCGGGCGGTGCTGCGCGAGACCCTCGAAGCCGTCGTCGAGGGTGACCGCGACCGCCTCGTCGCCGCCCTCGACAGCGCGGGGTTCCTGCCCGACCGCGCCCGCTACGACGGCGACCTCCTCCTCGAGTGGTTCACGAAGGTCAACGAGCCGATCCTCGCCGACCGCGAGTGGACCTTCACCCCGGAGTTCGCGCGCGAGGTCATCCGCACGACGACCGACCCCCGCCTCGGCTACGTCGACATGCTGCGCCGGCTCAACCTCCCGCCGGACTACCTGCTGCTCAACCGCATCCAGTGGGGGGTCAACTCGATCCTCGGGCGTCTCGGGGCGCGGGCGAACTGGCGGCGCGTGAGCCGAGAGTTCTGGGAGGGCGCGGAGCCGGCGACCGAGCTCGGCGCCCTCGAGCGCCCCTTCATCGACGCCTCGCCCTACCTCGCCTAGCGGCGACCTCCCCGCCGCTCAGCGCTCCCAGTCCGCGGCGAGCGGCGGGTCGACGATACGCCCGGCCGGCCCCTCGTCGAGCGCGGTGATGCGGGCCAGCTCCTCGCCGCTGAGCGTGAGGTCGCCGGCGGCGAGGTTCGCCTCGATGCGCCTCGGCGACGTCGCCTTGGGGATGGCCGCGACGTGGTCCTGCGCGAGCAGCCACGCCAGGGTGACCTGCGCGGGGGTGGCCCCGTGCTCCTCGGCGATCTCGACGATGGCCGGCTCGTCGAGGACCCTGCCGCGCGCGAGCGGCGAGTAGGCGGTGAGCAGGTGGTCGTGCTCGCGCGCGATCGCGAGGAGCGCGTCCTGGGAGAGGTAGGGGTGGTACTCGACCTGGTTGGCGACGATCGGCGTGATCGCCATCGCCTCGCGCACGAGGGAGGGCGGGAAGTTCGACACGCCGACGGCGCCGATGAGCCCGTCGTCGACGAGCGCGGCCATCGCCTCGAGCGTCTCGGCCAGCGGCACCTCCTTGCTCGGCCAGTGGATGAGCAGGAGGTCGAGGTACTCGGTGCGCAGCGCCCGCAGGCTCTCCTCGGTGCTCGCGCGCACCCGCGCCGCGGACAGGTTCTCCGGCAGGAGCTTCGTCGTCAGCCACACGTCCTCGCGCGGCACGGCCGAGGCCTCGAGGGCCTGGCCGACGACGTCCTCGTTGCCGTACATCTGCGCGGTGTCGAGGTGGCGGTAGCCGACGGCGAGGGCGTGGGCGACGGCGTCATGGCACGCCGAGCCGGTGAGCTTCCATGTGCCGAAGCCCAGCGTGGGGATCCAACGGCCTTGCACGTCGACGTAGGACACCGTGCGCTCCTCCGAACTCGTCTCGTCTCCGCCGCGCAGCCTAGGCGCCGACGGCGTGGCCGTCACCCTCGATCGACGGGGCCGGCCGCCCGGTCGACCCGGTGGGCCCCTGCCTTGGCCACCCTGGCCACGGCCTCGGCTCAGACCCCACCGCCCTCCTCGCGCCACGGCGACCGCGGGCGACCCCAGGGCTGGCCGAGGAGCGCCGGCTTGACGTCGAGGACCGGTGTGCCGTCGACCGCCTCGAGCGGCGCGACGCGCAGGCCGTGCGGCCCGACCTCGAGGACGTCGACGGCGTGGAGGCCGATGGGGTTGGGCCGGTGCGGCGAGCGCGTCGCGAGGTCGAGCCAGGCCTGTCCGGCACCCTCATCGCCCTGTGACGGCGCCTCGGCGACCTCGCGCAGGCGCGAGCGCACCCGGCCGATCGGGTGCAGCTCGTCGCCCTGCCCGTACGTCACCGGCGCCTCGAGCCTGGCCGGCAGGGCCCACCCGTCCGCCATCGGCAGGACCCTCGACGCGCTTGCGTCGCAGGGACGCGGGCAGGCTGCGTGGCGACCGCGCACGCTCGACGGTCGAGAGCGGGTCGAGGCGAGGTGCCCATGGGGACGCTCTGGTGGATCACGGTCGCCGGGGTGGTCATGAGCCTCCTCGCGCTGTCGGGCGGGCTCGCCCTGCTCCTGCCCGACCGACTCTTCGACCGCGTCGTGCCACCACTCGTGGCCCTCGCCGCGGGCACGCTCATCGGCGGGGCCCTGCTGCACATGCTGCCAGGCGCGATCGACGCCCTCGGCAACACCCTCGAGGTCTACCTCTCCGTCCTCGCCGGGTTCCTGAGCTTCCTCGTGCTCGAGCAGTTCCTCCACTGGCACCACTGCCACCGCCCGGTGTCGCAGCACCGCCCGCTCGGCTACCTCATCCTCATCGGCGACGCCGTCCACAACTTCATCGGCGGGCTGGCCGTCGGCGGGGCCTTCCTCGTCGACGTCCGCCTCGGCGTCGTCGCCTGGCTCGCCGCCGCCGCGCACGAGGTCCCCCAGGAGATGGGCAACTTCGGCATCCTCGTCCACGCCGGGTGGAGCAGGCTCAACGCCCTGCTCGTCAACCTCGGCGTGGCCTTCACCTTCCTGCTCGGCGGCTGGCTGGCCTACGCGCTCTCCGGGGCCGTCGAGGTCGGGTGGCTCCTGCCCTTCGCCGCGGGCAACTTCCTCTACATCGGCGCGGTCGACCTGCTGCCCGAGCTGACCGGCGATCCCGAGGCCTGGCGCAAGGTTCTGCTCAGCGCGATGTTCACCGCCGGGCTCGGGATCCTCTGGGCCGTGGCCGCCCTGCACTGACGTCCGGCTGCGCAGCCGTCGAGGCCGGGACGGGAATCGAACCCGTGAATAGCGGATTTGCAGTCCGCTGCCTTACCACTTGGCTACCCGGCCGGGCACGGCTCCGAGTGTCGCACAGGCCCCGGGCCCCGGCCACTCACCGCGACGGGCCCTCGGACGGCTCGCGCCAGGCCCGCAGGCCGGCGAAGGCCATCCACGCCACCCACAGCCCGGTGCCGAGCCACTTCCAGCGTCCCGGCAGCTTGCGCCCCTTCGCGGGGTCGATGCGCCGGAAGCGCCCGCGCCGGGTGATGTGCGGGGCGATGCGCTCGTCGGGCCGCAACCGCGGCGCGCGGCGTGGTGTGGCGCTGCCCTGCTCGGTCATCTCCGTCCGCTCGGTCGGTCCTCGGGGCTCGCGGTGGCCCGTCTCGTGACGCCCAGCGGCCCGCGGTCGTCGCGCCCGCCGCTGTCGGTCGGCAGCCTAGCCCAGCCGCGCACCGGGTCGGCGCCGGGGTCGGCGTGTCCTCACCCTGCCAGTGGGAGGGGGCCCCGGCAGCCCCAGCGCCCTCGTCGTCGAGGACCGTCGGGGCGATGCCGGAGGGGATGAGCACGCCGGTCGCGTCGACGAGGGTGGCGACCCAGGCGAGGCACGGCTCATGGCCGACGACCGGCGGCGCGCGGAGGCCGCGGAGACTGGCCACCGCCATCCGCGTCCGGCGGGGGTCGGCCCAACGCCGCCATGCGCGTCCGGCGGGGGTCGGCCCGACGCCGCCATGCGCGTCCGGCGGGGGTCGGCCCGACGCCGCCATGCGCGCTACCGTGCCTGGCTACCACGCGCCGGCCCCCGCGCCGGTCGGCGCCGGAGGTGGTGCCCGTTGGACGCCCTCCTCGAGCGGCAGGAGGAGCTCGACGCACTCCATGTCGCACTGCACGAGGCGGCCGCCGGCCGGGGCTCGGTGGCGGTCGTCACCGGGGAGCCGGGCATCGGCAAGACCGCCCTGGCGAGCCGCTTCGCGGGCGAGGCCGCGACGCGGGCGCGGGTGCGCTGGGGGATCTGCGACGACCTCGGCACGCCCCGCCCGCTCGGCGCGCTCCGCGACGTCGCCGCCAGGCTCGACGGGCCGCTGGCCGCCGCCCTCGACGCCGGCGAGGCGCCCGAGGCCGTCCACCGCCTCCTCCTCGACGAGCTCGCCGGACACCACGAGCCGACGATCGTCATCCTCGAGGACGTCCACTGGGCCGACCGTGCGACGATCGACGCGATCGTCACCGTGGGCAGGCGGCTCGGCAGTCTCCCCGTCCTCCTCGTCCTCACCCTGCGCGGAGGCGAGGTCGACCCCGGCCATCCCCTCTACGCGGCCATCGACGCGCTCCAGGCGACGACGAGCGCCCACCTCGAGCTCGCCCCCCTGTCCTCCGAGGCCGTCGCCGAGCTCGCGGGCGCCGAGAGCCCGGAGATCCATGCGGTGACCGGCGGCAACCCGTTCTTCGTCACCGAGGTGCTCGCCCACGGCCACACGGCACCGTCGACTTCGCTCGCCAACGTCGTGCTCGGCCGCCTCGGCCGCCTGCCTGAGCCGACGCGCGCGATCCTCGAGCTCGTCGCCGTCGTGCCCTCGCGGGTGGGCGTGGCCGTCCTCGACCACGCCGCGCCGGGCTGGGAGGCCGACCTCGAGGCCGCCGAGCGCCATGGCCTCGTGCGCACCGACGCCGAGCACGTGCGGTTCCGCCACGAGCTCAGCCGCCAGGCGGCGCGGGCGAGCCTGCCGCCGGGGCGACGCCGAGCGCTGCACCGGCGCGTGCTCGACGCGCTGCTCGCCCTCGACGCCGATCCCGCCGAGGTCGTCCACCACGCCCACGAGGCCGGCGAGCCCGGACTCGTCGCCGCCCACGCCCCCGCCGCCGCCCGCGCGGCGGCCGCCGTAGCCGCCAACCGCGAGGCGCTCGCCCACTACCGCCGCGCGCTCGACCTCGCCAAGCACCTCGATGCCGCCGAGCACACCCGCCTCTGCGAGGAGGCCGCCCACACCGCCTACCTCGTCGGCGACCTCGACGCCGCCGTCGCCGCGATCGACGCCGCCCTCGACCTCGCCGACCGCCGGGGCGAGGACGTCGACGCGGGACGCTGCCGGAGCCTGCGTGCCCGGTTGCGGATGTTCCTCGGCGACGGCGAAGGCGCGCGGCGCGACGCCGCCGCCGCGGCCGCCTGCCTCGAGCACGCCGGCGGGCGCTCCGACCTCGCCACCGCCCGGCTCCAGGTCGCCGAGCTCGCGATGCTCGCGAGCGAGACCACCGCCGCGGTGCGCGCGAGCGAGGCGGCCATCGCCGCGGCCGGCGACGACGAGGCGGTGCGGATCCGCGCGCTCGTGACGATCGGCGCAGCGCGCCTGCAGCGCGATCCGCGCGACGATGAGGGCCTGCGCGGGGCCCTGCGGACCGCGCGGCGGGCCGGTGCGGACTACGACGCGGTGCTCGCCCTCACCGCGCTGGGCTACTACCACCTCCAGTGGGTCCGCCCCGACGTCGCGCGCGAGGCCCTCGAGCAAGGCAGGGCCCTCGCACGTGAGCGCGAGGTCGACGGCTTCGCCGGCTACCTCGACGCGGCGCTCGCGTGGCTGCACCTGCGGGAGGGCGCCGCCGGCGAGGCCGCCGCCCTCGCGCGAGCCTCGCTCGAGGACGGGCGGGCTGGCCGCACGGTCTCGGGGCTGCTCGCGCACACCGTGCTCGCCGAGCTCGCGGTGCGCCGCGGCGACGACGACGCCGAGACCCGCCTCGGGGCGCTCGCCGACGAGGCCGGGCCCACAGGCGAGCTGCAGCGCATCGCCCCCGTCGTCGAGCTCGAGGTCGAACGGGCTCTCTGCGACGGCACCGCGCCGCCGCTCGCACGCCTGGCCGGGCTCGGCGACCTCGTCGGCGCCGAGCCGCTCACCGGGGGCTACGCCGCCGCGCGCCTGGCCGCATGGTCGACGGTCTGTGGCCGCCCGATGACCGTCGCCGGCCCGGCACCGCGGCCCCACGCCGCACTGCTCGATGGGGACCTCCGCGGCGCTGCCGACGCCTTCGGCGCCGTCGGCTGGCGGCACGACCGCGCGCTCGTGCTCTCGCTGCTCGACGAGGAGGAGGCGCTGGCCGAGGCGCTCTCCGTCGCCCGGGAGGTCGGCGCCGCGCCGCTCGAGCGGAGGGTGGCCCGCCGCCTGCGCCGCCTTGGCCTCGCCGTGCCCCGCGGCGCCCACGCCTCGACGCGGGCGAACCCCGCCGGCCTGACCGACCGCCAGCTCGAGGTGCTCGGCCTGCTCTGCGAGGGCCGGCGCAACGCCGAGATCGCCGGTCGGCTCCACATCTCCACACGCACCGTCGAGCACCACGTCTCGACGCTGCTCGAGCGACTCGGGGCGTCCTCCCGCGCCGAGGCGGTGGCCCGCTGGTCGCAACTCGAGGCGCCGGACGCGGCAACGGGGCACCCCGGCTGACCCCTCGGCCGCCCCGGGCAGTCGTAGGTGGCCCCCCACCGAGATCCCCGGGCAAGCACCGATGCCCGCGTCCACTCGGGCTCCTAGCGTCGACTCCCTCACGGCTCCGCACCCCGTGGAGCCGCTGACCCAAGGGGAGCACGATGACCGAGATCACCATCGACAACGGCATCGACGTCGGCGCCCTCGGCGAGACCGTCGAGGCGATCGGGGACGAGCCGGGCCTCGCGGCCTTCACCTTCCGCGCCCGCAGCAGCTGGGAGGGCGGCACGCACAACATCGGGGCGATCGACGGCTTCGTCCACGCCGGGCAGGAGGACCGCAGCCGCGCGGCGCCCTTCGTCCTCCACGGCGACGAGCCGCCGGTCCTGCTCGGGCAGAACCACGGACCCAACGCCGTCGAGCTCGTCCTGCAGGCGCTCGCGTTCTGCTACGCCGTCGGCTTCGCCGCCAACGCCGCCGCGCGCGGCATCGAGATCAGCGAGATGACCTACGAGGTCGAGGGCGACCTCGACGTGCGCGCCTTCCTCGGCCTCGACGGGGCTCGACCGGGCTTCAGCCGCATCCGCGCCACCGGGCGGGTCGCGAGCCCCAACGCCACCCGCGAGCAGCTCGAGGAGCTCTGCCGGTACGCGCAGGACACCTCGCCGGTGCGCGACGTCCTCGTCAACCGCGTCGACGTCGAGACCACCCTCGACGTCGTCGAGTCCGCGTGAGCGCGGTGGGAGAGCGATCGCCGATGGGCGCCACCACCCCGATCGACGAGGACGAGCTGACCCGTCAGGTCCAGGCGATGTACCGCGCCGTGGCCGAGACCCCGCACGAGCCGTTCCACTTCGAGACCGGCCGGGCGCTGGCCGAGCGCCTCGGCTACCCGCCGCCGCTGCTCGACGGCGTGCCGGCCGGCGCGGTGGAGTCCTTCGCCGGCGTCGGCTACGCCCTCGACCTCGCCGGCCTCGACATCGGTGAGGCCGTCCTCGACCTCGGGTCGGGCTCGGGCATGGACGCCTTCGTCGCCGCCCTCGCCGTCGGACCATCCGGCAGGGTCGTCGGGATCGACATGACCGCCGAGCAGCTCGCGAAGGCCGAGCGGCTCCGGGGCTCGGCGGGTCTCGCCCACGTCGTCTTCGAGGAGGGGCGCATCGAGGCGCTGCCCTTCGACGACGCGACGTTCGACGCGGTGATCTCCAACGGTGTCATCAACCTCGCACCCGACAAGGAGCGCGTCCTCGCCGAGGTCGCGCGCGTCCTGCGGCCCGGCGGCCGCCTCGCGATCGCCGACATCGTCACCGAGGCGCCGCTCGCCGACGCCATCGTCGACGACGTCGACCTCTGGGCCTCCTGCATCGGCGGCGCGCCGCAGCAGGACGCCTACCGCGAGGCGATGGCCGGTGCCGGGCTCACCGTGGAGGCCGTCCGGGACAACCCCTACGCCTTTGTCTCCGAGCAGGCCCGCGGTGCCTCCGCGGAGTACGGCGTGAAGAGCATCTCGGTGCGGGCCTCGAAGCGCCAGGGCCGCTGAGGAGCGGCGCCCAGGCGCACGCTCATGCGCCTGGGCGCCGCGACCGCCGCTCAGCGCCATGGCGATGCTGCCCGGCGCGCCGACCCGCGTCGATCAACGATCCGGCCCGGCGGGCAGCCCGTCCTCGCCGACGGGCCCGTCGACGCTCGCGGCCTCGTAGACCTCGGCGGTGGTGGGGCCGACCCGATGCCAGTCGCAGCCGCTGCGGCAGCGCCGCAGGCACGCGTCGGGGACCCGCTGACGCTCGTCGAAGGGCAGCAGCTGCCCGCAGCAGCCGCACCGGTACGTCGTGTTCGCCTCGACCAC
>JAWOAS010000150.1:0-16372 GCA_046498405.1 Egibacteraceae bacterium
TCCTCTCGGAGGACCAGGTCAGCAGGGACACGCACACCGGCACCCCGCAAGGGGGCATTCTCTCCCCGCTGCTGGCCAACATCGCCTTATCACTGCTCGACGACTACGCCGCCGAGCAGTGGCAGCACATGGGAGACGCCACACAACGCTATCGGCACCGCCTGCGGGGCGGGGCGACCTGGCGGCTGGTCCGCTACGCGGACGACTTCGTCGTCCTGGTCTCCGGCTCCCGCGAGCACGCCGACGCGCTGCGCGGCGACATCGCCAGTCTCCTCGCACCGATGGGGCTGCGCCTGTCAGAGGCCAAGACCGGCGTGACCCACATCGACAAGGGGTTCGACTTCCTCGGGTTCCGGGTCAAACGGGACCGCCAACAGGGCTCGGACCGCCACTTCATCTACACCTACCCCGCCAAGAAGGCGCTCGCGTCGATCAAGCGGAAGGTGAAGTCGGCCACGACACAGGGATACAACCGACCCCTCGCCAGCCTGCTGCAGCACCTCAGCTCGGTGCTGCGTGGCTGGACCCAGTACTTCCGACACTCCTCGGCGTCGGCGACCTTTAGCTATCTCCGCCACTACACATGGTGGCGAGTAGTTCACTGGCTCCGACGGAAACACCCGAAGGCCAACTGGAAGACGCTCCGCCGCCGCTACCTGCGCCCCGCAGGCAGAACATGGGCAGCGGACGAAGGCGTGGAACTGTTCGACCCCACGACCGTCGCCATCACCAGGCACCGGTACCGAGGCGCACAGATCCCCACCCCCTGGACCGAGGAACCCCGCACAGCAACCAGCCCCACGGCATGACCTTGCGGAGAGCCGGATGCGGTGAGAGCCGCACGTCCGGTTCGGCGGGCGGGGCGGGGAAACGGGCCCGGCGTAAGCCAGGCACCGCGCCCCGCTCCGACCCAACTGGCGCCACGGCGGCTGCACCGACCTCGAGAACCTCACCCTCGTCTGCGGCTCGTGCCACCACCGCATCCACGCCGAGGGCTGGACGGTCGTGCCCGACGGCGCGTCGTTCCGGCTCGACCCGCCGCCCGACCACCCGGTCGCCAAGGCACGCCGCCGACGACGATGAGCGCTCCCGGCACCCACGCAACGACGCGGTGGCGTGGAGCGTGTCCACACCCCCGCGTCGGGAGCCGTGCCGTCGAGGTTGCCCAGGCGGGTTAGTAGCCGCCGCCCTCGCCCATCGTCCAGCCCTCGTCGGCCTCGTAGTAGTCGTCGTAGCTGCCGTCGCCGAAGCCCTCGAGGAGGTCGGCGGAGACGAGTTGCTCGGGCATCTCCGTGGGCAGCGGACGGATGCTGCGGTAGCGACGCAGTCCCGTGCCCGCAGGGATGAGCTTGCCGATGATGACGTTCTCCTTGAGGCCCATGAGGGCGTCGGACTTGCCCTCGATCGCGGCCTCGGTGAGCACGCGCGTCGTCTCCTGGAACGACGCCGCCGACAACCACGAGTCGGTGGCCAGGGAGGCCTTCGTGATCCCCATGAGCACCTGGCGGCCGTTGGCGGGCTGGCCGCCCTCGTCGAGCGCCTTGCGGTTCTCCTCGGCGAAGCGCTGCCGCTCGACGAGCTCGCCGGGCAGGAAGCCTGTCGCTCCCGGCTCGACGATGCTCACCCGACGCAGCATCTGGCGGACGATGAGCTCGATGTGCTTGTCGTGGATCGACACGCCCTGGGAGCGGTAGACCTCCTGCACCTCGTTGACGAGCAGGCGCTGGGTCTCACGGGCCCCGAGGATGTCGAGGGTCTCGTGGGGGTCGACCGAGCCCTCGGTCAGCATCTGGCCGACCTTGACCTCCTGGCCGTCCTCGACGCGCAGCCGCGCGCGACGGGGGACGACGACCGTCGTCGACTCATCGTCGCCCTCGATGGTGATGCGCAGGCCCTTGTCGCTCTCCTCGAGCGAGGCCACCCCGGAGTGCGGGGCGATCTCGGCCTTGCCCTTCGGCGTGCGCGCCTCGAAGAGCTCGACGACACGGGGCAGACCCTGGGTGATGTCGTCACCGGCGACCCCGCCGGTGTGGAAGGTCCGCATCGTCAGCTGGGTGCCGGGCTCACCGATCGACTGCGCGGCGACGATGCCGACGGCCTCGCCGATCTGGACCGTGGCGCCCTCGGCCAACGCCCGGCCGTAGCAGTAGGCGCAGACGCCCTCGGTGCTCTCGCAGTTGAGGACGGTGCGCACGTTGACGGTGCGGTCGCGCACCGAGGTGGGCCCGGGGTCGAGGGGCTGGCCGGTCTCGGGGTCCTCACCGCGCAGCAGCACACTGCGCATGAGGCGGATCTCGGCGTCGGCGACCTCGGTGCCCGCCGGCAGCAGCACCCGATCGGTGCCGGGCACGACGACGTCACGGGCCAGGACCCGCCCGAAGAGCGACTGCCCGTCGTGCAGGCCGACCTCCACGGGCAGGCCGCGGCTCGTCCCGCAGTCCTCCTCGCGGACGATGAGGTCCTGGGCGATGTCGACGAGACGCCGGGTGAGGTAGCCGGAGTCGGCGGTGCGCAGGGCGGTGTCGGCCAGGCCCTTGCGCGCGCCGTGCGTCGAGATGAAGTACTCGAGCACGGTCAGGCCCTCGCGGAAGTTCGCCTTGATCGGCCGCTCGATGATCTCACCGCGCGGGTTGGCGACGAGGCCGCGCATGCCGGCGAGCTGGCGGATCTGCGTCATCGACCCGCGCGCCCCGGAGTTGGCCATCATGTAGACGGGGTTGAGGCGGCTGAAGTTCTCCTCCATCCGCTCGGCGACGAGGTTGGTCGCGTCGGTCCAGATCTCGCGCAGCTCCTGCTTGCGCTCGTCGTCGGTGATGACGCCCTTGCGGAACTGCTTCTCGACCTTCAGCGCCATGTCGTCGTGCTCGGCGAGGATGCCGGCCTTGGCGTCGGGCGTCTCGAGGTCGGCGATCGAGACCGTCACGCCGGCCTTCGTGGCGTAGCGGAAGCCGATGTCCTTCATGCCGTCGAGCACGTTGGCGGTCACCGCACGGGTCGTGTTGTCCGCGCAGCGGTTGACGAGGTCGGAGAGCTTGCTCTTGCCGACGAGGAGGTTCTCGAACGGCATCTCCGGCGGGAGCACCTCGTTGAAGAGGACGCGGCCGGGGGTGGTGAGCACGCGCACGCCCTTGCTCGAGCGCACGACGCCCTCCTCGACGACGTCGGCAGGGTCGACCTCACCGAGGACGTCGCCGACGTGCACCGCGCGGTCCTTGAGCCGGACGACGCACCACTCCTGCAGGCCGACCTCGTCGAGGTCGAGGGACATGATGAGCTCGCCGGCCGAGCCGAAGCGCTGCACCGAGCGCTCACCGGCCAGGATCGCCTCGGCAAGGCCCTCCGGGGGCGTGCTGCCGTCCTCGTCGGCGCTCTCGGCGTAGGTGAGGTAGTACGTGCCGAGCACCATGTCCTGCGACGGGGTGGCCAGCGGCCGGCCGTGCGCCGGGGAGAGGATGTTGTTCGACGAGAGCATGAGGATGCGCGACTCGGCCTGCGCCTCGCTCGACAGCGGCAGGTGCACGGCCATCTGGTCGCCATCGAAGTCGGCGTTGAACGCCGCGCAGACGAGCGGGTGGACCTGGATGGCCTTGCCCTCGACGAGCGTGGGCTCGAAGGCCTGGATGCCGAGGCGGTGCAGGGTCGGGGCGCGGTTGAGCAGCACGGGGTGGTCGCGGATGACCTCCTCGAGGACGTCCCAGACCTGCGGCCGGGCGCGCTCGACCATGCGCTTGGCGCTCTTGATGTTCTGCGCGTAGTTGAGGTCGACGAGCCGCTTCATGACGAACGGCTTGAAGAGCTCGAGGGCCATCTGCTTGGGCAGCCCGCACTGGTGGAGCTTGAGCTCGGGGCCGATGACGATGACCGAGCGGCCGGAGTAGTCGACGCGCTTGCCGAGGAGGTTCTGGCGGAAGCGCCCCTGCTTGCCCTTGAGCATGTCCGAGAGCGACTTCAGCGCGCGGTTGCCCGGCCCGGTGACCGGGCGCCCGCGACGGCCGTTGTCGAAGAGCGCGTCGACGGCCTCCTGGAGCATGCGCTTCTCATTGTTGACGATGATCTCGGGGGCCCCGAGGTCGAGGAGGCGCTTGAGGCGGTTGTTGCGGTTGATGACGCGGCGGTAGAGGTCGTTGAGGTCGCTCGTGGCGAAGCGCCCACCGTCGAGTTGGACCATCGGCCGCAGGTCCGGCGGGATGACCGGCACGGCCTTGAGGACCATCGCCGTGGGGTCGTTGCCGGTCGTGCGGAACGCCTCGACGACCTTGAGGCGCTTGACCGCGCGGGTGGCCTTCTGGCTGCGCGCCTTGCGGGCGCCCGAGCGCAGCTTCTCGGCCTCGGCGCCGAGGACCTCGCGGAGCTCGGCGGCCTCGGCCTCGAAGTCGATGAAGGAGAGGAGCTCGCGAATCGCCTCGGCGCCCATGCCGCCGGTGAAGTACTCCCCGAAGCGGTCACGCAGCTCGCGGTAGAGCAGCTCGTCGGCGATGAGCTGCTTGGGCTCGAGGGCCTTGAAGGTGTCCATGACCTCGTCGAGACGCGCGAGGTCCTCCTGGGCGGACTCGGTCAGCGAGGCGATGGTCTTCTCGTACTCGCGGCGCTTCTTGCGCACCGCGTCGGCCTTCGCGCCCTGGGACTCGAGCTCGGCGAGCTCGCCCTCGAGGTCCTTGAGCAGCTGCTCACGGTCGACCTCGAGCTGCTGCTCGAGCTGCTTGCGCTCGTTGGCGATCTCGGCCTCGAGCGTCGGCAGGTCCTCGTGGCGCTGCTCCTCGTCGACCGAGGTGATGATGTTGCTCGCGAAGTAGATGACCTTCTCGAGGTCCTTCGGCGCGAGGTCGAGGAGGTAGCCGAGCCGGCTCGGCACGCCCTTGAAGTACCAGATGTGGGTGACCGGCGCGGCGAGCTCGATGTGGCCCATGCGGTCGCGGCGCACCTTCGAGCGCGTCACCTCGACGCCGCAGCGCTCGCAGATGATGCCCTTGAAGCGCACGCGCTTGTACTTGCCGCAGTAGCACTCCCAGTCGCGGGTGGGGCCGAAGATCTTCTCGCAGAAGAGCCCGTCCTTCTCCGGCTTGAGGGTGCGGTAGTTGATGGTCTCGGGCTTCTTGACCTCGCCGTTGGACCACATGCGGACCTGGTCCTCGGTGGCGAGACCGATTCGTAGCTCGTCGAACGTGTTCACGTCGAGCATGCTGTGGCGCTCCTGTGCTCGTGGTCTCGCTGCCTAGGACTGCCCGCCGCCGATGGAGAACTCGTCGCCGTAGCGCTCGGGGCGGGACAGGTCGATGCCGAGCTCCTCGGCGGCGCGGAAGGCGTCGTCGTCGGACTCGCGGAACTCGACCTGCTGGCCCTCGGCGGAGAGCACCTCGACGTTGAGGCACAGCGACTGCATCTCCTTGACGAGCACCTTGAAGCTCTCGGGGATGCCCGGCTCGGGGATGTTCTCGCCCTTGACGATGGCCTCGTAGACCTTCACGCGCCCGAGGACGTCGTCGGACTTGACGGTGAGCAGCTCCTGCAGGGCGTAGGAGGCGCCGTAGGCCTCGAGGGCCCACACCTCCATCTCCCCGAAGCGCTGCCCACCGAACTGCGCCTTCCCGCCCAGCGGCTGCTGGGTGATCATCGAGTACGGGCCCGTCGAGCGCGCGTGGATCTTGTCGTCGACGAGGTGGAGCAGCTTGAGGATGTACATGTAGCCGACGGTGATCGGCTCGTCGATCGGCTCGCCGGTGCGCCCGTCGATGAGCTCGGCCTTGCCGGTGGGGTCGATGAGGCGGTCGCCGTCGCGGTTGGGCCGACTGTGGGCGAGGAGGTCGGTGAGCTCGGTCTCCTTGCAGCCGTCGAAGACCGGGGTGGCCATGCGCTGGCCGCCCTCGACGTCGACGCGGTCGTCGGGCCAGCCCACGGCGTCGAACCACGCCGGCGGCTCGTCGAACTGCCAGCCACGCGAGGCCACCCAGCCGAGGTGGGTCTCGAGGACCTGGCCGACGTTCATCCGGCTCGGCACGCCGAGGGGGTTGAGGATGATGTCGACCGGGGTGCCGTCGGCGAGGAACGGCATGTCCTCCTCGGGCAGGATCTTGGCGATGACGCCCTTGTTGCCGTGGCGCCCGGCGAGCTTGTCGCCGTCGGAGATCTTGCGCTTCTGGGCGACGTAGACGCGGACGAGCTCGTTGACGCCGGGCGGCATCTCGTCGCCGGCCTCGCGGTCGAAGGTCCGCACGCCGATGACGCGGCCGGACTCGCCGTGGGGCACCTTGAGGCTCGTGTCACGGACCTCGCGGGCCTTCTCGCCGAAGATCGCGCGCAGCAGGCGCTCCTCGGGGGTGAGCTCGGTCTCGCCCTTGGGGGTGACCTTGCCGACGAGGATGTCGCCGGGGGCGACCTCCGCGCCGATGCGGACGATGCCGCGCTCGTCGAGGTCGGCGAGCATCTCCTCGCCGACGTTGGGGATGTCGCGGGTGATCTCCTCGGCGCCGAGCTTGGTGTCGCGGGCGTCGACCTCGTGCTCCTCGATGTGGATCGAGGTCATCACGTCTTCCTTGACGAGGCGCTCGGAGATGATGATCGCGTCCTCGAAGTTGTAGCCCTCCCAGGACATGAAGGCCACGAGGAGGTTGGCCCCGAGCGCCATCTCGCCGCGCTCGGTGCAGGGGCCGTCGGCGATGACCTGCCCGGCGACGATGGCGTCGCCCTCCTCGACGAGGGGCTGCTGGTTGTAGCAGGTGCCCTGGTTGGTGCGCTCGAACTTGCGGAGGAAGTGCTTCTCGAGGCGCCCGTCGTCGGTCTTGGAGATGATGCGGTCGGCGGCGACCTCGACGACGGTGCCGTCGGCGTCGGCGCTGATGACGTCGCCGGTGTCACGGGCGGCCTTGCCCTCGAGCCCGGTGCCGACGAATGGCGACTGCGAGCGCATGAGCGGAACGCTCTGGCGCTGCATGTTCGTGCCCATGAGGGCGCGGTTGGCGTCGTCGTGCTCGAGGAACGGGATCATCGCCGCGGCGACCGAGACGGTCTGCCGCGGGCTGACGTCCATGTAGTCGACCTCCTCGGGCAGGACCTCGCGGACCTCGCCGTCGCGCGCGCGGCAGAGCACGAGCGCGTTGGTGAAGTGGCCGTCGTCGTCGAGCGGCGCGTTGGCCTGCGCGATGACGTTGCGGTCCTCCTCATCGGCGGTGAGGAAGTCGATGCGGTCGGTGACCGTTCCGTGCTCGACCTTGCGGTAGGGCGTCTCGACGAAGCCGAAGGGGTTGATGCGCGCGTACGTCGCGAGCGAGCCGATGAGGCCGATGTTCGGGCCCTCCGGCGTCTCGATAGGGCACATGCGCCCGTAGTGCGAGGGGTGGACGTCGCGGACCTCCATACCCGCGCGCTCGCGGCTGAGCCCGCCGGGCCCGAGCGCCGACAGCCGGCGCTTGTGGGTCAGCCCCGACAGCGGGTTGGTCTGGTCCATGAACTGGCTGAGCTGGCTGGCGCCGAAGAACTCCTTGATGGAGGCCACGACGGGGCGGATGTTGATGAGCGTCTGCGGGGTGATCGCCTCGACGTCCTGGGTCGTCATGCGCTCGCGCACGACGCGCTCCATGCGCGACAGGCCGATGCGGATCTGGTTCTGGATGAGCTCGCCGACGCTGCGCAGGCGGCGGTTGCCGAAGTGGTCGATGTCGTCGACGTCGTAGCCGGGCTCGCCGCCGGCGAGGCGCACGAGGTAGGACATCGTCGCGAGGACGTCGTGCTTGGTCAGCGTCGGGCGGAACGGCGGCGGCGCGAGCTCGCCGTCGAGGGTGGCCGCGCCGTTGCCCCGGGCGCCCTCGGCCGCGGCGAGCAGGTGCTCGGGCGCGGGCTCGTCGGCCAGCGGCTTGGCGACATCGGGCTCGGCGAGCCCGGTGCGCACGAGCTCCTCGCCCATCTTCTTGTTGACCTTGTAGCGACCGACCTTGGCGAGGTCGTAGCGCTTGGGGTTGAAGAAGAGGTTGATGAGCAGCCCGCCGGCCGACTCCGTCGTCGGCGGCTCGCCGGGGCGCAGCTTGCGGTAGATGTCCTGCAGCGCCTCGGCGGGCGTGTCGATGAGGTCCTTCTCGAGCGTGGCGCGGATGCCCTCGTCCTCCTCGAAGAAGGCGAGGATCTCCTCGTCGCTGACCGGGGCGTCGAGGGTCTCGCGGTCGGCGAGCTCGTACTCACCGGACTCGGGGTTGTAGACGATCCCCTTGAGCGCGCGGTAGAGGACGGTGATGTGCTGCTTGCGCTTGCGGTCGACGCGCACGCCGACGAAGCCCCGCTTGTCGGTCTCGAACTCGAGCCAGGCCCCGCGCGAGGGGATGACCTTGCAGGCGTAGACGTCCTGGCCGGTGCCCTTGTCGTAGGTGTGCTCGAAGTAGACCCCGGGCGAGCGCACGAGCTGGCTGACGACGATGCGCTCGGTGCCGTTGATGATGAACGTCCCGTCGTCGGTCATCATCGGGAAGTCGCCCATGAAGACCGTCTGGGACTTGATCTCGCCGGTCGAGCGGTTGACGAACTCCGCGGTGACGAACAGCGGCGCGGAGTAGGTGAGGTCCTTGGTCTTGCACTCGTCGGCGGTGTGCTTGGGGTCGTCGAAGCGGTGCTCGGAGAACGACAGGGCCATCTGCCCGGTGAAGTCCTCGATCGGCGAGATCTCCTCGAAGACCTCGCCGAGACCCTCATCGGTCAGCCACTGGAACGACAAGCGCTGGATCGCGACGAGGTCGAGCTCCTCGACGGGCATCGGCTCGTCGATCTTGTGGAACGAGTGCCGCAGCGGATCGGTCATGCGGGCTTCCGCCGAGCGCGCGTTCGTGCCGTCGTGGACGAGAGAGGTCGACAAGGCTTGCTCCTCACACTGCGCAGTGGACGCGAGACGACGCGCTCAGCGCGTCATGGGTGCCGTCGCCGCGGGGCAGGCGGCCGGCAAGTGGGCGCTGGCGTCGGGGCCGCCAGCGTGACAGCGCGCGAAAGAGCAGTGTAGCGCGAGGCTACACCGCTCTCTGCTGGCCGTAGGGGTTGCGGGACCAGATCTGGCACGCAGCTCCTCGGTGGAGGTGGCCGCTCAACGTGGGTGATGAGCGTGCCAGGCGCCTCCCAGGGCGTCAAGGGCCATCCTCGGCGGCGCCGGCGGCCGCGGGGGCAGCCGGCGCGCGCGCAGCGACGCGATGGCCTACTTGAGCTCGATCGTGGCGCCGGAGGCCTCGAGGGCCTCCTTGGCCTGCTCGGCCTGCTCCTTGGTCACGCCCTCGAGCACCGGCTTGGGCGCGCCGTCGACGAGCTCCTTGGCCTCCTTGAGCCCGAGGTTCGTCAGTCCGCGCACCTCCTTGATGACCTGGATCTTCTTCTCACCGGCCGCGGCGAGGACGACGTCGAACTCGTCCTTCTCCTCCTCGGGGGCCTCGGCCGCGCCGCCACCGGCAGCGCCGGGCGCGGCGACCGCGACCGGGGCCGCGGCGCTGACGTCGAACTCGTCTTCGAACTTCTTCACGAACTCGCTCAGCTCGAGGAGGGTCATCTCCTTGAACGCGTCGAGGAGCTCGTCGGTGGAGAGCTTGGCCATGGTGCTGCGCTCCTTGCTGGGGCTGGGTGCGGACGGTCGGGTCGGGCTGGTGGCGGGCGGGTCGCGCTAGGCCTCGTCGGAGCCGGGCTCGGCACCGGCCTCGGCACCGGCCTCGGCATCGTCGGCGACGTCGGCCTCCTCGGCGTCGGCGCTCGGGGCGTCGCCCTCCGAGCCGGCCGCGTCGCCGTCGTAGGTGTCCTGGTAGGCGCCGAGCAGGCGCGCGACCTTGTCGAGGTTGGCCTTGGCGAGGCGCGCGGGCTGGGCGAGCAGGCTGTCGAGCATGCCGGCGAGCTGGCCGAGGAGCTCCTCGCGCGAGGCGAGGTCGGCGAGCTTGGCGGTTTCCTCGGCGTCGAGCAGGCCGCCGTCGACGTAGCTCGCCTTGAGCGCGAGCCCCGGGTGCTCCTTGGAGAAGGTCTTGAGGACCTTGGCCGCGGCCACGGGGTCACCGGCGCAGAAGGTGATCGCCGTCGGGCCGGTGAAGAGCTCGTCGGGCAGGTCGACGCCGGCGTCGCGCACCGCGCGGCGGGCCAGGGTGTTCTTCACGATCCGGTACTCGGCGTCCTCCTCGCGGAGGCGGCGCCGCAGCTCGGCGAGGTCACCGACCGACAGGCCGCGGTACTCGGTGAGCACCGCCGCGGTCGACGTCGAGAGGCGCTCGCTCACGTCGTGGACCTGAGCGACCTTCTCCGGGCGGGCCATCGGCGCTCCTCCTCCGTGCTCTCGTCGGTCTCGGCAGGCGGGGGCGCACGAGAAACGCCCCCCGAAGACCGGGAGGCGCGCGATGGCGGGTGGTCGTCACCCAGCACCTGCGCTGGCTGGCCGGGGGTCCGGCACCTTCGCCGCATGCCTGCGGAGCCGAGCGGTCTTCGGTATGGCGGGGAGCCTACGACCTCGGCCGCCGGGCTGCAACGGCGCCGACGGCCGGGCGCGGGACCCCCTGGGTCCTAGGCGGCGTCGGTGGCCACCTCGCGGGTCCGGGCGGGGTCGAGCGGGATGCTCGGCCCCTGCGAGCTCGAGACGTGGATGGAGCGCAGGTAGCGCCCCTTCGCCGCGGCGGGCCGTTGACGCATGAGCTCGTCGATGACCGCCTGGTAGTTCTCGACGAGCTGGGCGACCTCGAAGGAGACCTTGCCGATGACGAGGTGGGTGTTGGCCTGACGGTCGGTGCGGTACTCGACCTTGCCGGCCTTGACCTCGGCGACGGCCTTGGCGATGTCCATCGTCACCGTGCCCGACTTGGGGTTGGGCATGAGCCCGCGAGGGCCGAGGACCTTGCCGTAGCGGCCGATCTTGCCCATCTGGTCGGGCGTGGCGATGACCGCGTCGAAGTCGAGGTTGCCGGCCTCGATGAGCGCGATGACCTCCTCGGCGCCGACGACGTCGGCGCCGGCGTCCTCGGCCTCGGTGGCCTTGGGGCCGTCGGCCACGACGGCGACGCGGGTCTCCTTGCCGATGCCGTGCGGCAGCGAGACCGAGCCGCGGACCATCTGGTCGGCCTTGCGCGGGTCGACGCCGAGGCGCACCGCGAGGTCGACGGTGGCGTCGTAGGAGACGGTGACGGTGTCCTTGACGAGGCGCATCGCCTCAGGAGGCCCGTAGAGCCGCGAGCGGTCGATCTTCGCC
Organism: Egibacteraceae bacterium; assembly: GCA_046498405.1. Lineage (GTDB taxonomy): Bacteria > Actinomycetota > Nitriliruptoria > Euzebyales > Egibacteraceae > T1Sed10-49. The sequence goes on from JAWOAS010000150.1 coordinate 11,177, forward strand.
GCGGCGGCCTCGTAGCGCTTGCTGCGCTTGCCCATGTCGTTCCCTCCTGCGTGGTGCTCGCGGGCGCGCTGCGCCCTCCCACGCCTCATGCGGTGGCTAGCGCTCGACGGTGAGCCCCATCGAGCGGGCGGTGCCCTCGATGATCTTGACCGCCCCGGGCAGGTCGATGGCGTTGAGGTCGGCCATCTTGCGCTGCGCGATCGCCTCGACGTCGGCGGCGCTGACGGTGCCGACCTTCGCGCGGTTGGGCTCGCCGGAGCCCTTCTCGACGCTCGCGGCCTTGAGCAGGAGCTTGGCCGCCGGCGGCGTCTTCGTCACGAAGGTGAACGAGCGGTCCTCGTAGACGGTGATCTCGACGGGGATGACGTCGCCCATGTCGGCCTGCGTGCGCTCGTTGTAGGCCTTGCAGAACTCCATGATGTTCACGCCGTGCTGCCCGAGCGCCGGGCCCACCGGCGGGGCCGGCGTGGCCTGCCCTGCGGGGATCTGCAGCTTGATCTGTCCTGCGACCTTCTTGGACATCCTCGCTCCTGTCGTGTGGTCCTGGCGGGCGCGCGGGCGCCCTCCCACGCTTGCGTGGCTACAGCTTCGCGACCTGCTCGAAGGTCAGCTCGACCGGCGTCTCGCGCCCGAAGATCGAGACGAGCACCTTGAGCTTCGTCGCGTCGGCGTTGATCTCGTCGATCGTCCCGGTGAAGTCCGCGAACGGCCCCGAGGTCACGCGGATGTTCTCGCCCTCCTCGAACTCCACCGACGGCGCGGCGCGCTCCTCCTCGTCGGGCTCGGCGAGGATGCCCTCGACCTCGCGGTAGGACAGCGGGACGGGCTTGGTGCCGGGCGGGCCGACGAAGCCGGTGACCGCCGGGGTGTTGCGCACGACGTACCAGGAGTCGTCGTCGAGCTCCATGCGCACGAGGACGTAGCCGGGGAAGACCTTGCGCTTGACGGTCTGCTTCTTGCCGCCCTTGATCTCGGTGGCGTCCTCGGTCGGGATGATGACCTCGTAGATCCGGTTCTCCATGTTCATCGACTGGATGCGGTTCTCGAGGTTGGCCTTGACCTTGGCCTCGTAGCCCGAGTACGTGTGGACGACGTAGTAGTCGCCGGGCTGGCGCGCGAAGTCGACGCGGCTCGGCGCGGTGGCGACCTCGGCCTGCTCGGCCGGCGGCTCGGGCTCGGCCTCGGGCTCGGCGGCCGGCTCCTCCTCCTCGCCGAGGCCGAGGGCACGGGAGACGTCCTCGACGCTCGGGGCGGGCTCGTCGGTGCTCGCGCCGGCGGCGGCGAGGAGGTCCTCGAGGTCGTCGCCCTCCTCCTCGTCCTCCCCGGCCGGGGTCTCGGCGGCCTCGGCGACCACGGCGGAGACGAGCGCGTCGAGGTCGGGGCTGGCGGCGTCGTCCTCGTCGTCCGCGGCCTGCTCGCCGGGGGCGGGCTCATCCTCGTCGCCGGGGCCGGGCTCGCCGGGGTCGGGCTCGGCGGGGTCGGGCTCGCCGGCAGGGTCCTCGCCGAGCTCCTCCTCGGGGGAGACGGGGTCGCGCTCCTCGCTCATCCGAACACCCAGAGCACGAGCTGGCCGAAGACCTGGTCGATGAGGAAGATGTAGGTCGTGAGGAGGATCACGAAGATGAGGACCGCGATCGAGTACTGCGTGAGCTGCTTGCGGTCGGGCCAGTGGACCCGCGACAGCTCCGAGCGGACCTCCCGGACGAACTGCCCGGGGCTCGTGCGCTCCTTCGTCTTGCCGGGCGCCGAGCCGCCGGCGGCGGCCGCGGCGTCGGCCGAGCTGCCGGACTGCCCGGCGCGCTCGTGCTGGCGCTCGAGGCGCTCCTTGTCGCGTTTCGACTCGCGGCTCACTTCCGCGTTCCTCCTCTGCACCGGCGGGAGCCGGGCGTTGCGGCGATGCGGCGGCGCTCGGGCGGGCTCACCGCGCGAGCGTGCCGTCAGCAGGGGCGGGAGGAATCGAACCCCCAGCCTTCGGTTTTGGAGACCGATGCTCTGCCAATTGAGCTACGCCCCTCCACGTGCGCACCGGGCATAGAAAAGACTGCCCGGAGGCAGCGCACCGCTCAGTATAGGCCCCTTGCCCGCCCGCCGACAACCGCCGTTCGGGAAGGCGTAGCCGTCGAGGCGCCCGTCTCAGCGGCCCTCCCCCGGGTCGAGGGCGACGACGGCTCGGGAGCGCCTGCGGTCGATGACCGCCGCGCCGTCGGCCAGCGCCGCCCAGACCGCGAGCGTGGCCGTGGCCGCCTCGGCGTCGATCTCGAGCACCTCCCCGCCGAGCCGCAGCGTCGCCTCGACCGGGCAGGGCGCGCGGAACGAGGCCGACAGCGAGCGCACGTGCTCAGGCCCACCGGCCCAGTCGGTCACCGCCGCCGACAGCAGGCCCAGCGAGAGCATGCCGTGGGCGATGACCGCCCCGGTGGGACTGACCCGGGCGGCGAAGGCGGGGTCCCAGTGCAGGCGGTTGTAGTCCCCGCTGGCCCCGGCGTAGCGCAGGACGCGCTCCTGGTCGAGGTGGGCGACGCGCTCGGGCAGCGCCTCGCCGACGGCGACGTCCACGAGACGACGCATCAGGCGGCCTCGTCGTCGAAGAAGATCACCGTCGACTCCGCGCGCAGGACCTCGGTGTCGTCGGCGGCGTCGGTGACGTCGACGGCGAAGGTGAGGATGTCCATGCGGCTGCGCGAGGTGATGTCGACGATGTGGGGGGTGCAGACGAGCACGTCGCCGACGCGCAGCGCCCGCGCGAACGTGAAGGCCTGCCCGCCGTGGACGAGGTTCCAGTGCGCCCCGAGCTCGGGGTCGGCGTGCAGGGTGCGCTCGAGCGCGAGGGTGAACACCGCCGCGAAGGTCGGCGGGACCGGCACGTCGGCGTCGGGCACGACCCGCGGATCGGCGCCGTGGGCGGCGGTCGCCGCGCCGGTGGCCTCGGCGTACTCGCGGACCTTCTCACGGGAGACCTCGTAGGTGAAGGGCGCGTAGCGGTACCCGACGCGCGCCGGGTTGAGGCTCATCCGCGCCCTCCTGTCCTGACCGTTCGGGCGCCGGCGGCACGCCCAACGGCACCCGACGCCCGCCCCGCCGGCCCTGGCCCACCGGCGGGCGGCGCTGGCGGCTGCGCTGCCCTCAGCGCGCGCTCTCCTCGCCGCTGCCCTTGGCGCTCTTGGCCTTCGGGGCGAGGACCATCGTGATGAAGCGTCCCTCCATGCCGCCGCGAGACTCGACGTTGGCGAGGTCGCTGACGTCCTCGGCGAAGCGGTCGAGGAGCTTGGCGCCCATCTCCGGTCGACGCAGCTCCCGCCGCCGGAACATGATCTGCAGGCGCACCGAGTGCCCCTCGGAGAGGAACTCGCGCGCGTGGCGCACCTTCGTGTCGAAGTCGTGGTCGTCGATCTTGGGCCGCAGCCGGATGGCCTTCTGCCCGCCGCCGCGCTGCTGCTTGCGCTGCTCCCGCTCCGCGCGCTCGGTCTCGTAGACATGCTTGCCGTAGTCCATGACCTTGGCCACCGGCGGGTTGGCGTTCGGCGCGACCTCGACGAGGTCCATGCCGAGCTCCTTGGCGGCGTCGATCGCGATCTTCAGCGGCACGACGCCCACCTGCTTGCCCTCCGGTCCGACGAGTCGGACCTCCTTGGCCATGATCTCAGCGTTCGTGCGCGGTCGGTCTGCCATGGTCCTCCCTGATCGCTGGGTTCTCCACCAGCATGACGCGGATCCCCCGAACGCGAAAGACCCCGCCGGGTCGACGCGGCGGGGTCCGGCGTCGGGTCACGACGCCGCGAGGCGGGGCCTCACTTCGTCTCGCGATGCACCACGTGGGCGTTGCAGCGCGGGCAGTGCTTGCGCATCTCGAGCCGCTCGCGCTGGTTGTGGCGGTTCTTGCGGGTGATGTAGTTGCGCTCCCTGCACTCGGTGCAGGCCAGGGTGACCTGGGGGCGCGTATCGCTCTTTGGCATCGTTGGCTCTCTCTGGGCTCACGGCCGCCTGGGGCCGGGTGGGGCCCGGCCGGTCGGTGGCCTACTTGCGGATGTTGGTCACCCGACCCGCACCCACCGTGCGGCCACCCTCCCGGATCGCGAAGCGCAGCCCCTCCTCCATCGCGATCGGGCTGATCAACTCCACGCTCATCTCGGTGTTATCACCCGGCATCACCATCTCGGTGCCCGACGGCAACGTCACCGTCCCGGTCACATCCGTGGTCCGGAAGTAGAACTGCGGCCGATAGTTGTTGAAGAACGGCGTGTGCCGCCCACCCTCATCCTTGGCCAGCACATACACCTGCGCGTCGAACTCGGTGTGCGGCGTGATCGTGCCCGGCTTGCACAGCACCTGCCCACGCTGGACATCATCCTTCTTCGTGCCCCGCAGCAACACCCCGATGTTGTCGCCCGCACGCCCCTCATCAAGCAGCTTGCGGAACATCTCCACACCCGTGACCGTCGTCTTGGCCGTCGGCTGCAACCCGACGATCTCGACCTCCTCACCGGTGCGGATGATCCCACCCTCAACCCGGCCGGTGACCACCGTGCCCCGACCCGTGATCGAGAAGACATCCTCCACCGGCATCAAGAACGGCTTGTCGATCGCCCGCTCAGGCTCAGGCACATAGGCGTCAACCGCCTCCATCAACTCGATGATCGCCCCCTCCGAGGCCTCATCGCCCTCCAACGCCTTCAGCGCACTGCCCTTGACCACCGGGATGTCATCACCCGGGAAGTCATACGAGCTCAACAGCTCCCGCACCTCAAGCTCAACGAGCTCGAGCAGCTCCTCATCATCGACCATGTCGGCCTTGTTGAGGAACACCACGATCGAGGGCACCCCCACCTGACGCGCCAACAGCACATGCTCACGCGTCTGCGGCATCGGCCCATCCGCCGCGCTGACCACCAGGATCGCCCCATCCATCTGCGCCGCACCCGTGATCATGTTCTTCACATAATCCGCGTGCCCCGGGCAATCCACATGCGCGTAATGACGGTTCTCCGTCTCATACTCCACATGCGCCACCGAGATCGTGATCCCCCGCTCACGCTCCTCCGGCGCCTTATCGATATCCTCAAACGGCGTGAACGCCACATCCGGATTGTGCTTATGCAGCACATTCGTGATCGCCGCCGTCAACGTCGTCTTCCCATGATCAATATGACCAATCGTGCCGACATTGAGATGCGGCTTCGACCGCTCGAACTTCTCCTT
>JAWOAS010000018.1:0-8196 GCA_046498405.1 Egibacteraceae bacterium
CGCCGAGCTCGGCGTGGCCGTGGCCGACGGCCTCGACAGCCTCAAGCAGCGGGCCGACCTCGTCCTCGAGCGGCCCGACGGCCAGGGCGTCCTCGAGCTCCTCGACGGCCCGGTCCTCGCCGGGCGGGAGCGCCTCGTGCCCCAGCGTCGCCGCGTCGAGCTCGGGGTGACCCGCCACGGCAAGTCCGTGACGCTGCCGGCCTCGGAGAGCCGCCTGCTCATCACCGGACCGAGCGGCTCGGGCAAGTCCTACCTCACCGGGCTGCTCGTCGAGCAGCTCGTCGAGTTGCGCTACGGCGTCCTCGTCCTCGACCGCGAGGGTGACCACGTCGGGCTCGCCTCGCGTCGCGGCATCGTCCTCGCCGGCGGCCCGAGCGGCCCGCCCCCGCCAAGCGAGGTCGTGACCCTGCTGTGCCATCGCTTCGGCAGCGTCGTCGTCGACCTCTCCCTCGTCGACGCCGCCCAACGCGTGGCCTACGAGCGCGAGCTCCTGCCCCTGGTCCATGAGCTCGAGGAGCGCTGCGGCTCGCCGCAGTGGATCGTCCTCGACGAGGCGCACGTCACCCTCGAGGACTCGCCGGCGGCGCCCGCGCTCGTCGGCGGCGGCGGGTGGGTCTTCGCGACGTACCGTCCCGGCGAGCTCACCGAGGCGGTCCGTACCGACCTCGACGCCGCGGTGCTCCTGCCCGGCGACGGGCCGGGCGCCGAGGACGTCGGCGACGCGGTCGACGCGCTCTGCGGCGGCCTGCCCGAGGCGCTGGCCGGGCTCGCCCGCCTCGAGCCGGGCCAGGGTCTGCTACTGCCCCTGGCCGGGCCGTGCGAGCCGGTGGTCTTCGAGCCCGGCCACCGCAGCTCGCCGCACGTGCGTCACTGGCACAAGTACACCGAGGCGCAGCTGCCCGACGGGCTGCGGTTCCGCTTCGGGGGCGACGGCGAGCTCGGCGTGGCCGGCAACATCCGCGAGTTCCAGCGGATCCTCGGCAGCCTCGACGAGGACGCCCTGCGCGAGCACGCCGGCCGGGGCGACTTCTCCCGCTGGATCCGCGAGGCCCTCCAGGAGCGCGACCTCGCGACGAGCGTCGCGCTCGTCGAGGCCGACCTGCGGGTCCTTGGCGGCAAGGCCGATCGCGTGCGCGCCGAGCTGCTCGCGACGATCGAGCGGCACTACCTCGCCGGGCTGCCGCAGCTCGTCTCCGACTAACCGTTGCGCGGGGCCCGGCTCAGCCGGCTTGCGCGGCGTCGGGCTCGGGCCAGCGGACCTCGACGCTCAAGGCGTGGGGATCCTCGACGCCGTGCAGGGCGCCGAGCAGGCCGCCGACCGCCCCGGCGACCGCCCGCGCGGCGAACCCGCCGACGGGCACGTCGACGCCGTCGGCGCGGACGGTGACGACGGGGTCGGTGGCCAGGCGCGCCGAGCGCAGCACGACCGCCTCGGCGGCGTCGAGGTCGGCCTCGGCGAAGCCGTCGGGCCCGCACTCGAGGTCGAGGAGGATCGGTGGGGCGACCTCCCGTGGAGCGGCGCCGGCCGGGCGCACCCGCAGCTTCGGCCAGCTGCTCGCCGTCCAGCCCTCGAGGAGGGCGACGTCGGCGCTGATGCCGCCGAGCAGGAGGTCGGGTGCCGAGCGCACCGCACTCGAGCCCACCGGGTGGACCGCCCCGCCACCGTCGACGAGCACGACCTCGTCGGCGCCGGCGGCGGCCACGCGCTCGGTGTCACTGCCGGCCCGCCCGGGGTCGAAGCCGTGGGGGGCGTGCTTGAGGTAGGCCACGCGCTGGCCTGCGGCGTGCAGGCGGCCGACGAGCCGCTCGACGAGCAGCGTCTTGCCGCTGCCGCTGTCGCCCACCACCGCGCGCACCCGCATCGCGTCTCCTTCGCCTCGGTCGGACCGGTCGGCCGCGGGACGGGGGCCGGCCGCCGGCCGGGCCCGTCTGCGCCCGGCACGCTAGCGCGACGGGGCGTGGGGACGGGTGGCCCGAGCCGGCGGGCACGAGGCGATGCCTGCCGGTTTGCCCCCAACCGGGACCTGCGACCGTCGCGAACTCATGCCAAAGGGCCCCCCCAGCGAGCGACGGGTGCCGGGCGACCAGGGCCGAGCGCGCCCCTAGGCTGCCGCCAGCGCTCGTGAAAACGATCACTAAGGGCCGTGCACCGACCGGCTCGCCGACCGAGAGGCACGCGCGATGACGACGATCAGCGATCACCACCCCTCGACCGACGCCCCCTCGAGCGGCATCTCGCGACGCTCCTTCCTCAAGTGGTCGGCGGTGGCCGGCGGCGGGGTCGCGCTCGCGAGCGGCACGCGCCAGCTCGGTCTCATGCCCGGCGCCGGGCTGTCGGCCTCGGCGCAGGAGGAGGCCGACGCGGTCGAGACCATCTGGTCGTCCTGCAACGTCAACTGCGGCTCCCGCTGCCCCCTGCGCATGCAGGTCGCCGACGGGCGCGTCGTGCGGGTCCTGCCCGACAACACCGGCGACGACGACCTCGGCAGCCAGCAGGTCCGCGCGTGCGTGCGCGGCCTGGCCTACCGCCAGCGGCTCTACAGCCCCGACCGCGTCAAGGTGCCGATGAAGCGCGTCGGCGAGCGCGGCAGCGGGGAGTGGGAGGAGATCAGCTGGGAGCAGGCCTACGACGAGGTCGCCGAGGCCATCCAGCGGATCATCGACGAGTACGGCAACGAGGCCCTCTACCTCAACTACGGCACCGGCACGCTCGGTGGGACGATCACCTCGAGCTGGCCGCCGATCAGCACGCCCTTCTCGCGCCTGCTCAGCCTCGCCGGCGGCTACCTCAACCACTACGCCGACTACAGCACCGCGCAGATCCAGGGCGCGGTGGAGTACCACTACGGCGGCTGGATCGGCTCGAACAGCCTCGACGACGCGAAGAACGCCAACCTGCAGGTGATGTTCGGCAACAACCCCCTCGAGACGCGGATGTCCGGCGGCGGCGAGATCTACGTGGCCCAGCAGACGCGTGAGCAGTCCAAGGTCAAGACGATCATCATCGATCCGCGCTACTCCGACACCGCGATGGGGCTCGGCGACGAGTGGGTCGCGCTGCGGCCGGGCACCGACTCCGCGCTCGTGGCCGGCATGGCGCACGTGATGATCACCGAGGACCTCGTCGACCAGGAGTTCCTCGACCGCTGCTGCCAGGGCTACGACGACGAGCACCTGCCCGAGGGCGTGCCCGCCGGCAGCTCCTACAAGGCCTACATCCTCGGCGACGGCCCCGACGGCGAGGCCAAGACCCCGCAGTGGGCGGCGTCGATCACCGGCGTGCCGGCCGGCACGATCACGCGGCTGGCTCGCGAGATCGCGATGACCAAGCCGGTGCTCATCAACCAGGGCTGGGGTCCGCAGCGCCACGTCAACGGCGAGAACCAGGCGCGGGCGATCTTCACCCTCTCGGCGCTGACCGGCAACGTCGGCGTGTCCGGCGGCGGCACGGGCGAGCGGGAGGGCTCCTACGGCCTGCCCCTGGCCAACCCCTTCATCATCGACAACCCCGTCGAGGCCTCGATCCCGGTGTTCGCCTGGACCGACGCCGTCGAGAAGGGCCCGGAGATGACCGCGACGAACGCCGGCGTCCGCGGCGTCGACCAGCTCGAGGTGCCGATCAAGTTCATCCTCAACTACGCGAGCAACGCGCTCGTCAACCAGCACGGCGACATCAACCGCACGACCGAGCTGCTCAAGGACGACAGCAAGTGCGAGATGATCGTCAACGTCGAGAACCGCATGACGGTCTCGGCGCGCTACGCCGACATCATCCTGCCCGATGCGATGAACGCCGAGCAGCTGGACCTCGCCGCGCAGGGCAGCGCGGGCAACATGGGCTACGCGATCCTCGCCAGCCAGGTCGTCGACCCTCCCTACGAGTGCAGGACCGTCTACGAGATGTGCACCGAGATCGCCAAGCGGCTCGGCATCGAGGAGGAGTTCACCGAGGGTCGCACCCAGGAGGAGTGGATCCGCCACATCCTCGACGCCTCGCGGGAGGACATCCCCGAGCTGCCCAGCTTCGAGGACTTCAAGGAGATGGGGATCTGGCGTGACCCGAACCCGCCGGACGTGGGCTACATCCCCCTGCAGGACTTCCACGAGGACCCCGAGGCCAACCCGCTGCCGACGCCCTCGGGCAAGATCGAGATCTTCTCGAGCCAGCTGTGGGAGATGGCCGAGACCTGGGAGCTGCCCGAGGGACAGCGCATCACCGCGGTGCCCGAGTACCTCGCGATGCAGGAGAGCGCCGAGGCGGCCCGGGCCGACGACACCTATCCGATCCAGGCCATCGCCCATCACGTCAAGCAGCGGACGCACTCGAGCTACGGCCACATCCCCTGGCTCGAGGAGGCGCACCCGCACGTGGCGTGGGTCAATCCCAGGGATGCCGAGGCACGCGGCATCGCCAACGACGACGAGATGGAGGTCTTCAACGACCGTGGCCGGGTGCGGGTCAACGCCCGCGTCACCAACCGCATCGCCCCGGGGGTGGTCTCGGTGCCGCACGGGGCCTGGTACGAGCCCGATGAGCAGGGCGTCGACGTGGGGGGCTCACCGAACACCCTCACGAGTTGGCTGCAGTCGCCCATCCACAAGGGCAACGCCCAGCACACGATGCTCGTTCAGATCGAGCGGGCCTGAGGAAGGGGGAGGCGACGATGTCAACGCAACTGGGCTTCTACTTCGACCAGACCCTCTGCAACGGCTGCAAGGCCTGCCAGGTGGCCTGCAAGGACAAGCACGACTCGCCCGTCGGCGTGACGTGGCGCAGGGTCGCCGAGCACGGTGGCGGCTCATGGCAGTTCGACGGGGACACGTTCAGCCCGAGCGTCTTCGCGACGTACATGTCGATGGCCTGCAACCACTGCGAGGACCCGGTGTGCGCCGACGTCTGCCCGACCACGGCGATGCACCAGCGCGACGACGGGGTCGTCGCGGTCGATGAGGACCTCTGCGTCGGCTGCCGCTACTGCGAATGGGCCTGCCCCTACTCCGCGCCGCAGTTCGACGCCGAGCAGGGCGTGATGACGAAGTGCGATCTCTGCACCGACTACCGTGAGGAGGGCCTCGAGCCCGCGTGCGTCGCCGGGTGCCCCTCCCGGGCCCTGGACTGGGGCCCGATCGACGAGCTTCGGGCCAAGTACGGCGACGTCGACGCGATCGAGCCGCTGCCCGACCCCTCGATCACCAACCCCCGTCTCGTCATCACGCCCCACCGGGACGCGCAGGCGACCGGTGCGGGCACCGGCTCCATCCAGAACCCGCTGGAGGTCTAGGTCATGTTCACCGAACTCTCCATGGTGGTCTTCACCATCTTCGCCCAGATGAGCGTCGGCGCCTTCATCGTCCTCGGCGTCGTGCAGCTCGCCGCGCAGGTCCGGGGCGGGCGCAGCGCCGAGGAGGTCGACCGCATCACCGACCCCGCGCTCTACGCCGTGGGCGTGACCCTGGCGCTCGGGCTCATCGCCTCGGTGTTCCACCTCGGCACGCCGATGAACGCCATCAACGTGCTGCGGTCGCTCGACGCCTCGTGGCTCAGCCGCGAGATCGCCTTTGGCCTCGGCTTCGCCGGCCTCGGCTTCGTCTTCGCGGCCACGCAGTACTTCAAGTGGGGCAGCGCGGCGCTGCGGCGGGTGCTCGCCGCGCTCACCGCGCTCGTCGGCGTCGGGCTCGTCGTGTCGATGAGCATGGTCTACACCTCCCTCGAGGTCGTGCCGGCCTGGCAGACCTGGGTCACGCCGGTGCAGTTCACGATCACGACCCTCCTGCTCGGCAGCCTCGCGGTCGGCGCGGCGTTCATGGGCACGGTGATGTGGCGCCGGCGGCAGATGGCCGAGGACGGCGCGGAGCCCGAGATCGACGCGCGGGACCTCGAGACGATCACGACGAGCCTCAAGGGCATCGCCGTGGCCTCGATCGTCCTGCTCGGCGCGGCGTTCATCGTCGTCCCGCTGCACCTCAACGAGCTGTCGCAGGGCGGTGCGGCTGCCGTGGCCAGCGCCGAGGTCTTCTCCGGCGGGCTCTTCGTCCTGCGTCTTGCCCTCGTCTTCCTCGGGGCGGGTCTGCTCGGCCTCTTCGTCTACCGCTTCGCGGCGCGGACCCAGTCCAACCCACAGCCCCTCGCGGTCGTCGCGACGGCGGCCTTCGGGCTCGTCCTCGTCGGGGAGTTCATCGGCCGGACGCTGTTCTACGAGTCGATGACCCGCATCGGGATGTGAGCGACCCCCAATGACCGACGCGCACCCCGAGCACGCCCCCGAGGCCCCCAGCGGGCTCGGGGGCGTGGTCGACCTCTCCGCCGAGGAGCTCGACGGCCTCGCGGCCGCGACGACGTTCCTGTCGCGGCTGCTGCTCGCCGCGCCGGGGGACGACGTGCTCGACGGCACCCGCGACCCCGCGCTGCTCGCGGACTGGCCGCTGCCGCCAAGCGAGGTCACCAGCCGCGGCCTCGAGCTCCTCGCGGCCTCGGCGGAGCGGGGCGAGGACGCCCGCGTCATCAAGCGCGACCACGCCCGGCTCTTCGTCGGGCCGGACACCCTGCTCGCACCCCCCTACGAGTCGGTGCACCGCTCCACCGATGGGCTCGTCTTCGAGAAGGAGACGATGCAGGTGCGGGCGTTCTACGCCCGCTTCGACCTCGCGGCCCCGCGGGCGGGGCGCGACCCCGACGACCACATCGGCCTCGAGCTTGCCTTCGTCGCCGCGCTCGCCACCCGCGCGCTCGACGCGCTCGAGGCCGGAGACGAGGCTGAGCGCGCCCGGATCCTTGACGCGCTGCGAGAGTTCCTCGACGACCACCTCCTCGTCTGGGGACCCGACCTCATGGTGATGATCGGCGAGTCCGCCGACACCGCCTTCTACCAGGGGGTCAGCGCGCTGGGCTTCGGCACCCTCGAGCACCTCGCCGGGCGCGTCTTCGGGAGGGCGCTGCGGCCATGACGGGCCAGGCGGCCGGTGGCGCGACGCTCGCCGAGCGGGTGCAGCCGCTGCTGGCCTGGGTCGCGCGCCAACGCGATCCCATCGAGCTCGAGCTCGCCTGCGCCGAGCACCCCGCACCCGAGCGCGGCACGAAGGGCCGGGCGGTCGTCGTGCTGCCGGTCTGCGCCGCCGAGCTTGCCGAGCACCTCCTCTACGAGCTCCTCGACCTCGGCGCCGAGCACGTGTGGGTGCGCACCGACGGCTGCGGTGACCCCGCCGCGACCGAGGCGCTGCTCGGCCGCGCCGGGCAGGTGCTCGCGGCCCTGGGGGCCGGCGACCGCGTGCGCTGCGAGCGGGAGCCTGAGCAGCAGCGCCGCCGCCGCGTCCTCGACGCGACGGTCATGGCGGTGAGCCGCCGACGGCTGCTCATGCTGCCCGAGTCCGACGCGACCCCCGACCCCGGCGCGAGCGCCCACCGCCGGCTCGTCGCCGCGCTGCGCGCCCTCGCCGCCGCTGACGCCGACACCGCTCCCACCCCTGGTGGGGTTGACCAAGGAGACGCCGGTCCCGCCGCCGACGCGGTCGACACCACTCCCACTGCTGGTGGCACCGACGCCGATGAGGCCGGTCCCGCCGCCGGGGCCGCTGCGGCCGCCGACGGCGCCCCGGGCGACCGCGGCGAGCCGGCCGACGGCGATCGCTCCGGCGCGGACGAGCCGCCGCCCTGTCCCGCCGACCTGCCCGGTCCGGGCCTCGCGCTGGTCTCGGAGGGCTGCACCGCCTGCGGGGTCTGCGTGCGCGCGTGCCCCGAGGACGCCCTCGCCCTCGTCGATGTCGCCGAGACCGGTCCCGACGGCGCGACGGTGACGCGAACGGTCCTGCGGCAGTACCCGGCAGCGTGCGGCGGCGCCGGCGACTGCCTCGAGCTGTGCCCGGAGAGCGCCCTGTCCGCCCCGGAGCACTGGGGGCTCAACGCGCTGCTCGAGGACGACGTCGTCGACCTCGACGAGATCGCCAAGGCGGTGTGCCGCCGTTGCGGGACGACCTTCCCCGACACCGGCGCTGAGCTCTGCGAGGTCTGCGCCTTCCGGCGGGCCAATCCCTTCGGCGCGACGCTGCCGCCGGCGGTCGCCGCTCGCCTCGACCCCGACGTCGTCCGCAAGCTCGAGGGCCGCTGAGCCGCCCCCCGCACCCCCTCCGCCGCCCCGCGGCAGTGGCTGGGAGCCGCGCGCGGCGCGGCGAGTGGCGGGTCGCGGCGCTGTGAGCGACCGG
>JAWOAS010000180.1:0-3402 GCA_046498405.1 Egibacteraceae bacterium
TCATGGTCGTGGTGTCCAGCCTTCACGTGGTGCTGGCATCATGCCAGTTCGTGGTGCGGCTCATGCTGGCCGGTTACGACCTGATAGCGGAAGGCGTCACGCGGGCGATCCCTGAGAACAACCCAAAGAAAGTGAAGGCATAGCATCGTGCTGATTTACATGGGATGGAGATTGAATGGATGCTAACACACTTGGACTTGTTTTCGGGAATTGGTGGCTTTGCCCTAGCCTGTCAGTGGGCAGGGATAGAAACAATAGGATTTGTTGAGATAGACCAATTTTGCCAAAAAGTATTAAGTAAAAACTTTCCTAACATCCCAATAGTAGGAGATATAAAAGATGTCAAAGAAGATACATTCCCAAGACCAGTTGACATTATTACAGGAGGATTCCCTTGCCAGCCTTTTAGTTCAGCCGGGAAGCAACCGCTGGCCAGCGAGAACACCAGATGTTCATCTGACCCGTTTCGTGCCGACCCCTTCTCCCTGGCTGGAGGGCACGAGTCTCCCCTCTCGCTCACCGCCGGAACAAGAACAGCCTTCCTCCACGCCTCACGACCCCCCAGTTCCTCGGCTCGGACGCCCCGCGTGGATCTGCTACTGTGGCTGACGCTCGGCGAGCACACTCGAGCATCCGTCTGGGACAAGCCAGGGACAAGCCTCGGACAACCTCGGCCGGAAACATGTGGCAGTTCATGGCAACTGACCCAGCGGCACCGGGTCACGGCATGGACGGCCGCTGAAAGGAAAGCCGCTGGTCAGACCCTGAAAGGAGGGAGCCGGCGCGCGACACGCCCGCGTAGCTCAGGGGATAGAGCGACTGCCTCCGGAGCAGTAGGCCGCAGGTTCGAATCCTGCCGCGGGTACCACCGATCCCACCGCGACCTGCCGCGCCGCCGCACCCAGTGCTGCCCGCCACGGGCCTTGGAGCGGCCCGGGCGGCGGGGCCGCGCTCAGCGCCGCGCGCGCCGGCGCAGCTCGATCGCCGGGCAGCGGTCCATGACGACGTCGAGGCCCGCCTCTCGCGCCCGCGCCGCGGCCTCCTCGTCGACGACGCCGAGCTGCAGCCACACCGCCCTGGCGCCGGCGGCGATCGCCTCGTCGACGTGGGCGCCGGCACGGTCGGAACGGCGGAAGACGTCGACGACGTCGATCGGGCGCGGCACGTCGGCCACCGACGGGTAGGCCTTGTGGCCCCGGATCTCCTCCTGGCCGGGGTGGACCGGATGGACCTCGTAGCCGTGCTCCTCGAGGACGCCCATGACCTGGTGGCTCGGCCGCCCCGGGCTCGGCGAGGCCCCGACGACGGCGAAGACCTTCGCGGTGTCGAGGATGCGGTCGATGACCTCGCGCTGCGCGTCGCCCACGGCTTCGTCCTCTCGTCGTCGCCCGCCAGGGGCCAACAGCGCGTGAGGCGCCGGTGTTCCCCACGATCGTGCGCCACCGACCGGGCCGCGCGCCGCAGGGTGAGGGGTCGCACCCGTTACGATGCCGTCGCCGCCGGCCCCCGCCACCCGGACCCGAGCCCCGACGACCAGGCGGCCGGCACCCGAGCCTGGAGGCCCGCTGTGAACCTCATCGTCCGCATCGTCGTGACCGGTGTCGCCCTGTGGGTGGCCACCGCGCTCGTGCCCGGCGTCGAGGTCGGTGGCGAGGGCACCGACCAGGCGATCACCCTCGGCCTCGTCGCGGTGGTCTTCGGTGTCGTCAACGCGATCATCGCGCCGATCCTCAAGGTCCTCGCGCTGCCGCTCTACGTGCTGACCTTCGGCCTCTTCGCGCTCATCGTCAACGCCGTGCTCTTCCAGCTCGTCGGCTGGATCGCCTCCCAGCTCGCGCTCGACTTCGTCGTCGAGGACTTCCTCGCTGCGCTGCTCGGCGCCGTCGTCGTGGGGCTCGTGAGCTGGGCGGTGGGGCTGCTCGCCCGCGACTGAGGGCCGGCGGGGCGGCCCCGGCCGTGGGGGCCCGCGGCATCGCGTGGACGCCGGGGACCCGCCGCGCTACCGTCTGCAGGGCACGGGCGCGTCCGCGGCCGTGCGTGCGACACCCGGGGAGCTCGGGGAGGCCGAGCTGAGAGGGTGACCGCGTCGGGCCACCGCCTGTCGTCCGTCACCGACCCGTGGAACCTGAGCTGGGTAATGCCAGCGGAGGGAGGTGGCGATGATCGAGCGCTCCACTCCCCGCGAGGTCGTCGTGCTCGCGGGCGGCGACCCCGTGCCCGCCTCACTGGCCGCGGCGCTGCCGAGGCCCGACCGCGTCATCGCCGCGGACTCCGGGCTGGCCGCCGCCGAGGCCCTCGGCCTCGCCGTCGACCTCGTCGTCGGCGACATGGACTCCGTCGACCCGGCGCTGCTCGCGCGGGCCGAGGCCGACGGCGCCCGCGTCGAGCGTCACTCCGCCGCCAAGGACGCCACCGACCTCGCGCTCGCGCTCGACGCCGCGCGCGAGGACGCCCCGGCGAGGGTCACCGTCGTCGGCGGCCACGGTGGGCGCCTCGACCACCTGCTCGCCGGCGCGCTGCTGCTGGCCTCCGAGCGCTACGCCGCGCTCGAGGTCGGCGCGCTCATGGGCACGGCGACGGTCGCCGTCGTGCGCGAGCGGGCCGTGCTGACCGGCGAGGACGGCGAGGTCGTCTCGCTGCTCGCCGTCGGCGGACCCGCCCGCGGCGTCGAGACCACCGGTCTGGCCTACCCGCTCGCCGGGGAGACCCTCTGGCCGGGCTCGACCCGCGGGGTGAGCAACGCCCTGGCCGGCCGGCAGGCCACCATCACCCTGGCCGAGGGCGTGCTCCTCGCGATCCAGCCGGGTGCGCACACCCCCGATTCGACCGCCGCTGGAGGATGACGATGACCCCGATGCCCCTGACCCGCGCCCGTGCGGCGCGCCTGCCGCTGACGCTGGCCGCGCTGCTGCTGGCCCTGGCCCTCGCGCTGGCGGCCTGCGCCGAGGACGAGCCCACCGAGGAGGCCGACGACGACGCCGACGCCGAGGCCGACGAGGACGCCGAGGCCGACGAGGGCGAGGAGCCCGACGAGGACGCCGAGGAGGCCGACGACGCCGAGGACGCCGAGGCCGAGGAGCCGCGCGAGCTCACCCTGCTGACCCACGACTCCTTCAACGTCAGCGAGGACGTCCTCGCGTCGTTCACCGAGGACACCGGCATCGAGGTCAGCGTCGTGCCCTCGGGCGACGCCGGCACCGCGCTGAACCAGGCGATCCTCACCAAGGACGCCCCGCAGGGCGACCTCCTCTTCGGCGTCGACAACACCTTCCTCTCGCGCGCGCTCGACGAGGACCTCTTCGTGCCCTACACCTCCCCGCGCCTCGACGACGTCGACGAGGACCTCATCCTCGACGACGAGCACCGCGCCACCCCGATCGACTACGGCGACGTCTGCCTCAA
>JAWOAS010000188.1:0-7178 GCA_046498405.1 Egibacteraceae bacterium
CACATGCCCGGCGGGGGCGGCGCCGAGGTCATCGCCCGGGTGCTGGCCACCGCGCCGGAGGTGCGCTTCCTCGCGCTGTCGGTCTCCGACGCCGCCGAGGACGTCATCGCCGTGATCCGCGCCGGGGCCCGCGGCTACGTCACCAAGACCATCGCCCCGGCCGAGCTCGCCGAGGCGGTGGCCCGCGTGCACGACGGCGACGCGGTGTTCAGTCCCCGCCTCGCCGGGTTCGTCCTCGACGCCTTCGCTGCGGAGGCCCGGCCGCCGGCCGACCCCGACCTCGACCAGCTCACCGCCCGCGAGCGGGAGGTGCTGCGGCTCATCGCGCGCGGCTACGCCTACAAGCAGGTCGCCCGCCGCCTCGAGATCTCGATCAAGACCGTCGAGACCCACGTCTCGGCGGTCCTGCGCAAGCTCCAGCTCTCGAGCCGCTACGAGCTGACCCGCTGGGCCTCCGACCGCCGGATCGTCTGAGGTCCCCCGCCGCCGGAGCGCCGCGGCCGTCAGCCGGCGTCGTCGCCGCGCACGCGGGCGTCGGCGGCCTCGGAGGCCGCGGCCATCTCCTCGCGGTAGGCCTCGAGGCGCGCGGCGAGCGCGGCGTCGGCGGTAGCGAGGATGCGGGCGGCGAGCAGGCCGGCGTTGCGCGCCCCGCCGACGGCGACGGTGGCCACCGGCACGCCCTTGGGCATCTGCACGATCGACAGCAGCGAGTCGAGGCCGTCGAGGGTGCGCAGCGGCACCGGCACGCCGATGACCGGCAGCGTCGTGGCCGAGGCGAGCATGCCGGGCAGGTGGGCGGCGCCGCCGGCGCCGGCGACGAGCACGCGCATCCCGCGCTCGCGCGCCTGCGCGGCGTAGTCGAGCATCGCGAAGGGGCGGCGGTGCGCCGAGAGCACCCGCACCTCGTGGGCGACGGCGAGCTCGGTGAGGGCCTCGGCGGCCTCGCCCATCACCGACAGGTCGCTGTCGGAGCCCATGAGGACCCCGACGATCGGGTCAGCGGCCATCCCCGGCCTCCTCTCCCAGGAGGATCGCCGCGGCCCGTTGCGCCCGGGCGCGGGTCTCGGCGGCGTCCTCGCCGACGGCGGTGACGTGCCCGAGCTTGCGGCCCGGCCGGGCGCCCTTGCCGTACCAGTGCACGGCCACGCCCGGCACCGCGAGGGTCGCCGCGCGGGCCGCGCGCGGGTCGTGGCCGTCGGCGGGGCCGAGGACGTTGACCGTGGCCGCCGCGCCGACGGTCATCGCCGTCGACCCCAGCGGCCAGTCGAGCACGCCGCGCAGATGGTTGGCGAACTGCGAGGTCACCGCCCCGTCGATCGTCCAGTGCCCGGAGTTGTGCGGCCGCGTCGCGACCTCGTTGACGAGGACCTCGCCGTCCTCGACGAAGAGCTCGATGGCGAGGACGCCGACGGCGTCGACGAGGGCGGCGACGCGGTCGGCGACCGCGCCGGCGGCCTCGAGGACCGCCGGCGGCAGGTCGGCGGGGGCGAGCAGCTCGGTGCAGATGCCGCCGGCCTGGACGGTCAGCGTCGGCGGGTAGCGCACCGTCTCGCCGCTGGGGCGGCGGGCCACGAGCACCGCGAGCTCGGCGTCGAGGGTCACGGCGCGCTCGGCGAGCGCCGGCGGGCCGCCGAGCGCCTCGAGGGCCGCCCCGGCGGCGTCGGGGCCGTCGACGGTGACGACGCCACGGCCGTCGTAGCCGCCGAGCGGGGCCTTGAGCACGAGCGGCCAGCCGAGCGCCTCGCCGGCGGCGCGCACGCCGTCGGCGTGCTCGGCGATCGCGTGCTCGGGCACCGGCAGGCCGTGGGCGGCGAACTGCGTGCGCTGGTGGACCTTGTCCTGGGCGAAGCGCAGCGCCCGCGGGCAGGGTCGCAGCACCGCCCCGGCCTCGGCGGCCCTCGCGAGGGCGTCGGGGTCGACGAGCTCGTGGTCGAAGGTCAGCGCGTCGCAGGCGGTGGCGAAGGCGGCGAGGTCGCCGCCGACGGTGACGTCGGGGCAGCGCTGGGCCGCGGCGTCGGCGGGGTCGGCGGCCAGCAGCGCGAGGCCGACGTCGAGGGCGATCGCCTCGGGCAGCATCATGCGGGCGAGCTGTCCGGCGCCGACGACGCCGACGCGGGGCTGGGCCACGGTCGTCCTCCTGGGGTGGGGCCGCCGTGGGGTGGGCGCCGGCGGCCGGCTGCTGTCGCCGATCCTCGCACGACGGCGAGGCCGACGCCGGCCACCGGCGGCTCTGCGGGGTTGGCCGCCAGCGGCTCTGCGTGGTTGGCTGCGGTCGGACGCCCCGCTAGCCTGCCGGGATGACCGAGACCCCCCACATGCTCGACGACGGCCTCGTCGCTGAGGTCCTCACCGCAGCGCTGGCCGGCGGCGCGGGCTTCGCCGAGGTCTACGCCGAGCGGCGGCGCAGCCGCTCGGTCGGGCTCGACGACGGGCGTGTCGAGGACGTCGTCAGCGGCCTCGACCTCGGCGCCGGCGTGCGCGTCGTCGACGGGCTGCGCACCGGCTACGCCTACACCAACGTCCTGTCCCGCGAGGCGCTCCTCGACGCCGCGAAGGCCGCCGCGGCCGCGGTGCAGGGCAGCGCCCGGGTGCGCGTGGCCGACCTCACCGAGGTCGTCGCGCCGGTGCGCCACCCCGTCGCGCGCGACCCCCTGGCCGTCGACGGCCCGGGCCTCGCGGCGCTGTGTCGCCGCGCCGAGGACGCCGCGCGCAGCGAGGACCCCGCGGTCGTCCAGGTCGCGGTGCGCTACGCCGACATCGTCCAGGGGGTCTTCCTCGCCAACTCCGAGGGGCACCGCTCGAGCGAGGAGCGCGTGCGCACCCGTCTCGTCACCCAGGCCGTCGCCGCCCGCGACGGCGAGATCCAGACCGCCCACGAGGCCCCTGGGGGCTCGGTCGGCCACGAGCTCTTCGACGCCCACCCGCCCGAGGCCGTCGGGGCGCGGGCGGCCCGTCGCGCGGTGACCCTCCTCGACGCCGAGCCCGCGCCGGTGGGCGAACTGCCGGTCGTGCTCGCCCCGGGCAGCGGCGGCGTCCTCTTCCACGAGGCCTGCGGGCACGGCATGGAGGCCGACCTCGTGGCCAAGGAGGCCAGCGTCTACGCCGGACGGCGCGGCGAGCGGATCGGCACCGAGGCCGTCAGCGTCGTCGACGACGCGAGCCTCGTCGGCCACTGGGGCTCCTACGGCCTCGACGACGAGGGGCAGCCGGCGCAGCGCACCGTCCTCTTCGACGCCGGCGTCTGCACCGACTACCTCTCCGACCGCGTCCGCGCCGCCCAGCTCGGCGTGCCCCGCAGCGGCAACGGCCGTCGGCAGTCCTACGCCCACCTGCCGATCCCGCGGATGACGAACACCTTCATCGTTCCCGGCGGGGAGGACCCCGAGGCCGTCATCGCCGGGGTCGAGCACGGCCTGTACTGCGACGCCCTCGGCGGGGGGCAGGTCAACCCCGCCACCGGCGAGTTCGTCTTCGGCGTCGACCTCGCGCACGTCATCGAGCGCGGCGAGCGCACCCGGGCGGTGCGCGGCGCCAACCTCGTCGGCGACGGGCCGACGGTGCTGGCCAGCGTCGGCGCGGTCGCCTCGGACTTCGACGTCCGCCAGGGCATCTGCGGCAAGGACGGCCAGGGCGTGCCCGCCGGCCTCGGCAACCCGACGCTCCTGCTCGAGCGGATCACCGTGGGAGGGACCGGGGCGTGAGCGAGCTCTCCGACGTCCTCGACCGCGTGCTCGGACAGGCCGCGCCCGGCGAGGCCCTCGAGGTCTACGGCGTCGACCGCGCCGAGACGACCGTGCGCGCCCAGGACGGCGACATCGAGTCGCTCTCGCGGTCGCGCAGCCGGGGCGTGGGGATCCGTGTGCTCGCCGACGGGGCCTTCGGCTACGCCCACACCGCCGACCTCGGCGAGGCGGCGCTCGCCGCGACGCTGGCCGCCGCCCGGCGCAACGCCGCGGCCGCCGATCCCGACGAGGCCAACGTCCTGCCCGCCGCCGCCGACGCCGCGCCGCTCGCGGGCCTGCTCGACCCCACCGCCGCCGAGGTCGACGTCGACGAGCGGGTCGCGCTCGCCCTCGAGCTCGAGGCCGCGGTGCGCACCGCCGGGCCCCCCGCCAGGGGCGTCGACGCGGCGGTCATCGGCGACGGCGTCGGCGAGGAGGCGATCGCCACGACCTCGGGCATCCGCGACCGCGTCGAGCGCAGCGAGGCCTACGCCCTCGTCGAGGCGCTCTGCGAGTCCGAGGCCGGCTCGACCTCGGCGCTCGGGGTGCGCTTCACCCGCAGCCCCCGCACGCTCGACGTCGCCGGCGCGGCCGCCGAGGCCGTCGAGCGGGCCGGCAGGCTGCTCGGAGGCCGCAAGCCCCCCAGCGGCGCCCTGCCGGTCGTCCTCGACCCGCAGGTCACCGCCGAGCTGCTCGCGGTGCTCGCCGGAGCCCTGACCGCCGAGGCGGTCCAGCGCGGCCGCAGCCTCTTCGCCGGGCGCGTCGGCGAGCGCCTCGCCCCGGCCCACGTCACCCTCGTCGACGACGGCCGCCATCCCGAGGGCCCTGCCAGCGCCCCCCGCGACGGCGAGGGCGTGCCCACCGGGCGCACCGTGCTCCTCGAGGGCGGGGTGCTCGCCGGCTTCCTCCACGACAGCCGCAGCGCCGCCCGTGAGGGGACGGTGAGCACCGGCAACGCCGTGCGCCGGGGGCACCAGGGGCCGCCGTCGGTGGGCCCGAGCAACGGCTACCTCGAGCCGGGGACGGCCGGCCCCGAGGCGCTGTTCGCCGAGGCGGGCGAGGCCTTCTACTGCCAGCAGGTCATGGGTCTGCACTCCGGCGCCGACCCCGCCTCGGGCCAGCTCAGCGTCGGCGCGAGCGGGCTCATGGTCCGTGGTGGCGCGCTGGCCGAGCCGGTGCGCGAGGCGACGATCGCCGGGACGATCCCCGACCTGCTCGCCGGCGTCGTCGCCGTCGGCGCGGACCTGCGCTTCGTCCCCGTGGCGGGGGGCATGGGCGGGCAGACCCTCCTCGTCGACGGGCTCACGCTCTCGGGCAGCTAGCCCACGGGCGCGCCCGGCGCGTCGCCGCACGCCGACAGCGACGGCGTGGCGAGGGCACAGTCGGCCAACGTGGGGGAGTGGGCGAGCACTAAGCGGCCGAGCGCCAGCCCCGTCGTCGTCGCTGCGACGGCGTCGTCGTCGATGGCCACGAGGGCGGTGGCCCGCCCGGCGTCGTCGACGTCGAGCGCGAGCACCGCCGCGCCGCTCGCGACCCGCTCGGCGGGCGCCTCGCCGACGTCGAGGACCCAGACGTCGACGAAGGATCCGGCCACGACGCCCCAGCCGGCCTCGACGGGGACCGGCACCGCGCGCACCCCGGCTTCGAGGGTCGCCCCGGGCCCACGGGCGTCGAGGTGGGTGGCGGTCAGCACCCCGCCCTCGGGCAGGGGCACCGCGAGCCGCGCGCCGGGGTCGACCTCGGTCACCGCCTGCGGTGGGGCCAGCGAGGGCGGGACGCGCACGGTCTCGACGTCGGGAGCGGCACCGGCGGGAAGGTCGCTGCGGGCCACGAGCGCGGCGACCGCCGGGCCGC
The DNA here is from genome assembly GCA_046498405.1 of Egibacteraceae bacterium. Lineage (GTDB taxonomy): Bacteria > Actinomycetota > Nitriliruptoria > Euzebyales > Egibacteraceae > T1Sed10-49. The sequence goes on from JAWOAS010000188.1 coordinate 5,577, forward strand.
CCCAGCGCCCCTCGGCCGAGAGCACGCGCGCCTCGCCGCCGGCGACGACGACGGCGATGACGAGCCCGGCGGCGACGGTGCGGGCCCTGGGGGGCAGGGCCGCCCAGCGCTCGGCGAGCCCGTCGAGGGCGCGCGGCAGGGCGACGGGCCGGGCGGCCAGCCAGCGGCGCGGGGAGGGGGACGAGGCCATGCGACCATGCTCGCCGACCCCGGGTCAGCCCGGCGCGACTCGCGCGACCGGCCTGTGGAGGAGTTGCCGGCTCAGGCCGACTTCGCCGTCGAGCCCTCGCTCGAGGCGCTGCCCGACGCGCTCGACGAGTCCGAGGAGCCGCCGGTCTCGCCCGAGGAGCCCGACGAGCCGCCGGCCTCGCCCGAGGCGCCGCCGGCCTCGCCCTTCGTGCCGTTCGACGACGGCGACGAGGCGGCGTGCTGCGCCGACCGCGTGTCGGTGACGTAGTAGCCGGAGCCCTTGAAGATGATGCCCGCGGCGCTGAAGACCTTGCGCAGCGTCCCGCCGCACACCCCGCAGGTGTCGAGCGGATCGTCGCGGAACGACTGGACGACCTCGAGGTGCTCCCCGCATTGGCGGCACGCGTACTCGTACGTCGGCATCATCCCTCCCGCGTCGGGCGCCGGCCCCGCACGGCCAGCGCTACCCCGCCCAGTATGCGCTCCCCGTGCGCTACGGCAAACCTCAGTGCTGGACGCTCAAGGTGTCGTCCTCGGTGATGATCGTGTCGACGGTGACGTCGTGGGCCTCCCGCGGCACCGCGTCGACGATCTGGTCGGCGTAGGCGATGCCGACGACGGAGACCTCGTCGCCGAGCAGGGCGAGCAACCGGTCGAGGTGGCCCCCGCCGTAGCCCAGCCGCCTGCCGCGGCGGTCGAACGCCACCCCGGGGACGAGCGCGACGTCGAGCGAGGTGGGGTCGACGCGCTCGCGGGCCTCCGGCGGCGGCTCGCGCACCCCGCGGTAGCCCTCGACGAGGCCCTCGAAGTCCTCGACGCGCGCGAGGCCGACGCCGTCGTCGTCGACGAACGGCAGGCACACCTCGACACCGGCCTCGAGGAGGCCCTCGATGAGACCGTCGAGGTCGACCTCGTCGCCGAAGGTCGCGTAGGCGGCGATGCGGCGGGCGGTGCCGACGCGCTCGAGGGCGGCTACGCGGGCCCGGATCGTCTCCGAGGCGCTCGCGCGATGGGCGTCCCCGAGGGCCGCACGCCCGGCGAGCACGCGCTCGCGCAGGGACGCCTTGTCCGCTCTGATGCTGCGCTCGTCGCTCATGGTCTCCTCCCCGGATGGGGCGCTCGGTGCACGCTGGCGACCTCTAGACTCCCACGGCGACGTGCCGGAGAGAAAGGACGGAGTGTGCGAGCGCGCAAGGCGGTCGTTCCCGCCGCAGGACTCGGAACCCGGTTCCTGCCGGCCACGAAGGCTCAGCCCAAGGAGATGCTGCCCCTCGTCGACAAGCCCGCGATCCAGTATGTCATCGAGGAGGCCGCCGCCGCCGAGCTCGACGACGTGCTCCTCGTCACCGGGCGCGGCAAGCGCGCGCTCGAGGACCACTTCGACCACGCCGTCGAGATGGAGCGCCAGCTCGC
>JAWOAS010000205.1:0-24189 GCA_046498405.1 Egibacteraceae bacterium
ACAGGAGCGGCGGCATCGGGCGCTCGGCGCTGCCGCGGCAGACCAGCCAGTCGGCGATGATCGTATTCCTGAACGGCAGGTCGATGCCCTCGGCCAGAGTCGTGGTCGCCGCCCAGTGGCGGTTGAGGGGGGTGTGAGCGCGGGGATCCGCCACTCGCGGGCCCGCGGACCCGCGGCAGGGCGCACCCGCCGCCGAGCCGGGTGGGTTACCGTCGGTGGGCATGAGCGACCACCTCTTCGACCCGGGCGAGCCCACGCCGGCGACGCGACGCCGCCAACAGGCACCGCGGCCGCGCCGTGACGCGCCGCCGGCTGCGGCGGGCGGCGACGCGGCCGGTGGGGGTGGCGCCGGTGCGGGCGGCGACGCGGCCGGTGGGGGCGGCGCCGGTGAGGGCGAGCACCAGGCCGGGGCGCGCGGGGCCGGCCGCGACGCGCCGCTGGCCGCGCGGATGCGCCCGGCCACCCTCGATGAGGTCGTCGGCCAAGCCGCCCTGCTCGGCCCCGGCGCGCCGCTGCGGGCCGCGATCGAGGCCGACCGCCTCTCGAGCGTCGTGCTGTGGGGACCGCCAGGCACCGGCAAGACGACGCTCGCCCACGTCATCGCCCAGACGACCTCGGCGGCGTTCACCGAGCTCAGCGCGGTCACCGCCGGGGTCAAGGACGTCCGCGCCGTCGTCGACGAGGCGCGGGCGCGCCGCGCGCAGGTCGGCCGGTCCACCGTCCTCTTCGTCGACGAGATCCACCGCTTCAACCGCTCGCAGCAGGACGCGCTGCTGCCCGGCGTCGAGGACGGCTCGGTCACCCTCATCGGCGCGACGACGGAGAACCCCTCCTTCGAGGTCAACGCCCCGCTGCTGTCGCGCAGCCTGCTCTACCGCCTCGAGCCGCTCGAGCCCGACGACGTCGCCGCGCTGCTCGAGCGCGCGGTCACCGACGAGCGGGGCCTGCCGGGCACGCGACTGGCCGAGCACACGATCGACGCGCTCGTCGCCGCCGCCGACGGCGACGCGCGGGTGGCGCTGGCCGGCCTCGAGGCCGCCGCGAGCCTCGCCGGCGACGAGGCGGTGACCCCCGCGCACGTCACCACCGCGCTCAGCCAGCCGCACCTGCGCTACGACAAGGCCGCCGATCAGCACTACGACCAGGTCAGCGCGTTCATCAAGGCGCTGCGCGGCTCGGACCCGGACGCGGCGATCTACTGGCTCGTGCGCATGCTCGCCAGCGGGGAGGACCCGCGCTTCCTCGCCCGGCGGATGGTCATCCTCGCCGGCGAGGACGTCGGCCTCGCCGACCCGCGCGCCCTCGAGGTCGCCGTCGCCGCCTTCAGCGCTCTTGAGGCCATCGGCCTGCCCGAGGCGCGCTACGCCCTGGCCGAGGCCGCCGCCTACCTCGCGCTCGCCCCGAAGTCGAACAGCGTCACCCGGGCGCTGGACGCCGCCGACGCCGCGGTGGCCCGCCTCGGCAACGCCCCGGTGCCCGCGCACCTGCGCGACGCCCACTACAAGGGCGCGGCGCGCCTCGGCCACGGCGAGGGCTACCGCTACCCCCACGACGACCCGACCGGCTGGGTGGCCCAGCGCTACCTGCCCGAGGGCCTCGAGCCCGGGGCGATCTACGAGCCCTCACCCCACGGCGTCGAGCCCGAGCTCGGGGCGTGGCGCCCTGGCCCGCCCGACGAGCGGGCCTGAGCGGCGCGGTTCGCTCGCCGTCGCCGGGCCCCGGCGGGCATGCCCGCGGGCCAGGGACGGCCCTCTGCGCGCTCAGGCGCCGAGGACGTCGACGTCGTACCGGGCGATCGCCCGATCCCGGGTGACGATCGTGAGGCCCTCGACACCGGCCTGGGCCACGAGCAGACGATCGAAGGGATCCCGATGGAGGTCCGGCAGCGCCCCGACCGCCAGCGCGTGCTCCAGGCTGACGGCCAAGGGCGTGAACCGGTGGGCCGCCACCGCCTCGGCGAGGTCCGCGGGTGTCCGGAGCTTGCCGAGGGACCGCTTGATGGTGATCTCCCAGGCGCTCACCGCGCTGGCGACGACCCGGTTGCGGCCGTCGACGATCGCCGCGCGCGCCGCCGTCGAGAGCGAGGGGTCGTCGGCAAGCGCCCACAGCAGCACGTGGGTGTCGAGGAGCAGCCTCACGCGTCCGGACCCTCGAAGTGCCCTTGGAGCTCCTCCGGCAGGGGGTCGTCGAAGTCGGGGGCGATCCAGACCTTGCCCTTCCAGCCTCCGAGCGTCCGCGGGGCAGGGTCCTCCGCGTACGGCTCGAGCACCACCATGGGCTTGCCGGCCTTGCCGATGACGACCCGCTCGCCGGCAGCGGCGTCCTCCACGAGGCGCGAGAGCTGCGCCTTGGCCTCGGTGATCGTCACGATCCGCTCCATCGCCGCCAGCCCCCTGCTCGTCTCGACCCTGGTACGACGAGCGTACCGCATGATAGACCTGACCAGACCAGGTCTGTGCCGTCGCCGTGGCCGGCGTGGCCCTCCGCGCGCCGCGCAGGCCACGCCCGCGGTCGAGGCCGTCGCTGGGCCGCTCCCGTAGGCTTGGGCGCCCGGCGGGAGGAGGCACCGATGTCACGGCTCGATGCGGAGATCGCGGCGCAGCCCGAGGCGTTGGCGCGGATGCTCGACGCTGAGGCCGGCCGCGCGGCTGAGCTGGGGTCGCAGCTGGCGGGGGTCTCGGGGGTGCTCATCGCCGCGCGCGGCAGCTCGGACAACGCCGCCCGCTACGCCCAGTACCTGTTGGGGGTGCGGGCGGGGCTGCCGGTGGCGCTGGCGACCCCGTCGATCCAGACGCTCTACGGCGCGGAGGTCGCGATGGACGGCCTGCTCGTCGTGGGGGTGAGCCAGTCGGGGCAGTCGCCCGACATCGTCGCGGTGCTCGCCCAGGCCCGGGCGCAGGGGCGCCCGACGGTGGCGGTGACCAACGACGCGGCCTCGCCGTTGGCCGCGCAGGCCGACTGGGTGCTGGGGCTGCACGTCGAGGAGCGCTCGGTCGCGGCCACGGGCACCTACGTCTGCTCGCTGGCGGCGCTGGCGCTGCTGGCGGCGGGCCTGCGGGGCGACGCCGGGGACGTCGAGGTGCTGCGGGCGGTGCCCGAGGCGCTGGCGGCCACGCTCGAGGCGGCCGCGGCGCCGGCTTCGGAGGCGGCGGGCCTGCTCGTCGAGGCGCAGCGCAGCATGGTCGTCGGGCGGGGCTTTCACTACGCGACGGCCTTCGAGGTGGCGCTGAAGGTCAAGGAGCTCTCGGGGATGGTCGCCGAGCCGGTGTCGTCGGCGGACTTCCGCCACGGTCCTATCGCCGTGGTCGACGAGGGCTTCCCCGTCGTGCTCGTCGCCCCGTCGGGGCGGGCCCACGGCGACGTCGCCGACCTCGTCGAGCCGTTGGCCCAGCGTGGCGCGCGGCTCGTGGCCGTCAGCGACGTCGAGGCGCTGCTCGGGGCGGTCGACGTCGGGCTGCCGGTGGCCGGTGGGCTGGCCGAGTGGGCCTCGCCGCTGGTGGCCGTGGCGCCGGGTCAGCTGCTCGCGGTGGCGCTGGCGCGCGCCCGCGGCGGGGATCCCGATGACCCGCCGGGGCTGGCCAAGGTCACCCGGACGACGTAGCCGCGGCGTCGTGGACGACCTCGCCGGCCACGACGGTCGCGCGGACGGTGAGGTCGGCCTCGAGCACGACGAGGTCGGGCAGCCCGCCGGGCTCGAGCGCGGCGGGCTGGGCGAGCCCGGCGGCGCGGGCGGGGGTGGCGCTGGTGGCCGGCCACGCCGTCTCGAGCGGCGCGCCGGTCGCCGAGAGCAGGACCGCCAGCGCGCGGTCCATCGTCAGGGCGCTGCCGGCCAGCCCGCCGTCGTCGCGCCACATCGCCCCGTCGCGGTGGGTGACGACGCGCTCGCCGAAGGGGTAGCGGCCCTCGGGCAGGCCGGTCGCGCGCAGCGCGTCGGTGACGACACAGGTGCGCTCGGGGCCGAGCGCCGCCCAGGCCGCGGCGATCGCGCCGGGGTGGAGGTGGATGCCGTCGGTGATGAGCTCGACGGTGGCCTCGCGGCGGGCCAGCGCGGCGGCGGGCAGCCCCGGCGCGCGGTGGTGCAGCGGCGGCATCGCGTTGAAGAGGTGGGTGACGTGGCGCGCGCCGGCGTCGAAGCCGGCCATCGCCTGCTCGTAGGTCGCGTCGGCGTGGCCGAGCGCGACGCCGACCCCGGCCTCGGCCAGGCGCGCCAGCGCCGGCAGGTTGCCCTCGACCTCCGGGGCGATGGTGATGATCCGCACGAGGCCGGTGGCCAGCAGCTCGGCGACCTCGCCGGGGTCGGCGGGGCGGAGGTGATCGGGGTCCTGCGCCCCGCAGCGCGCCGGGGAGAGGTAGGGGCCCTCGAGGTTGGCCCCGGCGATGCGCGCGCCCGGCCCCGGGCGGGCCATCGCCTCGCCGATCGCGCCGAGCGCGGCCAGGGTGGCCTCGTGGCTCGCGGTGGCGATCGTCGGCAGGAACGTGGTGACCCCCCGGGTGGCGAGGAACGCCGCCATCGTCCGCAACCCCTCGGCGTCGCCGTCGCCGGCCTCCCCGCCGCCCGAGCCGTGGACGTGGACGTCGACGAAGCCCGGCAGGACCGTCCCGCCGGCGGCGTCGAGTCGGGTGCCCGCCGGCTCGGCCGGCGGGGGGGCGCCGGGGCCGCCGAGGGCGGTGATCGCCGTGGCGTCGCAGCGCAGCCAGCCCCCCTCGACCGGCCCGTCAGGGGTCAGCAGCCGCCCGCCGGCGATCTCGAGGGTCATCGCCTGCTCCTCCGGTCACGCCGCGTGCCGCGGCCACGCGCCAGGCGCCGCGGCCACGCGCCGGGCGCCGCGGACTCCGGGATCAGCCAGCCGGCCGCCCGTTCACGGCTCGGGTCCTTGGTCGTCAGGCTCGCAGCCCGTAGCGTCGGGGTCCACACCGACACGCCGACCGGGGCTGCGGAGGCGCACATGCGCGCGCTCGTGCTCGCGGGGGGTGCGGGCAGCCGCCTGCGGCCCCTGACCGACACCCGTCCCAAGCCGCTCGTGCCGCTGCTCGGCGACCCCTTCGCCGCGGGGCTGCTGTCCCGCCTCGCCGAGGCGGGCTGCGACCGCGCGACGTTCCTCGTCGGCGCCGACGCCGCGCCCTTCGCCGACCTCGTCGGCATCGGGGCAGACCGCGGCGTCGCCGTCGACGTCGTCACCGAGGAGCGTCCCCTCGACACCGCCGGGGCGGCGCGCCGCGTCCTCGCCGGGCAGGGCGGCGGGCCCGTGCTCGTGGCCAACGGCGACATCCTCACCGACCTCGACCTCGACGCGCTCGTCTCCGCGCATGCCGGACGCGGGGCGGTGGCCACCCTCGCGCTGACCCGCGTCGGGGACACGAGCGCCTACGGCGTCGTCGTCACCGACGACGGCGGCGCGGTGCGCGCCTTCGTCGAGAAGCCGTCGCCGGGCACCGTGGCGGCCGACACCGTCAACGCCGGCACCTACGTCCTCGACCCCGACGCCCTCGCGGTCTTCCCCGGCGACGGGCCGCTGTCGTTCGAGCGCGAGGTCTTCCCCGGCCTGCTCGACCACGGCGCGCGGCTGCTCGGGGTGGTCAGCGACGCCCACTTCGCCGACCTCGGCACACCGGCGCGCTACCGCGCCGGGCACGCCGCGGTCCTCGCCGGGCGCTGCCGCTGGCCGGTGGGGCAGGGCATGAGCGTCGAGGGCGGCCTCGCCGGCCACGCCACCGCCGAGGTCGCCGCCGACGCCCGCCTTGAGGCGCCGGTGACCCTCGGGCGTGGGGTGCGCGTCGGCGCCGGCGCGGCCCTGCGCGACGTCGTGGCCCTGCCCGAGGCGGTCATCGGCGCCGGGGCCGTCCTCGAGGGCTGCGTCCTCGGCGAGGGCGCGGTCGTCGGGCAGGGGGCGGTGCTGCGCGGCGACGTCGTCGTCGGCGACGGCACGGCGGTGCCCGACGGCGAGCGCCGCGAGGGGATCGTGCGCCTGCCCGAGGCGTGACCCGCCCGCCGCCACGGCGGGCGGCCGGCGGCGCGGCGGGCGGCCGGCGGCACGGAGCTGTAGCTGTTCGTGTCCAGCGCTGTGCGCAACGTGAGATCGTGGGGAAGGCGGGGTTGACGAGGCCCGGCGAAGGGCACAGACTTCACCCATGGAGTTCCATGCATGTCGTTTGCTACGACATCGCGCCGGCCTGCCACTCGTCCGCCCGACGAGTCGCGGGGGTCGCCGCGCGCGTCTGGGCCCGGGTCAGCGGTGCGACGGCGTCCATGGGCTCGGGACGGCCGCCGGGTGTGAGGAGGCGCCGACGTGATCCCCATCGAGACGCTGCCGTGGGCCTCGGAGGCCAAGTGCCTGCAGGCCGACCCCGAGACGTTCTTCCCCGAGAAGGGCGGCTCGACGAGGGAGGCCAAGCGGATCTGCGCGCAGTGCGACGTGCGGGCGGAGTGCCTCGACTACGCGCTCGAGAACGACGAGCGGTTCGGGATCTGGGGCGGGCTCAGCGAGCGCGAGCGCCGCCGCCTCAAGCGCATGGCCTCCTGACCGGTGGCCTCGGCCTTGCGAGGGGGGCCTCGCCGCTAGCATCGCGCTGCACCGGGCCGTGCGCTCGGGACAGGCTGCGCCCACGCACCGGAGGGACCCCCGATCTCCGATCCCGTCGTCACCCGCGCCGCGCCGCGCGTCGCGGCGGTCCTCGTCGTGCACGACGGCGAGGCCTGGCTCGGCGGCGTGCTGCAGGCGCTCGCGCAGCAGGACTACCCCGGCCTCGAGGTCCTCGTCGTCGACAACGCCTCGACCGACGGCTCGTCGGCGCTGCTCGAGCGGCGCGTGCCCGCCCAGCGCCGGCTGCGCACCGGGCGCAACACCGGCTTCGGCCGGGCGGTCCACGCGGCGATGCGCCAGCCGATGGTCGCCGAGGCCGACTACGTCCTGCTCCTCCACGACGACCTCCTGCTCGCCCCCGACGCCGTCTCCCGCCTCGTGGCCGCCCTCGAGGAGGATCCCACCTGCGCGGTGGTCGGGCCGAAGCTGCGGGAGTGGCGCGAGGAGGCCACGCTGCAGCAGGCCGGCATGACGATCGACCGGCTCGGGCGGGCGGAGTCCGGCGTCGACCGGGGCGAGCTCGACCAGGGCCAGGCCGACGTCGACCGCGACGTCCTCTACGTCTCCACCGCGGGGATGCTCCTGCGCGCCGACGTCTTCCGCGAGCTGCGCGGCTTCGACGCGCGCATGCCGGCGATGCGCGACGACCTCGACTACTGCTGGAGGGCGTGGCTGGCCGGGTGGCGCGTGCGCGTCGTGCCCGAGGCCGTCGGCTACCACGCCGCGGCGGGCGGTCGCGGCCAGCGCGCCCTGTGGAGTCCGCGCTCGGCCCAGCCGCGCTACCTCGCCGAGCGCCACACCCTCGCGACCCAGCTCAAGTGCGCCGGCGGCCTGCGCCTGGCCTGGCTCGTGCCGCTGCTGCTGGTCGTCGGGCTCGGCAAGACCATCGCCTTCAGCCTCGTGCGGCGCTTCGCCGAGGCGGGCGCGACGCTGCGCGCCTACGCCTGGAACCTCCAGCAGCTGCCGCGCACCCTGCGGCTGCGCCGGGGCGTGCAGCGCCGCCGGGTGCGCAGCGAGCGCGAGCTCGCCGCGCTGCTGGCCCCGGGCCTGCCGCGCCTCGCCGAGTACTGGAGCGCCGCGCGCGACCGCCTCTCCTCGAGCGAGACCCCGTCGATCCTCACCGAGGAGGGGCCGGTGGCCGCCCCCGTCGGCGACGACGGACCCGCGCTGCTGCGCTTCGCCCGTCGCCACCCCGCCGCCGCGCTCGGCGCGCTGCTCGCCGTGGCCTACCTCATCGGGCTGGTGCCCCTGCTCGGCGCCGGACAGCTGGCCGGCGGACAGGTCGCCGCCTGGCCCGCCGAGGCCACCGCGCTGCTGCGCGCCTACGCCAGCCCGCTGGCCGGCGAGGCGCTGCCCGGGGCGGTGGCCGCCTCGCCGATCCAGGCGCTGCTCGGCGGCCTCGCCCTGCTCGGGGGCGGCAGCGCGTGGCTGGCCCAACGCCTCGTCGTCCTCGGCCTCCTGCCGGTGGCCTGGCTCGCCGCGGTGCGCGCCGGGCTCCTCGTGACCTCCCGCAGCGGGCCGCGCGCGCTCGGCGCGACGCTCTACGTCCTCAGCCCGCCGGTGCTCGGCACGCTGGCCGCGGGCCGCCTCGGCGAGCTCTTCGTCGCCGCGGTGCTGCCCGCCATCGTCCTGCTCACCGCCCGCGCCGCCGGACCGGGCACCGCCCGCGACCGCGCCTGGCGCGCGACCGCGCTGCTCGGCCTGCTCGTCGCCGTGGCCGTGGCGGCCTCCCCCGGCGTCGGCGGCGCGCTCGTGGCCCTCACCCTGCTCGGGGGGCTGGCCGCCGCGCTGTGGCCGGGCGCCGAGCGCGTCGGCTACCCGCTGCTGCGCCTGGCCGTGGCCGTGGTTGGCGCCGCGGTCATCCTCCTGCCGTGGCTGTGGAGCGTCGCCACGACGCCGGGCGCCGACCTCGTCACCGCCCCGGTCGTCGAGCTGCCGGCCTGGAGGGCGCTGGCCCTCGTGCCCGAGGTCGTCCCGAGCGCGGTCGGGGTCACCGGGATCGTGACGATCGCCCTGGCCGTGGCCGTCGTCGCCCTCGCGCTCCTGCTGGGCCTGCGGCTGCGCCCGCTGCCGGTCGCCGCGCTGGCCGCGGCGCTCGTGGCCACCGCCGCGGCGGCCTGGGGCGCGGCGCAGGCCGGTGCCTCGCCGCTGTGGGCCCCCGGCCTGCTGCTCGGCGGGTCCCTCGCCCTCGGGGGGCTCGCCGTCGTCGCCGCGCGCACCGTCGGGCCGGCGCTGCGCAGCCGCGCCTTCGGCCTGGCCCAGCTCACCGTCGTCGTCGGCGCGCTCGTCCTCGTCGGCGGCCTCGGCCTCGGCATCGCCGGCCTGGCCGCCTCGCCGTGGGACGGCCTCGAGCGCGAGGCCGAGCTGCTGCCGCCCTTCGTCGCCGCCGACGAGGAGCGCCTCGGGTCCTACCGGGTGCTGCTCGTCGACGTCGCCGACGACGCCCTCGAGTGGGAGGTCATCGGTCCCGACGGCCCGAGCATCCTCGGCTTCGGCACGATCCCCGGACCGGAGGTCACCGGCTTCCTCGAGGACGGCCTCGCCGAGATGGCCGCCGGGGATCCCGACGCCGGCGCGGGCCTCGGCGCGGCGAGCGTGCGCTACGTCGTGCTGACCGGCGAGGCACGCAGCGAGCTCGACGAGGCGCTCCTGCGCCAGGCCGACCTCGAGCCGCTGGCCACCGGCGCCGGGCGCGTCCTCGTCAACCGCGCGTGGCTGCCGCGCGCGGCGTTCCTGCCGGGCGAGCCCGCCGAGCGCATCATCGAGCCGGGCTCTCCCGGTGACCTCACCGCCTGGGAGGAGGCGGGCCTGCGCTCGACCGGCGTCGACCGCTACGAGGGGGTGGCCGGCGGTGACGGCCTGCTGCTGCTCGCCGAGGCCGGGGACCCCTGGGAGGCCAGGACGCGCGACGGCGGCGCGCTCGAGCGGGTCGAGGGAGACCGGGCGCTGCCGGCGGCCTTCGCCCTGCCCGAGGAGGCGACGCTCATCACCCTCGAGCCGGCCTTCGACGCCGAGCATGCCGCCGGCGTCGGTGCCCAGGCCGCGGCCGCGCTCATCCTGCTCTCGCTGCTGCTGCGCCCGCCCGGCTTCGCCCAGGCGCGCCAGCCGCAGGCGCCGGTCGCCGAGCCCGCCGACCTCGTCGCCGCGGGGGCTCTCAAGGTCACCGAGCCGATCGTCCTGCCGCCCGACGACGTGCCGGCGCCCGACGAGACGGTCGCACCGCCGGAGTACGCCGAGCTCGCCGAGACCGACGCGCCGCCGCCGCCCGAGTCCGAGGCGTCGCCTGCGGCCGACGACGCCGAGCGCGACGGGGCCGACGACGAGTCGGGGGTCGCCGACGTCGAGCGCGACGAGGCCGACGATGAGCCGGGGGTCGCCGACGCCGAGCGTGACGAGCCCGAGCGCGACGGGTCCGGCGACGTCGAGCCGGGGGTCGCCGACGCCGAGCGTGACGAGCCCGAGCGCGACGGGTCCGGCGACGTCGAGCCGGGGGTCGCCGACGCCGAGCGTGACGAGCCCGAGCGCGACGAGCCCGAGCGCGACGCCGCCGAGCCCGACACGCCGGATGACGAGCCCGACGAGCCCGAGCGCGACGCCGCCGAGCCCGACGAGCCGGATGACGAGCCCGACGACGAGCCGCGGCCACCCGGGCGGCGCTTCGCCCCCCGACCCACCGACGACGAGGGAGGCCGCGCGTGAGCGCCCGTGCCCGCCGTGCCCGCCAAGCGCCTCGGCGCCCGCCTCGCGGGCCGATCGCCCTCATCGTCGTCGCCGTCCTCGCCGCTGGCGGGCTGCTGGCCGCCGACGCTGCGGTCGCGCCGGCCGAGCCCAGCCCGCCGCCAGGGCAGGAGTGGGAGGTCGACGCCGGCACCGCCCACTGCCCGGTGACCACCGAGGACGAGGAGGCCGAGGCCCGCGTCGTCGTCGCCGGCTCAGGCGAGGCTGAGGTCGTCGTGCGCCAGGACGATGAGGTCGTCGACGAGCTCGACGTCGACATCGGCGAGGCTGCCGAGGTCGCCGTCGACCCCGCAAGGCTCGTCGAGGTGGCCTGGCGCGGCGAGCCGGTCGCGGCGACCTGGCACGTCGAGAACGCGACCTCGGCGGCAGGACCCTGTCCGGCGACGCCATCCTCGACCTGGCGCCTCGCCGGCATCGACACGACGCTCGGCAGCGAGGCGCGCCTGCACCTGGCCAACCCCTACCGCGTCGACGCCGTGGCCCAGGTCCGCTTCGGCACCGCCGAGGGCCCCGTCGACCTCGTGCGCACGCAGAACGTCGCCGTGCCCGCCGGGGAGACCGAGGTCCTCGACCTCGTCGAGCTCCAGCCCGAGGAGCCCGAGCTCGGCGTCACCATCGAGACGCTGGCCGGGCGCGTCCTCGCCCAGGGCGAGGTCGAGCGCGAGCGGCTGCCCGAGGACGACACCGGCGTCGCCGGTCGGGCGCTCGTGCCCGCCGTCATCGAGGACGGCGTCCTCTGGCAGTTCGCCACGATCCGCGACGACGGGAACTGGGACGGCGAGCTCGCGGTCTACAACCCCTCCGATCGCCAGGCCGCCGTCGTCGTGCGTCCGACGAGTCCCGCCGGCGACGCGGTCAGCGAGGAGATCCTCGTGCCCGCCGGCAGCGTCGGGCGCATCGACCTCGAGGGGCGCTCCGAGGAGGACCAGTTCGGCGTCGTCCTCGAGAGCATCAACGATGTCGCGGTCGTGGCCGCCCGCGTCGAGGGCAACCCCGCGGGCGAGCGCACGGGCTACACCGTCTCGCCGGGCACCGCACGCGCGGCCGAGAGCTGGCTCGTGCCCGGCACCGCCGGCGAGCGCGACGACAGCATCGCCCTGCTCAACCCCGGCGCGGAGGCGGTGTCGGTCACCGTCGTCTCCGACGGGGCCAGCGTCGAGGGCTGGGAGGACCGCCCCCTCGAGCCCGACACCCGCGAGGTCATCGGCGACGTCGACCTACCCGCGCTCGTCTACGCCGACGGCCTCGTCGTCGCCGAGCAGCTCAGCGCCCTCACCGACGGCGACGACCTCGGGCGGCTCTCGGGGCTGGGCGTGCCGCTGCGCGAGGAGCAGCGCAGCGGCCTCGGCGTGCGGCGCGAGCCCGCGCTGGCCTTCGAGCCGATCCTGCCGCCCGGCGAGGAGGTCGGCGAGGACGACGACGGCGAGACGCCGTCGCTGGAGGACCTCGACTTCGACGACTTCGACCTCGACGAGGACGACGAGGGGGAGTCGGAGGGTGAGGACGGCGGCGAGGGCGGCGGTGACGAGGCCGATCCCGACGACGGCGGCGACGAGGCCGAGTCCGGCGATGGCGACGAGGGCGAGTCCAACGGCGGCGGCGGCGAGGGCGAGCCCGGCGACGGCGAGGACGGCGAGCCCGGCGACGGCGAGGACGGCGACGGCGAGGACGGCGAGGAGGGCGATCCCGACGCCGGGGAGGGCGAGGAGAACGGCGATGGCGGTGAGGGCTGAGCGCTGCGGGCCGCCGTCCGGCGCTCGATGGAGCGTTCGGCCGGCTGCGCGGCTGAAGGCTCCATTGGGCGGCTGACGTCAGCCGCTCGTGCGGTGGGCGGACGGCCGAGCCGGCCCGTGATGGAGCGTTTGGCCGGCTGCGCGGCTGAAGGCTCCATCGAGCAGCGGCCACGGCCACACGCACGTCCCTGGCTGAGGGCTCGCCGAGTTCGGCCGCGAGTGTCGGCGCGTACGCGCAATGACGCCTCTCTGTGCCGTTGGTCGACGACGGTTGCCGTCACGCGCCTACCGCGGCGCAGCGCAGGCTGAAACCGTCGCCTGTAGGGTCGAAGGAGCCGGCAGACCGGGGGCGAGGTGTCACCGAAGCAGGGCTTCTGGATCCGCAACGGGGCGCCGCACGCTCCCGATGAGACGCTGGCGTTGGCCGTCGCTGCCGAGGCCGCGGGTTGGGACGGCGTGTTCGTCAGCGATGCCGTCCAGGAATCGCACACCGAGCCCTTCACGCTCCTGGCGGCGGTGGCCGCCCGGACCGCGAAGGTGACGCTCGGGACGTGGGTGACCCCACTCGTCGCGCGCGACGTCGTGCACGTCGCGCGCAGCGCCGCGAACGTCGACCAGCTCTCGGGTGGACGGCTCCTGCTGGGCTTCGGCCTTGGCAACGCCACCGAGCACGATGGGCTCGGCATCGAGCGCACGCAGCTCGGTTCGCGCTACGACGCGGCCCTGGCCGTCCTCGACAGCCTGTTGCGCGGCGACACGGTGACCCGGCACGACGAGTGGTTCGACCTCGACGGTGTCCAGCTCAACGTCCGACCGGGACAGGATCCGCGTCCGCCCATCCTGCTCGGCGGGATGTGGCCGGCAACCTCCCCGGTCGACCGAGCAGCCCGGTGGGACGGCTACATGCCAACCTGGCCGGGTCTGGCCGAAGGCCGTGATGACCGCATCGAGGAGGGCGCACGAGCGCGCGACCTGCAGGAGTTGCTGGCGTACTACCGCGAGCAGGGCGGTGACGGTGTCGTCGTTCTGCCCAGGGTGTCGCGCTTCGGCAGTGCCTACGACGAGCTGTGTACCCAGCTCGGAGCCGACTGGCTGCTGACCTGCGACCCGCTCGACCTCGATGCGGTACGTGCGGGCCCGCCCGGTTGACGCCTTCGCGGTGCTGATCCGTCGCCCGGCCGCGACGCCAGCCCGAGGACGCGCCCGGATATGCGTTGGCGAGGGTTCTCGCCATCCACGGGCTCGATCCGCGAACGATCCGTTCCGATGAGTCCGGCCGATGAGTCCGGGACGACGGCGGTCGTGGGACGCCGGTCCGAGCCACAGGTCGCCGGCTCGAGCCGACGCGGGGCAGCGCCGGCGAGCAGCGCTGGATGGCCGATCCATGCCAGAACCGCCTCATGGTGCGAGTGCCTCACCAACACTCGCTGCCGAACTCAGGGCTCGTCGAGGTCGGGCGGGTGGCCGAGGGCGTCGGCGACCGCGTCGATCGCCGCCTCGACGATGAGGGCGATGAGGTCGGCGCGGTCGATGGCGCGCAGCTCGATCGCGCGCCGGTAGAGCGTGAGCCGAGCGGGCACGCCGGGCCTGGCGGGGGAGAAGGCGGCGAGCCTCGGCTCGGTCTCGCTGGCGAGCGGCGGCGGGGGCACCTCGGCGATGAGGATCTCGGCATCGCCGGCGGCGCGGGCCACCGCCGGCGGCAGCTCGAGGAGGGCGTCGTCGGTGAGCTGGGCGAAGCGCCCGTGGCTGCGTGCGCGGAAGCCCTCCGGCGGCCGGCGCGCCCGGTCGCCGTCGGCGCGGGCGGCCCGGCCCCGGCGGTCGTCGCTCATCGGCGCAGCGTAGCGCCGTGCCGGCTCACCCTCGTGTCGCACCCGTGTGGTTTAGGATGAGGCCATGTCGAGAACCTGTCGCCGCAACGGCTGCCACGAGCCCGCGACCGCGTCGCTGACGTTCCGCTACGACACCGCCGAGGTGCGCCTCGACGACCTCGAGTCCGAGCCCCACCCGCAGCGGTGGGAGCTCTGCGAGCGCCACGCCGGCGTCAACGTCCCACGAGGCTGGGGCTTCCTCGACGCGCGCAGCAGCGCGCCGGGCTCCGCGGCCGGCGAGCTCGCCGCGGTCCCTGAGCGCCCGGTGGACGCTCCCGCGATCACGGCCACCCGCCCCCGGGACCCTCGCCGCGACCGGCGCGACGCGGTGCGGCGCACCGCCGCGGCGGCCGCGTCGGCGTCATCCCCCGACGCGGAGGGCGCACGATCCGCGCCGGCCTCGGCCGGTGAGCCGGGCCCGCAGCCCCAGCGCGTGGCCGCCTCGGCCGAGCGCCCCAGTGCCTCGGCCGAGCGCCCCGGCGCCCCGGGCGAGGGCACCGCCGAGCCGGCGCCGAGCCGCTACGCCGCGCTGCGCGCCGAGCTGCCGCGCGTCGCGGCGGAGTACGCCGCGGCGAGCCCTGTCCACCTGCGACCCCACCGCGGCGGTGCCGCGGGCTGAGTGCGCAGGGTCAGGTCGCCGCGGGTGACGAGCAGGCGTCGGGGGCGCGCCGGTCGTCAGGCCGGTGGTCCAGGTGGCTGAGGTGCCACGCGCGCGTGCCGCGGCGGTGGTCGTGGTGGTGCGGCAACGACCGGCCGGGTGCGGCATCGTAGCCCCATGACGTGGTCCGACCCTGCGCCGGCCGTCGCGCCCGCACCGCGGCGCGGGCGCGGCCTCGTGGCGCTTGCCGTCGGCCTTGCCGTCCTGCTCGTGGCCGGCGTGGCCGGCGCCTGGTGGTGGGGCCAGCGGACCCTCGAGGCGGGCCAGGGCTGGCGGGAGGTCGCCCTGGCCGAGGCCGAGCGCGCCGAGCGCGCCGAGTCCGCCGCCGAGGCCGCGGAGGCCGAGGTCGAGCGCCTGCGCGAGCGCGTCGCTGCCAGCGAGGCCGACGTCGCCGGCCTCGAGCAGCGCCTCGACGCGCTCGCCAGCGAGAAGGCCGGGGCGGAGGACTCCGCGGCGCTGGCCAGCGAGGTCGTCGATGACCTCGCCTCGCTGTCGCGCCGTGGCGCCGAGGTCGGCGCGGCGCTGCGCGACTGCATCGCCCAGACCACCGCGCTGACCAACGACGCCCTCGCCGCCGGCCCCGACGGCCTCGAGCCCGAGCGCACGAACGAGCGCATCGCCGAGGTCAACGCCCGCTGCGGCGCCGCCGAGGCCGACTACTTCGACCTGCTCGGCGACCTCGATGCCGTCGGGCGCTGAAGCCCCCGCTGACCCTCGCCCGCCGCGCGACCCCGGCGCGCAGGGCTCGCCCCCGCGTGGCCGCGCTGACCCTCGCCCGCCGCGCGACCCCGGGGCGCAGGGCTTGCCTTCGCGCGGCAGCGGGGCACGCTGCTGGCGCGCGCGAGGGCCGGCCGCGGCCCTGCTCGCCGTGCTGCTCCTCGCCGCAGGCTGCCTCGAGGACCCGCCGGAGCCGCCGCCGGTCGAGGCCGGAGCGGCCACGCCGGCGCCGACGGCCGCGTCCGACGAGCCCCTGCGCGCCGAGACCATCGAGCGGCTCGCCCGTGAGGTCACGCTGCGGGTGCGCAACCTCGGCTGCGGGGGGCTGGCGACCGGCTCGGCGGTGGCCATCGGCAGCGACCTCCTCGTGACCAACCGCCACGTCATCGAGGGTGCCGACCGCCTCGAGGTCACGACCTGGGACGGCCGCACGCTCACCGTCGAGGTCGCCAAGGCCGCGACGACCCACGACATCGCCGTGGCCGAGGTCGCCGGGGGGCTGCCCGACGCCGCCGCGGTGGCCGTCGACGACGTCGAGGCCGGCGCCGAGGTGCTCGTCGCCGGCTACCCCCGCGGCGGGGCGCTGTCGATCGCCGAGGGTCGGGTGACCCGGCGCACCGAGGACCTGCTCTTCGGGGCCGAGGCCGGCGCGCTCGCCCTCGACGTCGAGGTCCGCCCCGGCAACTCCGGTGGGCCCGTCCTCGACGTCGACGGGCGGGTCGTCGGCGTCGTCTACGCCTACGCCCAGGGCGACGGCCGCGGCTTCGCCGTGCCGGTCTCGGCGCTGCGCGAGGCGCTCGAGGCCGGTGAGGCGCTCGTCGACGTGCCCGACTGCCCGCCGGGCACCTGAGCGACGCCGTGGGACCGCCCACCGGCCGGGCGATGCCGACCTCGCGGACCGCCCGCCGGCCGAGCCATGCGGCGCCGCGGCACCGCCCACCGGCCGGGCAGCCCGGCGAGGGCTAGGATCCGCCGCGTCCCCGGCAAGGAGCCCCGATGGCCGACCTCGGGCCGATCGTCAAGGCCTACGACCTGCGCGGCGTCGTGCCCGACGAGCTCGACGCCGAGGCCGCCCGTCGTCTCGGGCAGGCCACGGCCGCCGAGCTCGGCGGCCCCGCGGTCGTCGTCGGCCGCGACATGCGCGTGAGCTCGCCCGAGCTCGCCGAGGCCTTCATGGCCGGGCTCTGCGATCAGGGCGTCGACGCCGTCGACCTCGGCCTGTGCGCCACCGAGGTCGTCTCCTACGCCTCTGGCCGCCTCGACCTGCCCGGCGCGATGGTCACCGCCAGTCACAACCCGGCGGCCTACAACGGCTTCAAGCTCTGCCGCTCCGGCGCCCGCAGCCTCACCCGTGACACCGGGCTCGCCGCGATCGGTGCCCGGGCCGCCGGACCGGCCCCGCCGCCGGTGCCCACACCAGGGCGGCGGCGCGCCGTCGACCTCGCCGCCGAGCACGCCGCCTTCGCGAGGAGCTTCATCGACACCGCCGCGCTGCGCCCGTTGCGCGTGGCCGTCGACGCCGGCAACGGCATGGCCGCCGACCTCCTGCCGGGCGTCCTCGACGGCCTGCCGGTCACCGTCGTGCCGCGCTGCTTCACCCTCGACGGGACCTTCCCCCACCACCCCGCCAACCCGCTCGACCCCGCCAACCTCGATTGCGTGCGCGAGGCGGTCGTCGACGAGGGCTGCGACCTCGGCCTGGCCTTCGACGGCGACGCCGACCGGGTCTTCTGCATCGACGAGACCGGACGGGTCGTGGCCTCCTCGCTCGTCGTCGCCGCGCTCGCCGAGCGACTCCTCGCGCGCCACCCCGGTGAGACGATCCTCTACAACGCGATCTGCTCGCGGGTCGTGCCCGAGGCCGTCGCCGAGGCCGGTGGCCGACCCGTGCGCACCCGGGTGGGCCACAGCTACGTCAAGGCCGCCATGGCCGAGACCGACGGGCTCTTCGCCGGCGAGCACTCCGGGCACTTCTACTTCCGCGCGAACTACCGGGCCGACTCCGGCGCGATCGCCACCCTCGTCATCCTCGAGGCGCTCTCGGCCTGCGACGGGCCGATGTCGGCGCTCGTCGCCCCGTACGAGCGCTACCCGAGCTCGGGCGAGCGCAGCGTGGCCGTCGCCGACGTCGACGCCGCCCTCGCGCGCGTCGCCGGCGCCTTCGACGGCGAGGTCGCCGTCGAGCGCTTCGACGGGCTGTCGGTCGATGGGGGAGACTGGTGGGCCAACGTCCGACCCTCGAACACCGAGCCGCTGCTGCGCGTCAACGTCGAGGCGCGCGACGAGGCCGGCGTCGACCGCGCGCTCGCGCGGCTCCTCGCCCTCGTCGACGCCTGAGGAGGAACCCCATGCCTGCTGTCGACCCCGACCTCGTCGAACTGCTCGTCTGCCCGTCGTGCCGCGGCGCGATCGAGTACAAGGAGCGACGGGAGCTCATCATCTGCACCGCGTGCGGGCTGCACTACCCGGTGCGCGACGGCATCCCGATCATGCTCATCGACGAGGCGACCCGGCCCGAGCCCAAGAAGGGCCAGCGGTCCTCGTGAACGGCGTCGACCTCGACGACCCCGAGGGCTTCGCTGAGGCCGACCCCGGCGACGCGCTGGGGGCGACCCTCGACGCGCCCAACCGCTGGGAGCAGGGCGCCGCCCTCGCCGACGGCGCGGCGCTGCCGGGCGAGCCCGCCGCGGTGCTCGTCGCTGGCATGGGCGGCTCGGGCATCGCCGGTGACGTCGCCGCGGCCCTTTCCGCAGACCGGCTCACCGTCCCGGTGCTGGCCCACAAGGACGCCGACCTGCCCGCCTACGTCGGCCCGCGCGTGCCCGTCGTGGCCGTGAGCCACTCGGGGACGACCGAGGAGACCCTCGCGGTGGCCCGTGCGGCGGTGGCCGCCGGCGCGCCGCTCGTCGCGATCACCGCCGGCGGCCCGCTCGCCGAGCTCGCCGTCGGCGCCGGCGGGCAGGTGCTCGCCGTGCCCGCCGGCGGGCACCCCCGCCACGCCCTCGGCCACCTCGCCGGCGCGCTCTGCGCCCTGCTCGGCGCCGCCGACGACGTGCCCGCGGCGGTGGCCGCCCAGCGCGCGGTCGTCACCGCGCTCGGCCCGCACGTGCCGAGCGAGGTCAACCCCGCCAAGCAGCTCGCCGCGGCGATCGCCGAGGTCGACACCGTCGAGGTGTGGGCGACGAGCGCCCCGAGCCGCGTCGCGGCGCTGCGGATGGCCTGCCAGCTCGAGGAGCACGCGAAGCTGCCCGCCGGGGTCGCCGCGCTGCCCGAGCTCGCCCACAACGAGGTCGTCGGCTGGCAGGAGGGCGTGGCCGGCGCCGAGCGCCGCGGCCTCGTCGTCCTGCGCGACCCTGCCTCGGAGACCGCCGCGGCCGGTGACCGCCTCGGCCCGGCGCTGGAGATCGTCGAGGGCTCGTTCCGCTTCGTGGCCCGCCGCGCCGTCGACGCCCCCGGCGACCCGATGCTCGCCCGGCTGGCCGCCCTCGCCCTCGCCGCCGACCTCGTCAGCGTCTACGCGGCGCTGGCCCGCGGCGTCGACCCCGCGCCCATCGCCTCGATCGACCGCCTCAAGGCCGCGGTCGCCGAGGCCCGAGCCCAGGAGTGACGATGACCCCTGCCACCATCGCCGAGCGGATCAGCGAGCGCCTCGATGGCCGTGCGCCGGTCGCGCTGCTCACCCTCGGCTCCGGGCTCGGCGGCCTCGCCGCCGACCTCGTCGACCCCGTGGCGATGCCCTTCGCCGAGATCGGCCTGCCCGACACCACCGTGCCCGGGCACGAGGGCCGGCTGCTGGCCGGCACACTCGAGGGCGTCGAGGTGCTCTGCCAGCAGGGCCGGGTCCACCTCTACGAGGGCCGCGACGTCGGCGAGGTCGTCGCCGCGGTGCGCGCCGCCGCCGCGCTCGGCGTCGAGACGTTCGTGCCGACCAACGCCGCCGGCGGCATCGGCGCGGGCGGGCCCGGCGACCCCGAGCCCGGCGATCTCATGCTCATCGCCGACCACGTCAACCTCACCGGCCAGAACCCCCTCATCGGCCTGCCGACCCCGCACTTCGTCGACCTCACCGACGCCTACGACCCCGCGCTGCGCGCCGCGGCCCGCAGCGCCGCCGAGGAGGCCGGCCAGGCCCTGCGCGAGGGCGTCTACGCCGGGCTCACGGGGCCCTCGTTCGAGACCCCCGCCGAGATCGCCTGGCTGCGCGGCATCGGCGTCGAGGCGGTGGGGATGTCGACGGTCGCCGAGGTCATCGCCGCGCGCGACGCGGGGCTGCGCGTCGTCGGCTTCAGCCTGCTCACCAACGTCCACCTGCCCGGCGGAAGCCACACCGACCACGAGGAGGTCATGGACGTCGGCGCGCAGGCCGGGCCGCGCCTGGCCGCGGTGCTGCGCCGGCTCCTGCCGCGGCTGTAGCGGCCGGGCCGCAGATCGCGCCGGCAGCGGCCGCGACGGTGGCGGCCGGGCCGCGACGCTGCACCGCGCGGCGCGTCGGCGGTCGCGTCGGCAGGCACGCCGCGCGGCGCGTCGGCGGTCGCGTCGGCAGGCACGCCGCCCGGCGCGTCGGCAGTAGGCTGTCGGGCGTTGTCCCGCCACCTGTCGAGGAGTGCCCGCATGCCTGACCTGCCGCCGTCGGAGGTCGCCGACCTCGGCCTCGCCGAGGAGGGCGCCGCGCGCATCGCCTGGGCTGACCGCGCGATGCCGGTGCTCGCGGCGATCCGCGAGCGCTTCGCCCGCGAGCAGCCGCTGGCCGGCCAGCGCATCGCCGCGTGCCTGCACGTCACGACCGAGACCGCCAACCTCATGCGCACCCTCGCCGCGGGCGGCGCCGACGTCACGCTCGTGGCCTCCAACCCCCTGTCGACGCAGGACGCGACCGCCGCCTCGCTCGTGGCCACCCACGGCATCAGCACCTACGCGGTCCGCGGCATCGACCACGACGGCTACTACCGCCACATCGACGCCGCGCTCGACCGCGAGCCGACGATCACGATGGACGACGGCTGCGACCTCGTCAATCGCCTCCACGGCGACCGGCCCGAGCAGGCCGACGGTGTGCTCGCCGGCACCGAGGAGACGACGACCGGGGTCATCCGGCTGCGGGCGATGGAGGCCGGCGGGGCGCTGCGCTACCCCGTCGTCGCCGTCAACGACACCCCGACCAAGCACCTCTTCGACAACCGCTTCGGGACGGGGCAGTCGACGATCGACGGGATCCTGCGCGCGACGAACGTCCTCATCGCCGGCTCGACGGTCGTCGTCGCCGGCTTCGGCTACTGCGGCCGCGGGGTGGCCAGCCGCGCGAAGGGCTTCGGCGCCGACGTCATCGTCACCGAGGTCGACCCCACCCGCGCGCTCGAGGCGGCGATGGAGGGCTACCGGGTCATGCCGATGATCGAGGCCGCCCCGCAGGGCGACGTCTTCGTCACGACGACGGGCAACACCTCGGTGCTGCGCGCCGAGCACTTCGAGGCGATGGCCGACGGCGCGATCGTCGCCAACGCCGGGCACTTCGACGTCGAGATCGACCTGCCCGCCCTCGCCGGCATGGCCACCGAGCGCCGCGAGGTCCGCGCCAACGCCGAGGAGCACGTCCTGGCCGACGGCCGGCGCATCGTCGTGCTCGCCGAGGGCCGGCTCGTGAACCTCAGCGCCGCCGAGGGCCATCCCGCCTCGGTCATGGACATGAGCTTCGCCGACCAGGCGCTGGCGGTGGCCTGGCTCGCCGAGCACGGCGCCGACCTCGCCCCGGCGGTGCACGACGTGCCCGCCGACCTCGACGCCGAGGTCGCCCGCCTCAAGCTCGCGGCGATGGGCACGGCGATCGACGAGCTGACGCCCAAGCAGGTCCACTACCTCGCCAGCTACGACCAGGGGACCTAGGTGGAGCTCGCCGACCTCGAGGCGGTCCTGCGCGACCGCAAGGCCGACCCGCCGGCGGGCTCGTACTCCGCGACGCTGCTCGCCGATCCCGAGCGCGCCTCCCGCAAGATCATCGAGGAGGCCTACGAGCTCTGCCTCGAGCTCACCCGCCCTGAGGCCGACGCCGACCGCGTCGCCTCCGAGGCCGCCGACGTGCTCTTCCACGTCCTCGCCGGCCTCGTCGGGGCCGGCGTCCCCCTCGCGGCGGTCACCGACGAGCTCGCCGCCCGCCGCGGGGCCACGCCGCGGGCCCAGACCCAGGAGGAGCACGGCGATGGCTGAGCGCGTCCGCGTGGCGGTGCCGTCGAAGGGCCGGCTGCGGGAGGACTGCCTCACGCTGCTGTCGACGGCGGGCTACCGCACCTCGGGGCTGACCGGCGGCGGGGCGATCGCCGCCGTCGACGGCATCGAGTTCCTCGAGATGCGCTCGCGCGACGCCGCGGCGGCACTGGCCGCCGGCGGGCTCGACGCGGCGTTCATCGCCACCGACCTCGTCCTCGACAACGACCTCGAGGCGCTGCCGCGGACCCCGCTGGGGTTCAGCCGCTCCGACCTCGTCGTGGCCAGCCGCGACGACGACGACCGGGTCGACGCCGCCGACCTCGCCGGCGCGACCGTGGCCACGCACCTGCCGCGCGCCGCCGAGCGCTTCTTCAGCGACCGCGGCATCGACGTCGCCGTCCTCGAGATGGGCGGCTCGCTCGAGGGCGTCGTCGCCGCGGGCATCGCCGACGCGCTCGTCGACCTGCGCGAGACCGGTCGGAGCCTGCGGGCCAACCGCCTACGCGTCCTCGAGGAGATCGCCGCCTGCCAGGCCGAGCTCGTCGCCCAGCCCGGCCACGCCGTCATCGACGACCTCACGTTGCGCCTCGAGGCGGTCCTCGCCGCCCAGCGCCACCGCTACGTCATGCTCCACGTGCCCTCCGAGCGCCTCGACGCGCTGCGCGAGCTCTTCCCCGGGCTCGCCGCGCCGACGGTGCTGCCGCTGGCCGGGCGCGAGGACCTCGTCGCCGTGCACTTCGTCGTCGCCGCCGAGGAGCTGTGGTCGCGGCTGTCGGACCTGCGGGCGCTCGGCGCCACCGGCATCGTCGCGCTCGAGCCCCAGGCCCTGCTCGACTAGGAGCCGTCGCCGGGCCGAGCGGGGGCGCCGCTCAGGTCGCGGTGTGGGAGGCCAGCGCCATGACGACGACGAGCGCGGAGAGCAGCGCGGGCACCGCCGCGGCGTACCAGCGGGGGACCTCCGGGGCGGTCGTGGCGGTGGTGGCCCGGTACTCGTCGCGGTCCACGATGACCTCCTCGTCGCGCTCCTGGGACAAGCATCGGCAGCCGCGGCCGCGGCTTGAGGACGGCCTCGCGGCGGGCGCATACTCCCCGCCCGACGACAGGGGACGATCGATGGACGAGCTCTTCGCGGTGCGGTGGCAGGAGACCCCGGCAGGGCCGGTGGTGCAGTTGCTCGACCAGACACGCCTGCCCGGCGAGGAGGTCGTCGTCGACTGCGCCGACCTCGAGACCCTCGCCGAGGCCATCCGCGCGCTGCGGGTCCGTGGCGCGCCCGCACTTGGTGTCG
The DNA here is from genome assembly GCA_046498405.1 of Egibacteraceae bacterium. Lineage (GTDB taxonomy): Bacteria > Actinomycetota > Nitriliruptoria > Euzebyales > Egibacteraceae > T1Sed10-49. Next base: position 22,785 of record JAWOAS010000205.1, read on the forward strand.
CCGCCGCCTACGGCGTCGTGCTCGGCGCCCACACCGGCTGGACCCCCGAGGGCGCGGCGGCCTACCTCACCGAGCAGCGGCCCACCGCGGTCAACCTCGGCTGGGCCGCCGCGCGCACCGCCGCGGCCGGCCCCGACCCGGCCGACCTCCTCGCCGAGGCGCGCCGCATCGACGAGGACAACGCCGAGTCCTGCCTGGCGATCGGCCGTCACGGCGCCGACCTCCTCGCCGAGCTCGTCGACGGCGACCTCGGGCTGCTGACCCACTGCAACACCGGGATGCTGGCCTGCCAGGGCATCGGCACGGCCTTCGGGGTCGCGCGCACGGTCTTCGAGCAGGGCAGGATGGCCCGCCTCCTCGTCGACGAGACCCGCCCGCTGCTGCAGGGCGCCCGGCTCACCGCCTACGAGGCTGGCGCGCTCGGCATGCCCCACGCCGTGGCCGTCGACGGCGCCGCCGCGGCGCTCATGGCCGCCGGTGAGGTCGACGCCGTGCTCGTCGGCGCCGACCGCATCGCCGCCAACGGCGACACCGCGAACAAGGTGGGCACCTACGGCCTCGCGATCGCCGCGGCCCACCACGGCCTGCCGTTCCTCGTTGTCGCGCCGGTCTCGACGATCGACGCCGCCACGCCCGACGGCGCGGCCATCGAGATCGAGGAGCGCGACCCCGACGAGGTCCGCACCGCCGTCGGCGCAGTCACGTTGACTCCCTCGGACAGCCCGGCGCGCAACCCCGCGTTCGACGTCACCCCCGCCGCGCTCATCACCGCGGTCGTCACCGAGGCCGGCGTGGCCCGGCCCGTCGACGAGGCGGGGATCGCGAAGCTGCTCGCCGCTGGCTGAGCGTCCGGGGCGCGGGTGAGGCGGTCTCGCCTGCGATTGCGAGGGGCGAGCCGCGGCCGCAGCACCGCGGTGCACGCCGCCGGGTCGGCGGGTGCCGCGGGGCGTCAACCCGACCCCAGAAGAGATCCACACGATCATGTGAAAGTCCTTGACAAGCAGCCACACCCACGGCATACTTCGAACATGTATTCGACAACGCAGCGGCCACGGTGCCACCCCCGCCCCACCGGCTGCCGACGGCCCCACACCCCCGCCGCGGCCGCCGTCGGGCTCCTGGCCGCCGAGGAGCGTGCCGGCTACACCGCCGCGGAGGAGCCTGCCGCCTATACCACCGCCGGCGGGACGGACGCGGGGGGTGCGGTGTCGGTGGAGGGGCTGCTGGCCGACCTCGCCGCGACGTTGGAGCAGTTGGCGGGGCTGCCGTTGGGTGGGGCGGTTGATGACGAGGGGCTGTGTGGGGTGCACGCCGCCCTGGCGGGGCTGCTGTCGCGGGTGCACCGCGAGCGGCTGCGGGCGCTGGCCGAGATCGACGAGCGGGCGGCCTACCTCGCGGTGGGGGT
>JAWOAS010000217.1:0-3167 GCA_046498405.1 Egibacteraceae bacterium
GTGATCTGCCCACCTACCAGGTCTGGGCCCAATGGAACCCTGCCGAGGAGGCTTATGTGGCAACGTCGCCGCCGAGACCTTCGAGACGAGCGAGCCGGGCGTCTTCGCCTGCGGTGACGCGCGCATGGGCCAGTCCCTCGTCGTCTGGGCGATCAACGAGGGTCGGCTCTGTGCCGCCGAGGTCGAGCGCCACCTCGCCAGCCAGGGCGCGCAGCCGGCGGTGCGCACGAGGAGTTGAGCGGCGCCTCGGCGGAGACGGTAGGGCAGAGGACCCCACCGCGAGCGGAGGCCAGGACCATGGACATCGTCATCGCCGGCGCGCACGGCAAGATCGCCCGTCACCTCAACCGCCGCCTCGCCCTGGTCGGCCATGCCACGCGTGGGATCGTGCGCGACGCCGCCCACGCCGCCGACCTCGACGACGACGGGGTGACCCCGGTCGTCCTCGACCTCGAGGAGGCCAGCGTCGACCGGGTCGCCGAGGCGATCGCCGGGGCCGACGCCGTGGTCTTCACCGCGGGCGCGGGGCCCGGCAGCGGGGCGGCCCGCAAGGAGACCGTCGACTACGGCGCAGCGGTGCGCCTGCGCGCCGCCGCCGAGGAAGCCGGCGTGCCGCGCTACGTCATGGTCAGCGCGATGGGCGTCGACGACCCCCCGCAGGACGATGAGGTCTTCAGCGTCTACCTGCGGGCCAAGCAGCGCGCCGACGCCGACCTCATGGCCAGCGACCTCGACTGGACGATCCTGCGCCCCGGTGGACTCACCGACGAGCCGGGCACCGGTCGCATCGAGGTCGGCCCCTCGGTGCCGCGGGGCCGCATCCCGCGCGAGGACGTCGCGGCCCTGCTCCACGCGGTGCTCGACGACCCCGAGACCGCCGGGGTCTGCGTCGAGGTCGTCAGCGGGCCCACGCCGATCGACGAGGCCGTGGCGTCGCTGCGACCGTAGAGGTGGTGGAGGCCCTTCCCCAGGCCGCCGCCGCCGGCGCGCCCGGCTACGCTGGCGCGGGGGAGGGGCACCGCGACCGCGCGCCCCTGGCGCGCGAGGAAGGGCGAGGGAGCATGGCAGAGGCCACGTTCGGCGCCGGCTGCTTCTGGGGCGTGGAGGTGACGTTCCGCAATGTGCCCGGCGTGACCGACGTCGAGGTCGGCTACGCCGGCGGACACACGAGCGAGCCGACGTACAAGGAGGTCTGCTCGGGGCGCACCGGTCACGCCGAGGTCGTCGAGGTCACCTACGACCCCGCGACGGTGAGCTACGACGACCTGCTCGCGGTCTTCTTCGAGAGCCACGACCCGACGCAGGTGGGCCGTCAGGGCCCCGACGTCGGCAGCCAGTACCGCTCGATCATCCTCGTCCACGACGAGGCGCAGCGCGCCGCCGCCGAGGCGGCCATCGCCCGGCTCACCGCCGACGGGGTCCGCGTGGCCACCGAGGTCGCCGACTTCGAGCACTTCTGGCCAGCCGAGGACTACCATCAGCAGTACCTCGTCAAGCGCGGCCTCGCGACTTGTCGGATCTAGCCCGTCGCGCGGCTGAGCCCGCGCCAGCCGCGCGACCTGTCGGATCTCGCCCGTCGCGCGGCCGGCGCGGGCTCAGCCGAGGTCGTCGACGCCTGGGCCCTCGAGCTCGGGGGACTCGAGCGGGTCGATCGGCTCCGAGGGCGGGTCGAAGTCGCCCGGTCGGGGGGTGTCGACCCGCGTCGCGTCGAGGGTCGTCGTGCCGATGCCGGGCTGGTCGACCTCCCAGCGCAGGATCGCCCCGCTCTCGCGGTCGACGCAGATGAGGGCACGCTCGGCCTCGAGGCCGTCGACCGAGCCGGCCTCGAGGGCCGCGCAGCGGGCGTGGCGCTCGGCGATGCGGGCCCGTCCCTGCGCTGCGCCGGCAGCGGAGGTCGTGGGATCGACCGCCGCGCGCACGGTGGCGAGGATCGGCGCGAGGCCGGCGGGCACCACCCCGTCGCCGACCTCGGCGAGGGCCTCGTCGTCGAGCCGGACGCACTCCGCGTCGCCGAGCGCGCCGCAGGCGGTCAGGCCGCGGCCGACCTCGCCCAGCACGAGACGCTCGCCTGCCTCGAGGGCGAAGCGTCGCGCATCGTAGGTCACGACCGCGGTGTCGACGCCGCCGGGGGCGTCGACCTCGTAGCGCACCCGGGTCGGCTCGCTGATCCCCTCGAGGAGGTTGTCCACGCGGGGGCCCGGGTCCGGTGGGGGCTCGGCATCGGCACCCCCGTCGTCGTCTGCCGGCCCCGGGTCCTCGGCAGCAGGCTCGGTGGCCTCGGGCGGCGAGGGGGTGGTCGCCGGTACCTCCGCCGCGCCATCGTCGGTCGCGCAGGCGGCCAGCGTGAGCGGGACGAGGAGCAGCAGCACGCCGGCGCGCGGGCGCGCGCGCCACGGTGACGCCCCGCCGGTGGTCCCTCGCACTCGCGCGCACCTCCCACGGGCGTCGCGTCCGCTCCATCTTGCCGAGCGTGCCGCCAGCGCGCTGTCACGGTGGTGACCGAGCGCGCCCCGGCCGCTACACTCACCCTTACCCTCATACCACAGGAACGATCGTCGAAGCGAGGTCCCGCGCATGGGCATGTCCATCCCCCTCCAGATCGAGACCACGCCTCCCAAGCCGGTCGCGCTCACCGAGGCCGCCGCGGCGAAGGTCAAGGAGCTCGTCGCCCGCGAGGAGAACCCTGAGTCCCTCGCCCTGCGGGTCGCGGTGCAGCCCGGAGGCTGCTCGGGCTACCGCTACGCGCTGTTCTTCGACGACCGTGAGCTCGACGGTGACGTCGTCGCCGACGAGGGTGGCGTGACGGTGCGGGTCGACAAGATGTCGGCCTCGCACCTGCAGGGCACGCAGATCGACTGGGTCGACAGCCTCCAGGGCGCGGGCTTCTCCGTCGACAACCCCAACGCGCAGTCCTCCTGTGCCTGCGGCGACAGCTTCTCCTAGCCTCGGCGGTCGGGATTGCGCATCGCAGGGCTGCGATCCCTAGGATGACGACGTGACGGCAGTCGGCTGCCGGAGGTGGCAACGACGCCGCGCGACAGGACATGACGCCCCGCTCCGATAGGCCGGCACGACATGACCAAGACCGTCGAGAAGGTCGACACCGTCACGATCCGCTTCGCCGGCGACTCCGGCGACGGCATGCAGTTGACCGGCACGCGGTTCAC
>JAWOAS010000219.1:0-2881 GCA_046498405.1 Egibacteraceae bacterium
ATGCGGTGCAGGCCGCCAAGGCCGGGGTGCTCGAGGTCGGTGACGTCCTCTGCGTGACCAAGGGGGACCTCCCCGGCGCCGAGCGCACCGTCGCCGAGCTCGAGGCCGCCCAGCGCGACGGCGGGCTCGCGGCGACGCCGGTGCTGCGCACGAGCGCGCTGGCCGGTGAGGGGGTCGACGAGCTCGTCGAGGCGCTCAGCGCCCTGCGCGCCGAGCGCGCCGCCGCGGGCAGTGCGCGGCTGCAGGTCCGCGAGATCGTCGTCGACACGCTGCGGCGTCGCGTCGACGGGGTGCTCGGCGAGGACCTCCTCGACGCGGTGGCCCGCGGCGAGGTCGACCCCTACGCCGCCGCGGACCGGCTCCTCACCACCCTCGACGCACCGGCCGACCCGGGCGCGGTGCCCGGCGGGACCGGGGCCGGGGCCTGAGGACGGTGACGCGCCGGCGCACTCACCGCGTGACGCCCTCGAGGGCGAGGAGGGCGCGCTTGCGGTCGAGACCGCCGGTGTAGCCGCCGAGGCCGCCGTCGGTGGCGAGCACCCGGTGGCAGGGCACGACGATCGCCAGCGGGTTGGCGCCGAGCGCCTGGCCCGCCGCGCGGGCGGCGTTGGGGCTACCCGCGGCCTCGGCGACCGCCCGGTACGACGAGGTCTCCCCGCGCGGGATCGCGGCGGTCGCCGCGAGCACGCGCCCGGCGAAGCCGGACGGCAGGGCCGCGGGGTCGATGGTGAGGTCGAGCCCGGTGCCCTGCCCGGCGAGGTAGGCCGCGAGCGCGTCCGCGGCGCGGTCGAGGTGGGCCACGCTCGTCTCGTCGACGCCGGTGGCGTCGTCGGGTGGCGCCTCGTCGAAGAGGACGGCCCGCAGGCCCTCGCCGCTCGCGGCGAGCGTGAGCGTGCCCAGGGGCGTGGCGAGGCTGCGCCAGGCCAGCGCCGCCGGCGCGCTCACCGCGTCACGATCGCGAGGGCGGCGGTGAGCCCGCCGAGGCTCGAGGCGCCCTCGTCGTCCTCGCCTCCGCCGGCGTCGTCGCCGGTGTCGCCGCTGCTGGTGTCGCCGCTGCTGGTGTCGTCGCCGGTGTCGCCGCTGCTGGTGTCGCCGCCGGTCCCGGTCTCTGCGCCCGCCTCGTCGCCTTGCCGGCTCGACTGCTCGTCTGCCCCGGGCTCGGGCTCGGGGTCGGTCGCCTCCTCCTCGGCGGGGGCCTCACGCGGCTGGCGCTCGTCGGCCTCCGGCTCCGGCTCCGGCTCCGGCTCGGGCTCCGGCTCTGGCTCGGGCTCGGCGGGCTCGTCGGTCCCGTCGGGCTCGTCGGTCCCCTCGGGCTCCTCGGTGGGGTCCTCCTCGGGCTGCCCGCCGTCGAGCAGGCCGTCCCAGTCGACGGCGAGGAGGGCGAGGGCGACGAGGGCGAGCGCGCCGATGATCGCGGCGACCTTCCAGCTGCCGCGCCGCGGCGGCGGCGCTGTGGCGCGCGACGGCGCGGCGGCGGGCGGGGTCCCCTTCGGCCGGGGACCGCCGGCCGCGGCCGGCGTGTCGGCGAGGACCTGGGTCGGCGCGGAGGCGGCGTCGATCGGCGCCGTCGCCGCGGCACCCATCCGCGAGGGGTCGGCGAGCGCGGCGCGCATCTCCGCGCCGTCGGCGAAGCGCCGCTTGGGGTCCTTCTCGAGCGCGCGGTGCACGACCGCGACGAGCCCGGGGCTGAGCCCCCGCACCCGACGGTCGAGCCGCGGTACGGGGTCGTCACGGTGGGCCAGGGCCACGGCCAGCGATCCGCCCTCGGTGAACGGCGGCGCGCCGGCGAGCATCTCGTAGAGCATGATCCCGACGGCGTAGACGTCAGAGCGCGGGGTGGCGGGCTGGCCGGCGACCTGCTCGGGGGAGATGTACCTCGGCGTGCCGAGCACCTGCCCCGCGCCGGTCAGCCCGGCCTGGGCCTGCTCGACGCCCTTGGCGATGCCGAAGTCGGCGAGCTTGACCGATGGCTCGGCGTGGGGCGCGGTGGGCACGGTGCCCCCGGGCAGCAGGACGTTGGCGGGCTTGACGTCGCGGTGGACGAGCCCGCGGCGGTGCGCCGCGGCGAGTGCGGACAGCAGCTGGCTGGCCACGGCCACGGCCTCGGCCGGGGACAGCGCCCCGCGCTCGTCGAGGGCGTCGGCCAGCGTCGTGCCCTCGACGAGCTCCATGACGATGTAGGGCACCCCGTCGGCGGTGCCGGTGTCGTAGACCGCGACCGCGCCGGGGTGGTTGAAGCTCGCCGCGGCGGCGGCCTCGCGCATGAAGCGCTCGCGACCGCCGGCCTGCGCGCCGATCTCACGGTGCATGACCTTGACCGCGACGTCGCGACCGAGCTTGCGGTCGCGCGCCCGGTGCACCGTGGCCATGCCACCGGTGCCGAGCTCGCCACTCAGCTCGTAGCGCTCCGCGACCACGGTCGTCATCGCTGCTCCCCAGGGGCTCTCGCATGCGGACCTCTCCCGTCCGCGCCGGGCTCAATCGTAGCGGGGGCCTGCGCCCGGTCCGGGTCCCATCGGGCAGGCCCGGACGGGTCCGGCGCTCAGCCGGCGAGCGCGCGGAGGTCGTCGTCGTCGAGCAGCCCGGGCACGAGGGTGCGGTGGGCCAGCAGCCCAACGAATCTCCATCATTCATCCTTAGTTTCAGGTCCGCATCGCCGCTGATGTTCACGTCTGTAGCAGCAGTGTCGCCAAAAACCCTAACAAAATTGCCGCGATCATCACCGGTTGAATCAATGTTGAAGGTTTCGACCTGGGCTGCTTCACTATAATCGATTTCGATATATTGTCCAGGGATGCTCTCGTCATCCCGTGTGCGTAACTCATCATCATCCAAAGTATAAGCAGGCACCTGAACATTGGTACGACCGGCATTTTCAAGG
>JAWOAS010000058.1:0-6409 GCA_046498405.1 Egibacteraceae bacterium
GCGCTGCCGTGGTTCGTCGCCGGCGACGTGCTGCTGGCCTGGCGCGGTGGGCGCCTCCTCGGCTTCCACTGGACGAAGTACCACGGCCACGACGCCGAGGAGGTCCCCGCCCACGAGCCCGTCGGCGAGGTCTACATCCTCGGCGTCGACCCCGCCGCGCAGGGGCTCGGTCTCGGGCGGGCGCTGCTGCGCGAGGGGCTGCGCCACCTCCACGAGCGCGGCTGCGAGCTCGCGGTGCTCTACGTCGACCGGGCCAGCGCCGGCGCGGTGCGCCTCTACGAGCGCGAGGGCTTCACGATCGCCTACCACGAGGTGTGCTACGAGGACGAGGTCGCGCCCGCGCCCGACGCCGCCGCGGAGGACCTGCGCTACCCGGCCCCTTGAGGCCGCCCCGACTCCTCAGCCCCGTGCAGCGGCGCGCAGCGCGACCGCGCGGCCGGGATGGTCGGTGAGCACGCTGGCGAGGTCGAGCGCGAGGGCCTCGGCGAGCTGCGCCTCGGTGTTGGCGAAGACGTTGAGCTCGACGCCGCCGTCGCGGAACCACGCGACCGTGGCGGCGTCGAGGTCGTGCTCGAAGCGCCCCGACAGCCCGAGCAGGGCCAGGCCGAGGTGGGCCAGGCCCCGTGAGGCGATCGCCTCGCGCACCTCGGCCAGGGCCATGCCGGGGGCGGCGAGGCCGGGGGTGGCAGGCTCGGCGGCGGTGACGATCCCGTCGGCGGCGACGAGGCCGGCGAGGATGAGCGCCCGCTGCGGTCGCGGCGCGCCGACGGCCTCGCCGGCGCGGTCGAGGCTCGCGGCGTCGAAGGAGGCGAGCAGCACCCGCTCGGCGAGCCAGTCGTCGTCGCCGACGGCGTGCAGCGCCGCGGCCACGGCGGCCTCGAGCGCGCCGTCGGCGGCGGCGGGCTTGAGCTCGACGAGCAGCCCGAGCCCGAGGGCCCGGGTGCGGTCGATGACCTCCTCGAGGGTGGGGATCGGCTGCGGCACCCCGTCGTGGACGCCGGCGCGGACCGCGGCGAGGTCGGCGGCGGTGAGCTCGGCCACCCGCCAGGGCGCTTTCCCCGGCAACGCCTCGGCGCAGTCGGTCGTGCGCTCGAGGGTGTCGTCGTGGACGACGGCGAGCGTGCCGTCGGCGCAGAGACGCGCGTCGACCTCGACGACGTCGGCGCCGTGACGGGCGGCGAGGTCGATCGCCGCGAGGGTGTTCTCCGGCGCGTCGGCCGACGCGCCGCGGTGGGCGACGACGGTCGGGCGTGCCGTGGCGCTCACGGGGCTGGCCCGCCGCGCTCGTCGGGCCGGCCCGACGTCGAGGCCCCCTGGGGGTCGAGCTTGTAGCCGACGCCGCGGACGGTGCCGATGAGCTGCTCGTACTCCGCGCCGAGCTTGGCGCGCAGCCGGCGGATGTGGACGTCGACGGTGCGGGTGCCGCCGAAGTAGTCGTAGCCCCAGACCTCCTGGAGGAGCTGGCCGCGGGTGAAGACCCGCCCGGGGTTGGCCGCGAGGTACTTCAGCAGCTCGAACTCGCGGAAGGTGAGGTCGAGGGGCCGGCCCCGCAGCCGGACGATGTAGGTGTCCTCGTCGATGGAGAGGTCCCCGACGCTGGCCTCGCGGCTCGGCTGGTCGATCGCCGAGCGCTCCCGGGCCAGGCGCATCCGCGTCTCGATCTCGGCGGGCTGCGCGCTGGGCAGCAGCCAGTCGTCGAAGCCCCAGCTGGCCTTGAGCGCGGCGAGCGCGGCGTCGCCGACGACGACGAGCACGGGCAGGCCCTCGGCGCGCCCGGCCACGGTGCGGCAGGCGGTGGCGGCGGCGCCGAGGTTGGCGGTGGCGTCGACGAGGACGAGCTCGACACCCCGGTGGGCGGCGGGGTCGAAGTCGCCGGTCAGGCGCGCGGAGGTGAGCTCGTGGTCGAGGAAGGCCAGTGACGGCGCGACCTCGGTGGGCTCTCCCTGGCGCTCGGTGAGGAGCAGGAGCTGCACGCGCGCATCCCCCTGCGAGGGTCGACGGGACCTTGGGAACGCTAGCATCCACCGACGTGACGCGAGGGCGGCGGAGGCCGCCGTCGGCCGCCCCGGCGCGGCCGTCAGCACAGACAGGAGCGGCCAATGAGCGTGCGGGTGCGGTGCTTCGCGGCCTTGCGCGAGGCCGCGGGCACCTCCGAGACCACCGCGCAGCCGGGCCCGCTGGCCGAGGTGCTCGCCGAGCTGCGTCAGCGCTACGGGCCCGCGTTCGCCGCGCGTCTCGAGGCCGCGTCGGTGCTCGTCGACGGCGACGTCGTCGACCACGGTGACCGCAGGTGGATCGACGAGGGCGCGGAGGTGGCGCTGCTGCCGCCCTTCAGCGGCGGGGCCGCAGGGCTCCGGTGAGCGTGGCCCTGCCCCGTGTCGGCGCCGTGGCGGCCCTCGCCGCCGCGGGGGCGGCCGGGCTCGCCCTCGTGCCGCGGGTCACCGCCGTGGCCGCCGCGGTGCTGCTCGTCCTCGACCTCCAGGGGCTGCTGCACCGCGCGCAGGCCACGCCGCTGCTGCCGGTCAGCGTCCTCCTCGCCGTCGGCGCGCCGACGCTCGCGCTCACCGGGCGCTGGACGGCGCTGCCGGTCCTCGTCGCAGGGGCCCTTGGCCTGGCCGTCATCCTCGTGCTCCTCGCCCCACGTCGTCGGAGCGTCGCGCTCGCCCTCGGGGTGAGCCTGCTCGCCGGCCTGCTGCCCGGCCTCGGCGCAGCCGGGCTCGTCCTGCTCGAGGGCGAGGTCGCCCTCGGCGCCGTCGCCCTCGCCGGGCTCGTCGCCGCCGCCGAGGCCGGCCGCTCCGGCGCGATCCGGCTGGCCGGCGGCACGCTCTCGCCCGGGCAGGTCCTCGGTGGCGCCGGCGCGGTCGCGTTGCTCGCCGGGCTCGGGATGCACCTCGCGGGCTTGCTCGACGTGCGCGGCGAGGCCCTCACCGGGCTCGGCGCCCTCGCCGTCCTCGGGGTGGCCGCCGCGGGCACGCTCCGCGGCGCCCTGGCCCGACCGGGCGACGTCGCCGCCGGGGTGATCCTCCTCGCCCTTGGGGCGGTCGCCGTGGCCGCGCCGCTCGCCCCGGTCCTCGTCGACGCGCTGCGCTGAGTTCGCACCGTTGCCCCTGGCTCTGCGCGGGGGTCCTCTCCCCCGCCACCGTGCTGTGGCACGCTGGACCGTCCTGCGCCGCACGTCCTTGGGGTGTGCGCCTGCTCGAGCAGTTGGGTGTCTCGATGTCCGCTCCCGCGCGCGACGACGCGCCGATCGCGGCCGTGGCCGAGGACGGCCATGGCCTGCACCGCCGTGACAGCAGGGTCAGCGTCGAGCGGGCGCTGGGCAGCCCGACCCGCCAGGGGATCTACGAGCGGCTGCGCGCCGAGGGCTCCCCGAGGACGGTCCGCGAGGTCGCCGCGCGCTTCGGCCTGCACCCCAACGTCGCCCGCACCCACCTCGAGACCCTCGCCGACGCGGGGCTGCTCGCCGTGGGGCTGCGCCGTCACCCCGGGGGAGGGCGCCCGGCCAAGCTCTACTGCGCCGTCGACGAGGACGCCGCGTCGCCGTCGGTGCCCGGCGGCGGCGCGACGGGCCTGCAGGTGCGCCTGCTCGCCGAGCTCGCCGACCCCGACCCGCCTGCGGCGACCGACCGCCCTGCGGAGTCGAGGGCCCACGAGGTCGGCGCGGTCGAGGGCCGCCGCCTCGTCGCCCCGCTCGCCGCGGAGCGGCCACAGCCGCTCGAGGCCACCGCCGAGACCGTCATCCGGGCGCTGCGCCCGCACGCCCCGCAGGTGCGGGTGGCCCGCGCCTCGGCGGCGGAGGTCGAGGTCACCGGCCTCGCCGAGGCCCTCGGCGACGTCGCCGAGACCCGACCGGCGCTCGCCGAGGCCCTGGCCCGCGGCCTGCTCGAGGGCGCCTTCGCCGGCGCCGGCGCCCCGGTAACGGCCGTGCCGGGCCAGGCACCGGCCGACGGGGAGCCGACGGTGCGCGTGCGCCCGGTCGAGCCCACCGGCAGAGGCCGACGCGCGCCCCGACCCGCGCACCGCGTCGACGCCCGTGGGCTGCCCCGCGAGGACGGCGTCGTGCGGGCGATGCGGGAGGTCACGCGGCTGCGGGAGGGCGAGGTGCTCGAGGTCCTCGCCGAGGGGCCGGGCTCGCCCGCGGCCTTCGCCGGCTGGGTCGACCGCGCCGGCCATGAGTTGCTCGGCGTCGAGCGGGCCGTCGACCGCCACGGCCGCCCGGGGATCCGCCTGCTCATCCGCAAGGGCCCCGGCGCCCGTTGAGCCGGCCGAGGCGGCGGGACCGCTGCCGGCCTGGCCACGCCGGGCCGCCGCGCCCACGGACCTGACGGTCTGCGCGTCGCGTCCTCACGACCTCGGCCGCTCTCGTGCTGCGTGGGGTGGCGCTCGTATCCCGCGCGGGGTCGCGCGCGTCGTGCCCGCGGCGGCGCTCGTCGTGCCCGGGTCGCTGGCGCTGTCCCCTCGGACATGACGACGCCCGGGCCGCGAACGACCCGGGCGCCGAGCATCCTGCACCCGTCATCTCGCTCTCGTCCCCGGTGGCTCCCCGAAGGAGGCGGTCCGGGTGGGCGGGTGTGACCATGTCCCGCAGATCGACGAGCGGGTGATGAGGGTGGGTTCGCGAGGCACCGCAGTATCCGGTCGGATGCCTCAAAGGACCGGTGGTGCCTAGCGGCTCATCACCTCGACGGTCACGCGTTGATCAGAACTCATTGCGTTGGACCACCTCCTTTCTGTCGTGCGCCCAAGGATGGCAGCCCGGGGCCGTCTCGGCAATGCCCCGCCCCGATGCCAGACTGGAGGCCATGTCTGAGACCACCGCCCTCGCCGTGGCGCGTCGGCCCGCCGGGGTCGTGCGCGTGACCGGCAGCGAGCGCCTCGCCTTCCTCCACACGCTGCTCAGCCAGCACGTCGCCGACCTCGCCGCGGGGCAGGTGCGCGACTTCCTCTTCCTCGACGCCAAGGGCGGCGCGCGGGCCGCCGGGCGCCTCCTCGCCCGGGAGGCCGACGTCCTGCTTGTCGTCGGCCCCGAGGTCGCCGAGGGGCTGGCCGAGACGCTCGCCAACTCGACGTTCCTCATGGACGCCGGGGCCGAGGCGCTCGAGGGCTGGACGCTGGCCTCCGCGCGCGGCCCGGCCGCCGCTGCCCCCGGCGAGGGCGCCGTGGCGACCTCAGCCGACATCGCCGCCGCGTCCGGCGAGGCCGCGGCCCTCGCGGGCGCGCCGGCGGGCGACGCGCCCGACGAGCCGATGACCGCGACGCTCGAGGGCGACCTCGCGGTCATCCGCGACCGCCGCGGCGGGATCGACTGGCTCGGCCCCGACGCCGCGGTGACCGCCGCCGTGGCCGCCACCGGCCTGCCCGAGGCCGACCCCACCGCGCTCGAGGCCTGGCGCATCGCCGCGGGCGAGCCCGGCTGGGGCACCGAGATCGCCGCTGGTCGACGTACGCAGGAGCTCGGTCTCCTGCCCACCCACGTCCACCTCGACAAGGGCTGCTATCCGGGTCAGGAGTCGATCGCCAAGACCTACAACCTCGGGCGGCCCCGCCGCGCGCTCTGCGTCGTCGACCTCGACGCGCCCGTGGAGTCGGGTGTGGCGGTGACCGCGGGCGACAAGAGCGGCGAGGTCACGAGCGTGGCGGCCACCGACGCCGGCGCGGTGGCCCTGTGCCTGCTGCCGCTCGACCGCGACGGCGCGGTCCGCGGCGGTGGAACGGTCACCGTCGAGGGCGTCGACGGGCGCGTGCGCTTCCGCGTCGGCGAGGGCGAGCCCATCCCCGGCGCCTGACCTCCCGCGCCGGCGACCGCCGCTGGCGCCCTCGTCTCGCGCGGCCCGACGCCGCCGCGGCCGTCGCGGCCCTCCCGTCGCGGCGAGTGGCGGATCTCGGTGGTGTGATCGCGTCGATCCGCCATTCGGCGTCGGGGCCTCGGTTGGCGCCGCCGTCCTGTCGCCGGCGGTGGGGGCCGGCCCGAGGCATCGACCTCGAGTGGCGGATCGACGCGCTCACGCGACCGGGATCCGCCAATCGCCGCGCGGGGCGGCCGGGGCGGCGTCGCGCCGCGCGGGGCAGCCGGGGCGGCATCGCGCCGCGCGGGGCGGGGGCGACAGCGGCGGCGGCCGCCGCGGGAGGTCAGGCGCCGGGGATGGGCTCGCCCTCGCCGACGCGGAAGCGCACGCGCCCGTCGACGCCCTCGACGGTGACCGTTCCACCGCCGCGGACCGCGCCGTCGCGGCCGCGACCTTCGACGACCACCTCGACCCCACCGCCGCGTCCCAGCGGCTGCGCACGGCGCTGTCCCCCGACGGCGAGTGGCTGCCGACGGTCCTCGAGCAGGCCCACATATCACTTGCGAAACAACACCAGAAAATCTAAAGGATACTACTTCGAGTTAGATTACGACTTTGAATCC
>JAWOAS010000074.1:0-6290 GCA_046498405.1 Egibacteraceae bacterium
CCCCGGCGGGGCGATCGTCCACGTGGCCTCGATCGAGGCCTGGCATCCCCTGCCCGCCCACGCCCACTACGCCGCGTCGAAGGCGGGGATCGTCGCCCTCGTGCGCGCCGCCGCCCACGAGCTCGGCCCGGCGGTGCGCGTCAACGGCGTCGCCCCCGGCCTCATCGCGCGCGAGGGCCTCGAGGAGGACTGGCCCGAGGGGGTCGCGCGCTACACCGCCGCCTCCGCCCTCGACCGCCTCGTCGGCCCGCAGGAGGTCGCCGACGTCGTGCGCTTCCTCGCCGGGCCGGCCTCACGGGGCCTCACCGGGGTGACGGTCCCCGTCGACGGCGGGGTCACGAGCGGGGCCGGCTGGTGAGCGCCGTCCGCGATCCCCTGCGCGTGGAGCGCTACGCCGCCTGCGCGGCCAGCGTCGCCGAGCTCTGGGCGCTCGTGGGCGACCTCGCCCGCCTCGACGAGTGGACCGACGCCACGCTCGTCGCCGCGCCCCCGCGCTGGCAGGAGGGCGCGGCGGCGACGATCGCCCTCGACGGCCGGGAGCGCACCTGGCGCGTGCTCACGCTGCGGGAGCGCACCTGGGAGCTGGCCGCCGAGCTCGAGCAGGGCCGGGTCGGCGCTGGCTGCCACGTCGTCGACGAGGGGGCGCGGACCCGCCTCGTGCTCGTGGCCACCCTCGCGCCGGCTGGCTCGCGCTGGAAGGCGCGCACCGTCGAGCTGCCGGCGATGGCCCGCCGGCTCGAGCGCTGGGCGGCGGCAGCGGTCCGGGTGGCGAGCCCGCAGTGACCCGCTGCTCAGGGGTCCTGCTCGCCGGCGGGCGGAGCCGACGCATGGGGGCGGACAAGGCCACGATCGCCTGGCGGGGACGCACGCTGGCCGAGCGCGGGGCCGCGGTCCTCGGCGAGCTCACCGACGACGTCGTCCTGGCCCGGGGCGCGCGCCCACCGCTGGGGATCCCCGGCGCCCGGGAGGTGCCCGACCCCATCGAGGGCGCCGGCCCCCTCGCCGGCCTCGTCGCCGGGCTGCGGGCGGCGCGCCATCCCCGGGTGGCGGTCCTGGCCACCGACCTCCTCGCCCCCCGCGCCGACGTCCTCGGGCGGCTGCTGGCGCGCCTCGACCGCGCCGAGGTCGTCATGCCGCTCGTCGGCGGGCGGGCCCAGCCGCTGCACGCCGCGCTCGACCGCGCGGTGCTGCCCGCCCTCGAGCGCGCCCTCCTCGAGGGGGAGCGCAGCCTCGTGCGCGCCTTCGCCGCGCTCGACGTCGCGCTCGTCGGCCCCGAGGGCTGGGGCGACCTCGACGCCGACGGCGGCTTCGCCCGCGACGCCGACGAGCCCGGCGACCTGCCCGGCGCCACGGTCCGGTAGGCGGGTCGGACAGGGGCGGGGACCCACCGCGGGCGTGCCGATCGCCACGCGATGGTCAATACTGGGCCGTCATGGCTGCCGAGTACGAGTACGACGACGGTGCGGGCGACGGGCGCGTCCTCTGGGGACGCCTCGCCGTGCTCCTGCTCGCGCTCCTGCTCGTCTTCGTGCTCGGGCGCTGCACCGCCGGCGACGACGGCGCCGCCGACGAGCAGCTGCAGTCCCTCGAGGAGGAGGTCGAGACCCTCCGAAGCCAGCGCGACGCGCTCCAGGCCGAGATCGACGCGATGGAGGCCGGTGGCACCGATCCCGAGCCCGACGAGGGGGACGACGGCGACGGGGACGACGGCGACGGGGACGGCGACGACGGGCAGGACGGCGGCGACGGGCAGGACGGGGACGGCGACGACGGCGACGACGGCGGCGACGGGGACGACGGGGACAACGGCGATGACGGGGACGCGCGCACCCACGAGGTGACCGAGAGCGACACCCTCTACACCATCGCCCAGGAGTACTACGGCGACGGCTCGAAGTTCACGCTCATCACCGAGGCGAACAACCTCTCCCGCGACGACCCGCTGCGCGTCGGCCAGGTGCTCGAGATCCCGCCGGAGTCCTAGGGAGACCCCCGTCCATGGAGCGGCGGTGGGTCGTGCTCGGCACCGACCACCCCGACGTCGCCGGCCATGCCGTCCACACCGCCCACTGGCCGGGGCGGGGCAAGGGGCCCACGCTCCTCCTCGTCCACGGGCTCGCCGGCTCGCACCTGGACTGGGCCACCCTCGCCCCCGAGCTCGTGCGACGCCTCGGCGCCGCCGCGGCCTGGGCGCCCGACCTCGCGGGCTTCGGGCACACCCGACCGGTCGGCCATCGAACCGACGTCAGCACCGACCTCGCGCTGCTCGAGGGCTTCCTCGCTGCGGTGGCCGACGGCGAGCCCGCGCTCGTCGTCGGCAACTCCCTCGGCGGCCTGCTCACCCTGCTCCACGCCGCCGCGCGGCCCGACCGCACCGCCGGGGTCGTCCTCATCGCCCCGGCGAGCCCGATCCCGCCGGGGCGCCTGCCCGACCACGAGGTCGCCGTCCAGTTCGGCGCGGCGGCGATACCACTGCTCGCACGCCCGCTCGTGGCCCGCTGGGCGTCCCGCGGCGAGGCCGCGCGGCTCCTCGACGACGGTCACCGGCTCTGCGGGATCGATCCCGCGACCTTCGAGGACCCCTACCGCGAGGAGCGCCTCGCGCTCATCGAGGCGCGCCGCGCGCTGCCGCACACCGCCACGGCCGTCGTCGACGCGACCCGCAGCACGCTCGCCCACGTCGTCGGGCCACGCCGGCTGCGGACCTGGCGGGCCGTCGAGGCCGTCGCCGACCCCGTCCTGCTCATCCACGGCGGCGCCGACCGACTCGTGCCCGTCGAGGCCTCGCTGCGCCTCGCCGCCCGGCGGCCCTCGTGGACCCTGCGCCTGCACCCGGACCTGGGCCACACGCCGATGGTCGACCGCCCCGACGTCGTCGCCGACGACATCACCGCGTGGTGGGAGGCCTCGCAGGCCGCCGGGGCCCGCCCGGCCTAGCGTCGGCTCCCCGCCCGGGGGCATCCCCACCGCTCAGGGGCATCCCCACCGCTCGGGGGCATCCCCACCGCTCGGGGGCATCCCCACCGCCCCGCGAGGTCGGACGTCTCCGCTATCCTGCGCAGGCACGGCCACCCCGACCGCAGCACCCCGCACGACCCTCACGCGGCCCCGGCTCCGTGAGATCAGGTCCCGACCGCGGCCCGCGCCGCAGCAGGAGGTCCCGATGAGCCCTGCGACCGCCCCCACCACGAAGGACGTCGTCAAGCGCATCGGGGACACGACCGACAAGGCCCTGGCCTACGTGCGCGAGCCCGACCCGGCGCTCACGCGGCTCTCGCGCGGCCAGCGCGAGCAGCTCATCGCCGACCTGCCGCCGATCACCGCCGGGGCGCTGCTCGGTCCCGACGCGCTCGCGCGCCACCTCGTCGCGTCGGCGGCCAGCGGGCGCTACCGCGATCTCTTCGCGCTCTGGGAGCTCTTCCGCACCGACCCCGACGCCTGCCGTCCGGTGCTCGCCGACCGTCCCCAGGCCCTCGCCAAGGCCCAGGAGGCGATGCGCACCGCGGTCCGCCTCGGCCTGTCGGGCCACGCCGAACGGGTTGCGGAGGACATCACCCGCGCCGAGGGGCTCATCTGGCAGTGGCTGCGCGAGATCCTCGACGAGGTCGCGCCCGCGGTCGGCGCCCGCCCCGCGGTCGCCTCCGCGCTGCTGCAGCGCGAACCGGACGCCGACATCCCGCTGCCCGACGAGCCCGACGAGCGCTGGCTCGCCGAAGCCGCCGCCGCGGCGGCCGAGGGGCCGCTGGCCCCGCCGATCGAGGAGCGCCTCGCCGCGGGCGTCGACCGGCTCCCGGCGACGATCGCGACGCTGCAGCTCGCCCACGCGCGCTACCCCGAGAAGGTCGCCGTGCTGCTCGGCCGCGTCGACCTCGACAGCCCCGACGTCGGCGCGATGCTGGCCTGGGCGCGCGACCACGGCTTCGCCGACGCCCTCACCGGGCGCATCCGCGAGGGTCTCGAGGCCGCCGCCGAGCGCGACCGAGCCGAGGCGCTGGCGCTGTGGCGCGCGTGGCGCAAGCGCGGCGTCGACCTCGACCTGCCCGCCTCGGCGCGCGAGCCCTCGCTCGAGGGCCTCGACCTCACCCGGCCCGAGACCGCCGACCTCATCGCGCTGCTCGCGCGCGAGGGGACCGACCTGCGCCCGCAGGAGGCGCTCGACGCCCTCGCCGAGGAGAACCGCCAGCGCGCGGAGAAGGCCTACGAGGCCTTCGTCTGCGCCGACCTCGACGTCACCCTGCCCAAGCCGCTCGAGGGCAACCCGATCGTCAAGGAGGGCACCCGCTGCCCGCACTGCCTGGCCTGGACCTGGGTGCGCCCGGGCCACGAGGGCCGCTGCCCGCGTCGGGCGCGCGCGGAGGCCGAGGCCAGCGCGGCCGGTGACCGCGACGCGGCCCCGGCCAGCGCCGAGGAGCCGGCGCAGGCCCAGGCCAGCCCCTCGGCCGCCGACGCGTGGGTGGCCGCCGCCGCCGCGCAGGACGAGCGCGCCGCTGCCGCGCCCTCCACCGAGGAGGACCGCCCCGACCCCGCGCCCTCCACCGAGGAGGACCGCCCCGACCCCGCGCCGCCCACCCCCGACGACCGCCCCGACCCCGCGCCGCCCACCCCCGACGACCGCCCCGAGGGCTAGGGCGCCCGGGTGGCCGAGTCGGAGGCCAGCGCGAGCTTCCCCCGCCGCTGGGCGGCGACGCGGCGCTTCACCCTCGGGCGTCCCCGGGCCTTCGCGGTCGCGCCCGACGGCAGCCGCGTCGCCTTCCTGCGCTCGCGTGGCGGCGACGACCCCGTGCAGCGGCTCTGGGTCAGCGAGCCGGCAACGGGTGCCGAGCGTTGCGTGCTCGACCCCGACGACCTCGAGATCGACGAGCGCGACCTGCCCGCCGAGGAGCGGGCCCGCCGCGAGCGCACCCGCGAGCAGGCCGGCGGGGTCGTCGGCTTCGCCACCGACCGGGTGGTGCGCCACGCGGCGGTCCCCCTCGGCGGCCGCGTCCTGCTCGTCGACCTCGTCGAGGGCACGGCGCGCGACGCGGGCCTCGACGCCCCCGTCGTCGACCCGCGCCTGTCCCCCGACGGCCGACGCCTCGCCTTCGTCCGCGACGGAGGCCTCCACGTCGTCGAGCTCGACGGCGAGGCGGCCGCGCCGGTGACGGTGGCCGCTAGCGCCGAGCCGGACGTCACCTGGGGTCTCGCGGAGTTCGTCGCCGCCGAGGAGATGCGCCGGACCCGGGGCTTCTGGTGGTCGCCCGACGGCGGGCGCCTGGCCGCGGCCCGCGTCGACGTCGGACCGGTGGCCCGCTGGCACCTCGCCGACCCCGTCGACCCCGACGCGCCCCCGCGACCGCTGCGCTTCCCCGCCGCGGGGCAGGCCAATGCCGACGTGAGCCTCGCGATCGTCGGCCCCGACGCCGAGCCGGTGGCCGTGGACTGGGACCGCGTGGCCCTGCCCTACCTCGCCGCGGTGACGTGGCCGACCGACGCGCCGCTGACGATCGCCGTGCAGTCACGCGACCAGCGCACCGTCGAGGTTCGCACCGTGGGGCCCGATGACGGCGCGACGACGCTGGTGGCGCGGCTCGAGCGCGCCCCCTGGGTCGAGCTCGTCGCCGGCACGCCCCGCTGGGCGGGCGGCCGGCTGCTGACCGTGCGCGACGACGACGACGCCGGAGCGGGCGGCACACGCCGGCTCTACGCCGACGACGAGGCGCTGACCCCCGAGGGGCTGCAGGTGCGCAGCGTCCTCGGGGCGAGCCGGAGCGCCGCGCTCATCACCGCCTCCGCCGAGGATCCCACCGAGATCGGCGTCTGGAGCGTCGACCTCGCCGACGGGCGGGGCGAGCGCCTCGACGCCGGCGGCGGGGTGGCCACCGCCAGCGGCACCCCCGACGCCCTCGTCGTCGAGCACGCCGGCCTCGAGGGGCCCGCGACCGCGGAGCTGCGCGCGGCGGGGCGACGCACGACGCTGCGCAGCCTCGCCGCGCGCCCGCCCCTGGCCGCCGCACCCGAGCTCGCCCGCCTCGGGGAGCGCCGGCTCGCGAGCGCGCTGCTGCGGCCCTCCTGGCACGACGGGCGCGAACCGCTGCCGGTGCTGCTCGACCCCTACGGCGGACCGTACGCCCAGCGGGTCCTGCGCAGCGAGGGGGCCTTCCTCGCCTCCCAGTGGTTCGCCGAGGCCGGCTTCGCCGTGCTCGTCACCGACGGCCGCGGCTCCCCGGGTCGCGGCCCCGCCTGGGAGGAGGCCATCGCCGGCGACCTCGCGAGCGCGCCGCTGGCCGACCAGGTCGACGCGCTCGGCGCCG
>JAWOAS010000159.1:0-7600 GCA_046498405.1 Egibacteraceae bacterium
GCACCGTCGTGGTCGGCACCGGCGGGGGCGCGGGGAAGTCGGCGACCTCGAGGTCGAGCGCGTCGATCGCGGCGAGCATGTAGTTCCGCCAGAGGATCGTCGGCAGGCATCCGCCGGTGACCCCCCCACCGCAGAGGCTGTGGGTCACCGTCTCGGGCTGCTCGTAGCCGGTCCACACCGCGGTCGACAGCTGCGGGACGTAGCCGACGACGCAGGAGTACGACGACGCCTGGTTCGTCGGCTACGTGCCGCAGCTGTCGACCGCGGTGTGGACCGGCTACGAGCAACCCGAGACGATGACCCACGGCCTCTGCGGTGGCCAGGTCACCGGCGGGTGCCTGCCGACGATCCTCTGGCGGGACTACATGCGCGCCGCGGTCGACGCGCTCGACCTCGAGGTCGCCGACTTCCCCGCACCCCCGCCGGTGCCGACCACGACGGTCCCCTCGGTGGTCGGGCAGCCGGCGGAGACGGCGGAGGACATCCTCGCCGACGCGGACTTCCGCCCGTCGGCGACCGCGGTCGAGCACTGGGCCGAGGCCGGCACCGTCATCGACCAGAGCCCCGCGGGTGGCAGCAGTGCCGAGGAGGGCAGCCTCGTCGAGCTCGAGGTCAGCGACGGCTCGCGCGACCCGCCGGTCGTCCCCGACCTCGTCGGCCTCGGCGTCGAGGAGGCCACCGACGTCCTCGACGAGGCCGGGCTCGCCTACGACCGCCGCGACGTGCCCGTCGACGATGACGAAGCCTACGACACGGTCGTCGCGCAGACGCCCGCCGCCCGCGAGCCCGCCTACGACGGCACGACGGCGGTCACCGTGACGATCGACGTGGGCCGTCCGCGCACCGCCGAGGATCCCGAGCCGGAGACCGGCACCGCCGGGTCTGCCGGGTCCGCCGAGGACGACTCGTGAGGGCGCGCCGGGCCGCGCTCGCGCTCGCGGGCGGGGGCCTGGCCGCCGCCGCCTACGCCACGCTCGTCGAGCCACGCTGGTTCGCGCTGCGCGAGGTCGAGGCGGCGGTGCTGCGCCCGGCCGCGCGCCGGCCGCTGCGGGTGCTGCACCTGTCCGACCTCCACCTCTGGACGCGCCACGAGGCGATGGCCCGGGCGCTGCGCCGCTTCGTCGCCACCGACCCCGACGCCGTCGTCGTCACCGGCGACGTCCTCGGCGGTGCGGGGGTCGTCGACGACGCCGTCGCGCTGCTCGCCGAGGTCGGCGCCGGGCGGGCCGCCGTCGCGGTGCTCGGCTC
Organism: Egibacteraceae bacterium; assembly: GCA_046498405.1. Classification (GTDB taxonomy): domain Bacteria; phylum Actinomycetota; class Nitriliruptoria; order Euzebyales; family Egibacteraceae; genus T1Sed10-49. Next base: position 1,249 of record JAWOAS010000159.1, read on the forward strand.
CAACGACCGCTTCGGCCCGTCGCCGAAGAACCCGTTCGGCTACTTCGCCCGCGGGCAGGAGCCGGCGGAGCCACGAGGCGAGCCGCTCGACACGCCCCGACTCGTCGACGGCCTCGAGGCCGCGGGCTGGCACGTCGTCGACAACCGCGCGGTGCGCCTCGACACCCCGGCAGGGCTCGTCGACGTCCGCGGCCTCGGCGACGCCCATCTCGGCTGCGCGCGGCTCGATGCCGTCGGCGTGCCCCCCGGCGACGACGTCGCGCTGGCCCTCGGGGTGACCCACGCGCCCTACACCACCGTGCTCGACCGCTTCGACCGGGCTGGGCTCGACCTCGCCCTGGCCGGGCACACCCACGGCGGGCAGGTGCGCGTACCCGGCGTCGGTGCGCTCGTCGCCAACTGCGACCTCCCCCTCGCGCAGGCCCGCGGTCTGTCGGCCTACGGCGCCGATCTCGCCCTGCACGTCTCGGCGGGTCTCGGGCAGTCGCGCTACGCTCCCTTCCGCTTCGCCTGCCGGCCCGAGGCCACGCTGCTCACGCTCACCCCCGCGTGAGGCTTTGAGCGGCGACCCGGCCACCGGTACGCTGGCGGCTCGCCACGGGATGTAGCGCAGCTTGGTTAGCGCGCCACGTTCGGGACGTGGAGGTCCCCGGTTCGAATCCGGGCATCCCGACCCCTGCGACGCCCGTCACCCCCATCGGGGTGGCGGGCGTCCTCGTCGAGACGCTCGGGAGGCGCCGATGGACCTCGCCGCGTTCCAGGCGCAGATGCGCCACCTCTACGGCCAGCGCGACGCCGAGCGGGGCCTGGCCCGCACGTTCGCGTGGTTCACCGAGGAGTGCGGGGAGCTGTCCCGGGCAGTGTTCCGCGGCGACGACGATGACCGGCTCACCGAGTTCGGCGACGTGCTCGCGTGGCTGGCCTCGCTCGCCGACCAGGCCGGCGTCGACCTCGCCGAGGCCGCCGGACGCTACGCCGAGGGCTGCCCACGCTGCGGGTCGGCACCCTGCGCCTGCCGACGATGAGGCTGCGCCCACTCGAGCCCTCCGACCTCGACGTCGCCCTCGTGCAGATCGCGACGTCCTTCGGCCGCGCCCTCGACGACGCCCTCGCCGAGCGCACGCGCACGCGCCTGGGCGAGGGCCAGCTCTGGGGGCTCGAGGAGGACGGCGTGCTCGCCGGGCACTGCCGGCTCCTGCCGAGCGCGCACTGGCTCGGCGGTCGCGCCGTGCCGAGCCTCGACGTCGCCGCGCTCGCGGTGCCGCCGGAGCACCGCGGTCGCGGGGTGGCCTCGGCGATGATGCGCGAGGCGGTGGCGGTGGGGCGGGCCCGCGGCGACGGACTCAGCGTCCTCTACCCCTCGACGACGCGGCTGTACCGCCGCCTGGGCTGGGAGCACGCCGGCAGCCTCACGCGCTACCGCGTGCCCGCGCGGGTCGTGCCGACCCCCGGGCCGACGCCGCGCCGGGGCGACGAGCCCACCGACTGGCCGGCGATCCGCGACTGCCACGCGGCGTTCGCCGCGACCCTTCAGGGCGCGGCGGTGCGCAGCGAGGAGCGCTGGGCCGAGCTCGCCGGGCTCGCCCACCGCTACGTCCTCGACGACCCCGACGCACCGGGGCGCCTCGAGGCCTACGCCGTCGTCGAGCACGAGCCGATCCCGGGGAGCTGGCAGCACACCCTGCGCCTGGCCGACTGGGCCGCGACGACGCCGCGGGGCCTGGCCGCGCTCGCGACCCTCGCCGGCAGCCACGGCACCTTCGCGCGCGACGTCGTCCTCGTCGACGTCGCCCCGCCGCGCTGGGCGGCGGTGCTCGACGAGCAGGACCTCGCGGCCACCGGTGGGCTTGCGTGGATGGCCCGGGGGGTCGACCTGCCCGCCGCGGTCGCCCATCGCGGCTTCCCCGCCGGCCTGGCCCTCGCGGTGACGCTGCGCGTCGACGACGACCTCGCGCCGTCGGGCCCGTGGCGCCTCGAGGTCGCCGACGGCCGCGGCACGCTCTCAGGCGCCCCGGGCGCCGACGTGCGCCTCGGACCCCGCGCGGTCGGGCCCCTGCTCACCGGGTTCCGCGCGGCCTCCGAGCTCGCCGCGCTCGGCCTGCTGCGCGGCCCCGCCGAGGCGCTCGCGCTCCTCGACGCCGCCTTCGCCGGCCCGCCGCCGGTGATGCTCGACTTCTTCTAGCGCGGCGCCAGGCCAGGCTGGCGCCGGCCCACGGCGTGCCGCGCTCCGGCGCCAGCGCCGCCCCGGTCGTGGCCCGCTCGGGCCGCGGGCGCGCCGGCGGGCGCCGCGCTAGACGTGGCCGCGGGCGATGAGCTCCTCGGCGATCTGCACGGTGTTCAGCGCGGCGCCCTTGAGGAGGTTGTCGCCGACGACCCAGAAGTTCAGCGCCCGCGGGTCGGCGAGGTCCTGGCGCACCCGGCCGACGGCGGTCTCGTCGCGGAAGGCGTACTCGAGCGGGGTGGGCAGGTCGTCGAGGACGAGGCCGGGGAAGCCGTCCATGACCTCGGCGGCGGCCGCGGCGCCGACCGGCTCGGTGAACGTCGCGCGCACGGCGATGGCGTGGCCGACGACGACGGGCACGCGCACGCAGGTGGGGCTCATCGCGAGCTCGGGCAGCCCGAGGATCTTGCGCGACTCGTTCTGGAGCTTGAGCTCCTCGTCGGTGTAGCCACCCTCGCCGAGCGTGCCGATCTGCGGGACGCAGTTGAAGGCGAGGGTCGCCGCGTGGACCTCGTGCTCCGCGCGGTCGGCGGCGGCCACGCCGTCGTGCTGGAGGAGGTCGGGCTCCTCGAGCAGGGTGCGGGCCTGCTCGAGCAGCTCGTCGCTGCCCTTCTGCCCGGCCCCGCTGGCGGCCTGGTAGCTCGTCGCGACGACGCCCGTGAGGCCGAAGGCGTCGTGGAGCGCCTTGAGCGGCAGCATCGCGATCATCGTCGTGCAGTTGGGGTTGGCGACGATGCCCTTCGGGGGGCGGGCGTCGAGGACGCCGGCGTTGACCTCGGTCACGACGAGGGGGACGTCGGGGTCGGTGCGCCAGGCCGAGGAGTTGTCGACGACGAGGGCGCCTGCCTCCACCGCGCGGGGGGCGTGCTCGAGCGAGCGGCCGCCGCCGGCGCTGAAGAGCGCGAGGTCGACGCCGTCGAAGGCCTGGGGGTCGGCGAGGTCGCCGACGGTGACCTCGCCGTCGCGGTAGGGCAGCGCCTTGCCGGCCGAGCGCGAGCTCGCGAGGAAGCGCACCTCGTCGACGGGCAGGCCACGGGCCTCGGTGAGGCGGCGCAGCTCGGCGCCGACCGCTCCGGTGGCCCCGGCGATGGCGAGCGTGCGGCCCATCAGCGCACCACCGCGGTCTGCTCGGCGTCGAGCGCGAAGGCGTCGTGGACCGCCTGGACGGCCCGCTCGACCTGCTCGCGCCGCACGACGACGGAGACGCGGATCGTCGAGGTGGAGATCATCTCGATGTTCACGCCAGCGTCCGACAGCGCGGCGAACATCGTCGCGGCCACGCCGGGGTGGGTCTTCATGCCGGCGCCGACGAGGCTCACCTTGGCGATGGCGTCGTCGAAGACGATCTCGCCGAGGCCGACCTCGGCGCGCAGCTCCTCGAGGAGCGCGAGCGCCCGCGGGCCGTCGGCGACCGGCACGGTGAACGACACGTCGGTCGTGCCGTCGGCCGAGACGTTCTGCACGATCATGTCGACGTTGATGTTCGCGTCGGCGAGCCCGGTGAAGATGCGGGCCGCGACGCCGGGCTTGTCGGGGACCCCGCGGACGACGAGCTTGCCCTCGCTCGTGTCGTGGGCGACGCCGGAGATGATCGCCTGCTCCATGGTTCCGTCCTTCTCTACCCAGGTGCCGTCCTGATGGGAGAACGAGCTCCGCACGTGCAGACGCACTCCGTGGTTGCGGGCGTACTCGACCGCGCGGACCTGCAGGACCTTCGCGCCGGAGGCGGCGAGCTCGAGCATCTCCTCGTGGGTGACGGCCTCGAGGCGCCGCGCCTTGGGCGCGAGGCGCGGGTCGGCGGTGTAGACGCCGTCGACGTCGGTGTAGATCTCGCAGAGTTCGGCGTCGAGCGCGCCGGCGAGCGCCACCGCGGTGGTGTCGCTGCCGCCCCGGCCGAGGGTCGTGATGTCCTTCGACTCGCGGCTGACGCCCTGGAAGCCGGCGACGATGACGATGTGCCCCTCGCCGAGCGCGTCGGTGATGCGCCCGGGGGTGATGTCGATGATCCGCGCCTTGCCGTGCGCGGCGTCGGTGATGATGCCGGCCTGGCTGCCGGTGAAGCTCCGGGCGGTGAAGCCCTCCTCGCCGATCGCCATCGCGAGCAGGGCCATCGAGATCCGCTCACCGGCGGTGAGGAGCATGTCGAGCTCGCGGGCAGGCGGGATCGCGGCGATCTCGAGCGCCTGCTGGGTGAGCCGATCGGTGCTCTTGCCCATCGCCGAGACGACGACGACGACGTCGTTGCCCGCCTTCTTCGCCGCGGCGATCCGCTCGGCGACCTTGACGATCCGGTCGGTGTCGGCCACCGAGGTCCCGCCGTACTTCTGAACGACGATCACGTGCGCACGCCTCCCGCATCGAGTGCTCGGCCGCATCGTAACGGCGGTCGTCCCACCGGGCCCGTCCGGGCGGCCGGGCGGGGGTCGGCTGCGGGCCGCGGCGGCGCCGCGCCCCGGGCCACGGCAGCCGCGGCGACGGGTCAGACCTCGGTGCGACCGACGAACGCCCGGCCGAGGGTGACCTCATCGGCGTACTCGAGGTCGCCGCCGACGGGCAGCCCCGAGGCGATGCGGCTGACGCGCAGGTCCATGGCCTTGAGGGTGCGCGCGAGGTAGCTCGCCGTCGCCTCGCCCTCGATGTTCGGGCTCATCGCCAGGACGATCTCCTCGACCTCCTCCTCGCCGAGGCGCGCCATGAGCTCCTTGACCCGCAGCTGCTCGGGACCGACCCCGTCGATCGGGCTGATCGCGCCGCCGAGGACGTGGTAGCGGCCGCGGAACTCGCTCGTCTTCTCGATGGCCATGAGGTCGCGCGGCTCCTCGACGACGCAGAGGACGCGGTGGTCGCGCCGGGCGTCGCGGCAGATGCGGCACTCCTCGGACTCGGCGACGTTGAAGCAGCGCGCGCAGAAGCGCACGCGGTCCTTGACCGCGACGATCGCGTCAGCGAGGCGCTGGGCGTCGGCGCGCTCGACGTTGAGGAGGTGGAAGGCGATGCGCTGCGCGCTCTTCGGACCGACGCCGGGCAGGCGCCCGAGCTCCTCGATGACGTCCTGGATGGGCCCCTCGTACACGCGCCCGCCTAGAGCATGCCGGGGGGCAGCCCCATCTGGCCGGCGATCCCGCCGAGCTGCTCCTCCTCGAAGGCCTTCGCCGCCCGCAGCGCGTCGTTGACCGCCGCGGTGACGATGTCGGCAAGCATCTCGGGGTCGTCGGGGTCGACGGCCTCGGGATCGATGCTGATGTGCTTGACCGTCGTGCCGGTGCCATTGACGGTGACCGCGACCATCCCACCGCCGGCCTGACCGGTGATCTCCTCCTCGGCGACCTCGGCCTGCGCCTGCTCGAGCTTGCGCTGCATGGCCTGCGCCTGGCGCATCATCTGGTTCATGTTGCCCATGGGGTGCGCTTCCGCCTCGGGGTTCGGGGGGCCAAGCCTACCCGCGTGCGCCCCGGCGAGCCCGCCCGGGCGGACCGATCACGGCCGCTCGTCGTCGAGGACCTCCGCGCCGAGCTCGCGCTGGAGCCGCGCGATCGCCTCGTCGTGGGCATCGCCGGCGTCGGGCAGGTCGCCGGCGGCCTCGGCGGCCTCGCTCTCGGCCACCGAGGAGGCCTCGGCGTCGTCGGTGGGACCCTCGGCGCGCGGCGGCGGCGCGGGCTCGCCGCTGTCGGCGACGGTGCAGCGCAGCGTCGGACGGACGCCGACGACCCGCTCGAGGGCGTCGGTGATCATCTCCTGGCCCTCGGGGGTCGTGCACTGCTCGGCGTGGAAGCCATAGCCGCTACGGAACTCGAGGGTGAGGCGGCCGTCGTCGTAGGCCACCGGCCGGCCGAGCGAGGCGAAGGCGTGCCAGCGCTTCTTGCGCTGCTTGAGCGCCTCGAGCACCGACTCCCAGGCTCGTTGCACGGCCGCGAGGTCGATCGGCTGCCCCGCCGGCGCGGCTGGCTCCGGGGCGGCCGGCTCGGGCGACGCGGCGGGGGCAACCGGGGGCGCGGAGGCCGGCTCGGGCGCGGCGACCGGCTCGGGCGCAGCAGCCGGCTCGGGCGCAGCCGCCGGCTCAGGCGCAGCCGCCGGCTCAGGCGCAGCCGCCGGCTCAGGCGCAGCCGCCGGCTCAGGCGCAGCCGCCGGCTC
>JAWOAS010000046.1:0-22640 GCA_046498405.1 Egibacteraceae bacterium
GGAACGCCACACCAGAAAACGTCCAAGATCAAGTCTGGGCGATCCTGGGGTTGGCAGCCAATTATGCTTAGTCATCAACCGCCCCACCCAACGGCAGCCCCGCCAACTGCTCCAACGTCGCGGCGAGGTCGGCCAGCAGCCCGTCGACCGACACCGCACCCCCCGCGTCCGTCTCGCCGGCGGTGGTGTAGGCGGCGGGCTCCTCCGCGGCGGTGGTGGGATGCCCAGCGGCGGTGTAGCCAGCACGCTCCTCGGCGGCCAGGAGCCCGACGGCGGGCGCGGCGGGGGTGTGGGGCCGTCGGCAGCCGGTGGGGCGGGGGTGGCGCCGTCGCCGCTGCGTTGTCGAATACATGTTCGAAGTATGCCCTGGGTGTGGCTGCTTGTCAAGGACTTTCACATGATCGTGTGGATCTTTTCGGCGGGTCGATCACCTGTAGCGGCACCGGCCGGCTCGGCGGAGTGGGCCACGCGGGGTGGCGGGCCGTCGCGGGCCTGCCACCGCGGGCCTGCCGACCCGCCTCGACGAAGCTGGGGCCCCGGCCCCGTCATCACCCAGACACGAGCCCCCACCGCAAGGTGTGCGACGTCAGCCAGCGGCTCAGGCCGCCGATGAGCAGCGCTCGAGCAGCCGCGGAGCCAGCCCGAGGCGCCTGCCGAGCCCAGTGAGGACCTCGACGGTGGCGGCGTCGACATCGCCGTCGGCGACGCGGTGCGCGAGCTCGTGGACGTGCTGCCGGAGGGCCGGACGGTCCGAGCGCGCCCGCCGCCGACACTGGCCGCCGGCAACGACGCACGCTCCTAGGACCCGGCGCGCGCGACGGCGCCAGCGCTGACGTCGGGCGGCACGAAGGCCGCGATGAGGTGGCCGATGGCCAGGGCCACGACGACCGTGCCGACGCCGACCTGCCCGCCGAGAGCCCATCCGGTCGCGAAGACCGTGACCTCGAGGCCGGTCCGCACCCAGCGCAGCGGCACGCCCCGCCCCGCCAGCCCGAGCATCACGACCTCCATCGGCCCGGCTCCGAGGTCGGCGGCGATGACGAGGGAGAGCCCCAAGGCGATCGCGACGATGCCGACGGCGAGCATGGCCCCCTGCGCAGCGAGCCCGTCGACCGACTCGGGTAGGAGCAGACCCCAGGCATCGACCGACGGGCCGATCCCGAGCATCGCCACGAGCGTGCCGGGGCCGACTGGGGCGCCGAGGCGCCAGCCGAAGGCGACGAAGAGCGTCGAGACGAGGACGCTCGCGAGCCCGAACGTCACGCCGAGACGGGCGGCGACGCCCGAGTTGAGGACGTCGTAGGGCCCCACGCCGAGGTCGGCGAGCAGGGTCAGGGCGATGCCGCCGCCGGCGACGAGGCAGCCCGCGGCGAGCGCGCCCCACCGCGCGCGGCCACGCCAGCGCGGAAGCGAGAGCCTCGGGCCGCCGCTCAGTTGAGGCTCGGATCCTCGGTGACCGTCGTGAAGACCCCGCCCTGGCGCAGGAGCACCCGCCGCCACAGCCCGTCGGGGTCGGCGGTCAGCGGGTCCTCGGCGGTCGGGTCGACGACGAACCACGAGCCGGTCTCGAGCTCCTCCTCGAGCTGGCCCGGTCCCCATCCGGCGTAGCCGGTGAACAGGCGCACCTCGGTGACGTCGGCCTGCTCCTCGGGAGGGTGCTCGAGGTCGATGACGCCGAGGTTGGCGGTGACCGGTTGGGCGGGTGTCGCCGACCGGCCGAGGCCGATGACCGCCTCGTCGGGCTGGACGGGGCCACCGCTGAAGAGCACCGCCGGGGAGGCCGCGAGGTCGTGCCAGGCCGGCAGCAGGCTCACTACGTCGATTCCCCGGGTGCGGTTGAGGATGACCCCGAGCGCGCCCTCCGCCTCGTGCTCGAGGATGAGGACCACGGCGCGGTCGAAGTTCTCGTCGGCGAGATCGGGCGTGGCCACGACGAGGCGTCCGGTCAGCGGTGCGTCATCCCTGGCAGGCATCGGTGGGGCAGGGTACCCCCAGCGGGCGGGCCGCAGCCACCGTCGACGGGTGTCGCGACACGCCGCGGCCGGCGTGGCGACACGCAGCGGTGGGCTCGGGACGCCTCGGCCCCTACCATGCGAGGCGATGAGCGCCGCAGACGGACGGCCGGGGGATCCGACGTCGAGCCCCGAGGTCGACGAGGCCGACGACCCGCGCCTGCACCGGGCCGAACAGCGCCTCGCCGTGCCCGTCGTCGTCGCCGCGGTCGCCTCGATCCCCGCGGTGTTCCTGTCGATGGGCGAGCCGCCGCTGTCCCAGGTCGGCGAGGCCCTCAACTGGGCCTCGCTCAGCGTCCTCACCGCGGAGTCGGTCATCCTCTTCTGGCTCGCCCGCGACCGGCGACGCTGGCTCGCCGAGCACCGCTTCCTGCTCGGGGTGACGCTGCTCGCGCTCCTCGCGGTCATCTTCGCCGTCGGGCCGCTGCAACTGCTCCGGCTCGTGCGCTTCGTCGGCGCGGTGCGGGTGCTGCGCGTCAACCGCATCGTCAAGGCCGGCAGGATCCTCCGCGAGCGCGCCGAGCTCGAGGGGCCGGTGCGCAACGCCATCGCGATCGGGGTGACCGCGCTGGCCGCGGCCTTCGTGGCCCTCGTCCTCGCCGACCCCACGTCGCAGAGCCGGCGCGCCGTCGAGCACGTCGTCGGCTCCTTCGGGATCTGGCCGGTGGTCCTCGCCGGGCTCATCCTCTTCGGCGCGACCGTCGTCGTGCTGCGCGCCCGGGGCCAGGACGACGGCAGCGACGGCTGAGGCGCCGCTCGGCACGGCCCACCGCGACGGGCCTCACAGCTCCGGGCCGGCCTCGACGAGCAGCCGCGCGGCGAGGGGGACCGTGACGAGGAGGTCGTGGCCGCGGGCGCAGCAGCGGGCGAGCAGCGCGGCGACCGCGGGACCCTCGGCGGGGTCGTCGACGGGGCCGACCGCGGCGGCAAGGTCCACGGCGACGCGACGCTGCCCGGCGACGACCTCCCTGCCCCGGCCGAGCCGCCGCCGCCCGCCAGCCTCCTCGACGGGGTGACGCCAGGCACGCCGGGTCACGGCACCACCGCTGGCGTCGACGACCTCGACGGCGAGCACGACCCGCCGCCCTGTCCATCGGCTGTCTGGGCCCTGCGACCGTGGGGCCACGGCCCCGCCCGTCCGGGCCAGACCGGCATGGACGACGCGGTCCGAGCCCAACGCCGCCACGAGCGCGAGCACCTCCGCGAGCCCGGCTCCCTCGTCGGCACTGGGCTCGAGCCACGCGGCCACCGTCGTCTCGTCGCCGGCGGCGGCCACGACCCGGGAGGCGGCCCAGCCGGTCGCGGCGATCTCCTTGCGCACGCCGTCGACGAGGCCACCGGCTACGATGCTGCCCCAACGGTCGCCGTCCACCGCCACCCCCTCACCGCGCTCACGGGCCACGAGCCCGCGACGACGCGGGCCCTGGAGCACCCAGCATCGGCGCCGCGGCGCCGGTGCGACCAGATCCGGCCGGAGTGGGTGTGGACGAACGGTCGAGGGTCGCCGGCGACGAGGTCGGGTAGAACCCAGCGATGCCCGCGGTGTCAACGCACGGAGGTGGCCGCATGCCCCTGAACATCGCCGACCTCGCGATCACGAGCCCCGCGTTCGATTTCGGCGCCCCGATCCCCTCGCGCTTCACCGGGGAGGGCGCCGACGACTCGCCCGAGCTCGTCTTCCACGGCGTGCCCGAGGGAACCCGTCAGCTCGCCGTCGTCTGCCACGACCCCGACGCCCCCCTGGCTCACGGCTTCACCCACTGGGTCGTCTACGGCATCCCCGCCGACGCCGGCGGCATCCCCGAGAACGGCGGCGGTGCCTTCACCGAGGGGGTCACCGACTTCGGCGCCAACGGCTACGGCGGGCCGATGCCCCCACCCGGACACGGCACCCACCACTACTTCTTCTTCCTCTACGCCCTCGACGTCACGATCGACGACGGGCCTGGCCTGTCCCGCCTCGAGCTCCTCGAGCGCCTCGACGGCCACGTGCTCGAGATGAACCGCCTCGTCGGCACCTACGAGCGCTGAGCCCGCCCGAGCGATCGTGACGAGCCCCCTGCCGCCGGAGGACGACGCGCCCATCGACCGGGACGCGCTGCTCCGGGCGCTGTGGGACAGCGACGCCGGCGTCGCCGTCTACGAGGCCGTGCGGGACGCCGACGGCCGCATCGTCGACTTCACACGGACGTTCATGAACCCGGCGGGGCGGCGCATGGCCGGGATCGACGCCTCCTCCGGTCCCCGCCGGATGCTCGACGAGCGCCCCGGCAACCTCACCGTCGGGATCTTCGAGCAGCTCGCCGGCGTCGTCGGCAACGGCGAAGCCCTTGCGACCGAGGTGCGCTACGACGCCGACGGCCTCGACGCGTGGTACGCGATCAGCGCGTCGCGGGCCGGCGATGGCGTCCTCGTGCTCTTCCGCGACGTCACCGAGCGGAGGAGGGCGCAGGCGGCGCTCGACGAGGCGCACGCCGCCCGTGAGGAGCTCCTCGCATCGATGAGCGACGGCGTGTTCACGATGGACCACGACCATCGCATCACCTACGTCAACGACGCGATGCTGCGCATCCTCGGCATGCGCGAGGAGGACCTCCTCGGCCACCGGATGTTCGACGTCTTCCCCCAAGCGCGGGGCACGGCCTTCGAGGACGCCTACACCCGGGCGCTCGATGGTGAGGGCCCGCTGACCTTCGAGGAGTACTACCCCCCGCCGCTCGACACGTGGTTCCAGGTGCGCGCCTACCCCTCAGAGCGTGGGATGACGGGGTACTTCCTCGACATCGGCGAGCAACGCCGCCTCGAGGGACGCCTCGAGCAGGCCCAGCGCATGGAGACCGTCGGCCAGCTCGCTGGCGGCATCGCCCACGACTTCAACAACCTCCTCACCGTCGTCGGCGGCCACGCCGAGCTCCTCGCCGAGAGCCTCGCCGCCGACGCCGACACGCAGCGCGACGTCGCCGCGGTCGTCGACGCCGCACGCCGCGGCGCCGAGCTCGTCACCCAACTGCTCGCCTTCAGCCGCCAGCAGGTCCTCCACCCCGAGCGGCGCTCGGCGGCGGCGCTCGCCGACGAGGTCGCCCCGATGCTGCGCAGCGTCCTGCCAACGAGCCTCGCCTTCTCCGTCGACGGCAGCGCCGACGCCGGTCAGGTCCTCGTCGACCCCGCCCAGTTCCACCAGATGCTCGCCAACCTCGTCCTCAACGCCCGCGACGCCTGCGGCGACGGCGGCAGCGTCACCGTGGCGGTCTTGGGTCGCGAGGTCGACGAGGCCGAGGCGTCGACACGGCCCGGGCTCGCGCCGGGCGACTACACGCTCGTCACCGTCACCGACGACGGCGAGGGCATGAGCCCCGAGGTCGCCGCGCGCGCCCTCGAGCCGTTCTTCACGACGAAGGAGCCCGGCGCCGGCAGCGGGCTGGGCCTCGCGAGCGTCTACGGCATCGTCACCCAGTCCGGCGGCCACGTCGAGGTCGACAGCGCGCCCGGGCGCGGCACGACGGTGCGCGTGCTCCTGCCGCGCGTCGACGTCCCGACGGCGCCCGTCGGGGACGCGGTCAGGCCGGCATCCGGCGACGCCGCCGGCGCGACGATCCTGCTCGTCGAGGACCACGTGCAGGTCCGCGAGGCGACCCGGCGCATGCTCGAGCGGCTCGGCCACACCACCCTGCCCGCAGCCGACGGCGAGGACGCGCTCGCCCGCGCCCGGGGCCACGACGGCACGATCGACCTCCTGCTCACCGACGTCGTCATGCCCGGCCTCGACGGACCCGGCCTCGCCGACGCCCTCGCCGAGGAGCGGCCGGGCCTGCCGGTGCTCTTCGTCTCCGGCTACACCGACCACCGTGCGGTCCGCGGCGGCGACGGCGCCACCGACTTCCTTGCCAAGCCGTTCAGCGTCACCGACCTCGCCGAGACGGTCCGCTCGCTGCTCGGCGGCCGCCCGGTCGACGAGTGAGCACGCCGACGACCGCGCCGGCACCTCCCCGCCTCGCGCTCCTCTTCGCGATCACCGCGACCGGCATCACCGTCAACACCCTCGTCTCCCCGGCGCTGCCGGAGATCCTCGCCGGCGTCGGGGGCAGCCCCGCCCAGGCGGGCCTCATCATCGGCGCGGCGACGCTGCCGGGCATCGTCCTCGCGCCGGTCATCGGCGCGCTCGCCGACCGCTGGGGCCGGCGGCGGGTGCTCGTGCCCTGCCTCGTGCTCTTCGGCGTGGCCGGGGGCCTCGGCGCGCTCGCGCCGAGCGTCGGCGTCCTCGTCGCCCTGCGACTGCTCCAGGGCGTCGGCAGCGCCGGGCTCATCAACCTCGTCATCGTCCTCATCGGCGACCACTGGGAGGGCGCGCAGCGCGCCCGGCTCATCGGCCGCAACGCCGCGGTGCTCACGACCTGCCTCGCGCTGACCCCGGCGCTGGCGGGCTGGCTCGTCGAGGCGTTCGACTGGCGGGCGGCCTTCGCCCCGTACCCGCTCGCGCTGCTCACCGCGTGGTGGGCCCACCGTGGGCTCGCCGACAGCGCGCGCGAGGACGCCGTCGGCGTCGGCGCGCAGCTGCGTCGACTCGGGCCGCTGCTGCTCGCGCCGCGCCTCGCCGGGATCCTCCTCGGTGGGCTCATCGTCTTCGCGCTGATCTTCGGGGTGCTGCTCACCGTCCTGCCCGTCCACGCCGAGGAGGCCTTCGGCCTGTCGAGCAGCGAGCGCGGCGTCCTGCTGGGGGTCCCCGCGGTGACGAACACCGCCGTGGCGCTGTCGATCGGGCGGCTACGGCAGCGCTGGGCCCACCGTCCGCTGCTGGTCGTCGGCGCGGCGGTCCTCGCCGCGGCGATGCTCGGCCTCGCCGCGGCCGACTCCCCGCTGACCCTCGGCGCGGCCGTCGCGGTCTTCGGGCTCGGCGAGGGCCTGCTCATCCCCAATCTCCAGGACCTCGCCGCGGGGGCGGGACCACCGCAGGCCCGCGGCACCGTCGTCGCCGCGTTCGTCGGCAGCTCGAGGCTCGGCCAGACCGTCGGCCCGGTGGGCGCCAGCGCGGTGGCCGCAGGCCCCGGCGGCGCGGCGATGGCCTTCCTCGGCGGGGCGGCCCTCGCCGCGGTCTCCGGGCTCGGGCTCGCGCTCGTCGGTCGCGACCGCCTGCGGGCTGCCCGCAGGCCCTGAGCGCTCAGACGAAGTCGAAGAACGGCGTGCCGACCTCGCCGGTCAGCCGACGGTGCAGGCGGGCGGCCTGGGAGTCGGTGAAGGAACCGACATGGTCGGCGAGCACCCGGAGGGTCTCGACGGCCGAGGAGCGGTCGGCGGCCTCCTGGAGGTCCGCGAGGCGGCGCTGGACGTCGCGCGGGAAGACGCCGAGGGCCGAGGGCTGCTGCGCCACGGCGTCGGCGTGGATCTCGTAGAGCTCGTCGACGATGCGCCGCTGGCCACGCTGGTAGGTGGCCATCCGGGGGTGGTCGATGACGTAGATCCAGATGCAGTCGCGCAGGACGTCGTTGCGCAGGCGCAGCTCGTAGGGGATGTGGAGGTCGTTGTGGTGCCGGCGTGCCGGCGCGGCCGGTTCGGCCACGGCGACGCCGTGGGTGAACTGCTCGAAGGTGCGCTTGCGCATGATCCGCAGCGCGGCGTTGGCCTCGGGCGAGCCGTCGTACTCGCCCCCGAGCCCGGCGAAGCCCGCGAAGGCCCCCGCGGGGTCGGCGAAGAGCCCCTCGACGGCGCGGCCGACCTCGTCGGGGTCGCTGCGCGGGTCCTCGATCGGCGTGCCGTCGGGGGTCTCCTTGGCGCGGCGGCGGCCACGCGCGACGATCTGCTCGACGAGGCGCTCGCGGGCCCTCGGCGCCTGGGCGAGCATGCCGAGGGGGAAGACCCCGGCGAGGTACCAGTCCTCGACGTCGTGGACGGCGTAGGCGACGTCGTCGGCCCAGTCCATGACCTGGGCCTCGAAGCTGCGGGCGTAGCGCCGCTCGTCGGGCACGGCCTCGCGCACCCACGCGCCGACCCCGGCCTCGGTCGGGTAGAAGCACCACTTCGGCTGGGTGACGTCCTCCCGGAACCACGGGTACTTGAGGGCGGCGTCGAGGGTGGCCCGCGTGAGGTTCATCCCCGGCCGCGCGTCGGGGCCGGGCAGCACCGAGGTCACGAGGCGGAAGGTCTGGGCGTTGCCCTCGTAGCCGCCGACCTCGACGGGGTCGATGCCCCAGCGCTGCGCGGTGCGGTCGACCGCGGCGCAGAGGGCCTCCTCGCCGATGTGCCCGAACGGTGGATGGCCGAAGTCGTGCATGATCGCCGCCGCGTCGCAGCAGTCGGGATGGGCCCCGAGGCGCTCGGCGAGGCGGCGGGCGTGCTGGCCGACCTCGACGGTGTGGGTCAGCCGGGTGCGCAGGAAGTCCGCCTCGCCCGGGGCGATGACCTGCGTCTTGCCCTGCAGGCGGCGGAACGCCTCGGCGTGGAGGAGGCGGTCGTAGTCGCGGGCGAAGGGGTGACGGTAGTCGGGCGGGTCCTCCCGGCCCGGCGCGCGCTCGAGCGCCTCGGCCTCGTAGTCGGGCGTGACCTGGCCCATGCGGGCCCTCCTTGGTCGGCTCACCGTCGGCGGCGGCGCCAGCGGCCAGGGCCGGCGGCCGCGGCGTCGCGGGCGCGGGGTGGCGGGCGCGGGGTGGGGGCTCGGCTCGCCGCCGCGCCCCTCGGGCCCCGGCGATCCTAGGCCGGCGCCGGCGCGGCACCCAACCCCGCGGCCGGCGGCCCGGCCGATCCCGCGGCCTCAGGCGAGCACGGGCAGGGCGCGCGCGAGGATCGCCCCGTCGTCGATGCCGTCGGGCAGCGCGCCGAAGGCCAGACCGCCCTGCCCGCCGAGACGGCTGGCGCAGAAGGCGTCGGCCACTGCCGCGGGGGCGTGGGCGACGAGCAGCGCGGCCTGCAGGGCCAGCGCGGCGCGCTCGACGAGACCGCGCGCGCCGGCCTCGCTCGGCGCGGCGAGGTCGGTGTCGAGGCGGCGCAGCGCCGCGGCCAGGCGCGGCTCACCCACAGCGGCCTCGGCGATCTCATCGCGCACGACCTCGACGGACTCGGGGCTGCGGGCCATCGCGCGGAGGACGTCGAGGCACTGGACGTTGCCCGAGCCCTCCCAGATCCCGTTGAGCGGGCTCTGGCGGTACAGCCGCGGCAGCCCGGACTCCTCGACGTAGCCCGCACCGCCGAGGCACTCGAGGGCCTCGGCGGCGTGGGCGGGCGCGCGCTTGCACACCCAGTACTTCGCGATCGGGGTGACGAGCCGCCGGTAGGCGGCCTCCCGCGGGTCGTCGCCGCCGCGGTCGAAGGCCCGGGCCAGGCGCAGCGCGAGCGCGGTGGCGGCCTCGCTCTCGAGGTGGAGGTCGGCGAGGACGGCGCGCATGAGCGGCTGGCGAGCCAGCGGCGCACCGAACGCCCGACGGCCCGCGGCATGCCAGGCCGCCTCGACGGTGCCCTGCCGCAGCCAGCCGGCCGCGCCACTCACGCAGTCGAGGCGGGTATGGGCGACCATCTGGAGGATGACCGCGACACCGCGGCCCTCCTCGCCGACCATCCAGCCGAGCGTGCCGTCGTACTCGACCTCGCTCGAGGCGTTCGAGCGGTCGCCGAGCTTGTCCTTGAGCCGCTCGAGGCGCAGCGGGTTGCGCGTGCCGTCGGGCAGCCAGCGCGGCACGAGGAAGCACGACAGCCCACCGGGCGCCTGGGCCAGCGCGAGGAACGCGTCGCTCATCGGCGCCGAGCAGAACCACTTGTGGCCGGACAGGCGGTGGGCCGCGCCCGGCCCGCCCGAGCCCTCGGGCTCGGCGGTCGTCGTGTTGGCCCGCACGTCGCTGCCGCCCTGCTTCTCGGTCATCGCCATGCCGAAGGTCGCCCCGGCCTTGCCCTCGGCGGGGCCGAACGCGGGGTCGTAGACGCCGGTGACCGCACGTGGCTCCCAGAGCCGCGCGAGGTCGGGCTGAGCGCGCAGGCTCGGCACGACCGCGTAGGTCATCGTCGATGGGCACAGCGTCCCGGAGTCCACCCGCGGCCACAGGACGTAGCGGGCGGCGCGGGCGACGTGGGCCCCGGCGGGCGCACCGGGCGCCCAGGGGGCCGCGGCAAGGCCCCGGGCCACGGCCTCGGTCATGAGCTCGTGGTAGGCGGGGTGGTAGCGCACCTCGTCGCGGCGGTGGCCGTAGCGGTCGTAGGCGAGAAGCTCGGGGGGATGGGCGTTGGCGAGCCGGCCGCGCTCCTGCCAGTCGGGGTCACCGACGAGGCGGCCGAGCGCGCCGAGCCCCGGCAGGGCCCACCCGGCGCCCTCACGGGCGACCGCCTCGACCAGCGCGGGGTCCTCGGCGAACTCGTCGTGCCCGCCGCGGGGTGACGGCTGGTTGCGCACCTCGTGGGTCCCGACCATGGCCATCCCCCTCCTCGGACCGGGCCCGCGCCGGGGCTGCGCTCAGGCCGCGACGCCGGACTGCCCCGGGGGCGTGAGCCACCGCACGTCGGCGCCGAGCAGCGTCGAGAGCTCCCCCGGGTCGAGCACCCAGGAGGCGGGGTCGGCGGGCAGGTGGGTCTCGCAGACCGGGCGCACCGGCAGGTAGCCCTCGGGGTAGGTCACCGTCGGGCGGCCCAGCCCGCTCATCCGCCGGGGCACGAACGTCGAGCTCGCGGCGAGGGCGACGGCCTCGGTGCGATCGCCGAAGCGCTCGCAGAGGTCGCAGGTGGCGACGAAGGCGACCTCGGTGACGCGCTGGTGGGCCGCCCGGTAGCCGCGCTCGTACTCGAGGACGTCGCCGTCGAGCTCGACGGTGAGCAGGGCGGTCGGCCGCACGCCGTAGTAGCTCAGCGTCCGCCCGAGCATCGCGTGGGCCTCGTCATAGGAGCGGAAGGCGTAGAAGCCGCAGACGCAGTCGATGCCGGGGGGCTCGCAGTTCGGCCGACGGCACTCGGCGTCGGCGTCGACGTGATAGGCGCTGCCCTCGGTGACCCCCGAGAACAGCGCATCGCGCAGGTCCTGGGCCACGAGGACCTGCGCGGTCTTGTAGGCCTGCTCGGGCTCGATGGAGAACTCCTCCTCCATCGTCATCCACTGCATGCGGCTCGCGCTGCGCTGCGCGCCCGCGAGCAGTTGCGCGAGCAGGATCGGCACCACGATCAGCAGCACCAATCCGAGCACCGCGAATGCCATGGCCGCGGGTTGGGACCCGGGTCAGCCGTCGCGGCGGTCGGCGGCCTCGTCCTTGGCTGGCTGCGCCGGCTGCTGGGCGGGCTGCTTGGCGGGCTGGACCCGCTCGATCGTGCGGCGCTTCTTCGGCTTGCCGAGATTCATGTGGCGCCTCCTCCTGACGCGGACCTTCTGCCAGACAGCCTACCCCGACAGCGCCGCCACGACGATGGCGCATCGCACCTCCGGGGTCGCTCAGGCCGGGATGCCCGCCGCACGGAGGCCGGACGCCGCCGCGACGAGGGGCGAGAGCGCTCCCGGGCGCGGGGCCGGGTAGCCCCCGAGCACGACGTGGTCGGGGCGCACGACGACGATCGCGGCACCGTGCTCGCGACCCCAGGCACGCAGCGCGCCGGAGGGGTCGCCGACCGGCACGATGCCGGCGGCGTCGCGCGGGTCGGTCTCGACGGCGAGGAAGCGCGCGCCGAGGTCCTCCCAGCGCCGCCGCAGCGAGGCGGCCAGGCCCAGGCGCGGGTCGACGCCGAGGCCGAGCACGCCGAGGTCGGGGCCGAGGGCGTCGTCGAGGGTCAGGCGCCGCCCGTCGACGGTGACCCCCGGTCGCGGCAGGGGCCGCCCCGCGGTGGCCGCCGCGGCGTCGACGAGCGGACCGGGCGCCAGCGGTGGCATCGTCAACGCCGAGGGGGCCCACTGCCGCAGCCAGCGCTCGCCGGAGCGCAGCGCCCCGTCGCGCAGTCGCGCGCGCCAGGGGCGACGCTCGCCGACGAGGCGGCCGACCCGTCGCGCCGCGCGGACGACCTCGGTGGCGTGGGGTCGGCGCTCGGCGTCGTAGGTGTCGAGGAGGTCGTCGGTCGCGCGACCGCGGGCGAGCAGCCCGAGCTTCCAGCCGAGGTTGGCCGCATCGCGCAGCCCCGCGCCGAGGCCCTGGCCGAGGAAGGGCGGCATCTCGTGGGCGGCGTCGCCGGCCAGCAGCACCCGACCCCGGCGCAGCGTCTCGGCCACCCGGGCGCGGAAGGCGTAGACGGTGGCGCGCTCGACCGCGGCGTCGGGGTCGCCGAGCCAAGCGCGGCTCCACGCCACCGCGGCCTCGACGGCGCGATCGTCGGCCGCGGCATCGCCGGTGGAACCCGGCGGGAGCTGCACCTCGATGCGGTGGCGTCCACCGCCGGTCGGCACCGACGTCGCCGGCCCGGAGGGATCGCAGAGCTGGAGCACCCGCGGTGGGTGGTCGACCGGTCGGGAGGGCAGGAGGTCGACGACCGCCCAGCGCTCGGTGAAGCCGAGGTCGGTGTCGCCGATGCCCGCCCGGTGGCGCACCTGGCCGGCGGCGCCGTCGCAGCCGACGAGATGGCGCGCGTGCAGGTCGTGACGCCGTCCGCCCGCGGCGACGACCTCGACGGTGACCCCGCCGCCGGACTCGACGTGGTCGATGACCTCGCAGCCGCGCGCGAGCAGGCCGCGGGCCTCGGCGAGCTCGCGCAGCCGCCGCTCGACGTCGGGCTGGTGGACGAGGCAGGAGGCCGGCAGCCCGAGGGGGCCCGGTCCGGGGTGACGCTCGAAGGTCACGAGGGTCCGCCCCTCGGCGTCGAGCAGGCTCATGCCGGCGATCGGCTGGCAGCCTCCGACGAGGTCGCCCGCGCCGGCGTCGGCCAGGGTGCGCAGGCCGTCGTCGTCGAGGTGCACCGCGCGGGGCAGGGCGAAGACCTCCTCGTCGCGCTCGAGGACGACGGCGCGCGCCCCGTGGGCGTCGGCGAGCAGCCCGAGGGTGATCCCGACCGGGCCGCCGCCGACGACGACGACGTCGTAGGCCTCCTCGAAGCGGCTCACCGCAGCGGGCGCTGCGCGCGAGGGGGCGGCGCGGGGCGGCTCAGGAGACCCCTCCCCCGCCGAGGGCGTCGCGGGCGAGCGCCTCGCCGAGCGCACGGGCGCGCTCGGGCTCCTCGACGGCGGCGAGCCACGCCTCGGGCAGCGTCGTCGCGCCGTCGGCGGCGCCCCGGATCGCCCCGGCCATCGCCGCGATCGTGTCGACGTCGCCGCCGAGGGCCAGGGCGAGGGTCACCGCCTCGGCGGTGTCGGCGGCGGCGGCCGCCGCCCAGATCGCCGTGGGCACCGAGCGCTGGGCGGCCACGTCGGTGCCGAGGACCTCCGCGACCGTGCCCACCGCGGCGTCGGCGTCGGCGTCGTGGTCGGCGAGCAGCGACCGGGCGGCGCGCAGGAGCTCGCCGAGGGCCGGCTGCTGGGCGCGCGCGGCCACGTAGGCGACCTCGTCGGCGCCGAAGCGCCCCCGCGTGGTGGCCACGCCGACCGCGGTGGCCTGCGCGACCGCGGCGTCGACGCCGAGGGGGTGGGCGTGGGTCAGCGACGCCGAGCGCGCGGCGACGTTGGCGAGCTGCCAGGGCTCATCGGCCCAGCGCACCCCGACCGGGGCGATGCGCATCGCCGCGCCGTTGCCGAAGGAGCCGTCGGGGAAGATCGCCGTCGCCGCCTCGTCGGTCGGCCGCCCGCGACGCCACTCCTCGACGAGCGCGAGCATCCCACCGCCGTAGCCCCGCCACGGCTCGAGGACCGCGAGGATGCCCTCGGCCAGCGCGTCGTGCTCGACGAGCGGGTGGTCGCGGAGGTGCTCGCCGAGCGCGAGGGCGAGCTGGGTGTCGTCGGTGTAGCGCAGCGGCGCCGCGGCCAGCGCCCGCTCGACGCGCTGGCCGGCCTTGGCCAGCGAGGTCGCCGCCGCGCCCTCGGAGGGCGCGCCGACGGCGTCGCCGAGCAGGGTGCCGAGCAGCGCCCCGGCACCGGCGTCGATGCGCTCCTCGGGCGAGCGCGAGCGTGAGGCGTCGGTCGCGGCCACGGCTCAGTCCGAGGCGCGTTGCTGGGGGGCGGGCACCTCGGTGGCCCCGAGGGTCACGCAGACCCCGTCGATGAGGACGGCGAGGTCGGTGAGCCCGTCGATGGGCTCGCGGCCCGCGAGCTGCTCGACGCGGTCGAGGAGGTCGCGGGCGTCCTCGAGGGGCCGACGGCTGCGCTCGACGCCGCCGGGCTCGCGCAGGCGGCCGACGGCCTCGTCGATGCGGCGGGCGGCCGCGGCGAGGAAGCCCGCCGCCGGGGTGCCGCCCTCCACGCCGACCCCGAGCCCGCAGACGCGCACGAAGGCCCGCTCACAGGCCAACCGGACCACGCTGGTCGTCGTGTCCACCGCCGCTCCTCCGCTCGAGCCGCTCCCGGTATCCCGTCGTACCGCTTACCCAGGGTGACGTGGCCAGGGTTGCCGCGCACCCGCGCGGCCAATCCCCCCTCAGCCGTCGACGTCGAGGTCGAGGGCCGCGGAGTTCATGCAGTAGCGCTCCCCGGTGGGCTGCGGCCCGTCGTCGAAGACGTGGCCGAGGTGGCCCTTGCACGTCGCGCAGCGTGCCTCGGTGCGCACCATCCCGAGGGAGCGGTCCTCGACGAGCTCGATGCGGTCGGCGTCGATCGGCTCCCAGAAGCTCGGCCAGCCGGTGCCGCTGTCGTACTTCGTCGAGGACGCGAACAGCGGGGTGCCGCATCCGGCGCAGCGGTAGGTCCCGTCCTTCTTGGCGTCCCAGTGCGCGCCACTGAAGGGCGGCTCGGTGCCGCCCTCCCGCAGCACGCGGTACTGCTCGGGGGTCAGGCGCTCACGCCACTGCGCCTCGCTCCATGCCTGGCCTGCCATCGCTGCCTCCGTCTCCACGGGGTGCGCGCGGTCGCGCCGCGCGCCGTCGTCGCCGCCACGGTACGTCGCGG
This sequence comes from Egibacteraceae bacterium, assembly GCA_046498405.1. Lineage (GTDB taxonomy): Bacteria > Actinomycetota > Nitriliruptoria > Euzebyales > Egibacteraceae > T1Sed10-49. Next base: position 14,923 of record JAWOAS010000046.1, read on the forward strand.
GGGAGGCGCCGGTCAGCGCGCGAGCTCCTCGGCGACCCAGAGCGCGCCCCGGCCGTCGGCCTCGTCGTAGAGCAGCGGGTGACCCTCGGCCGCGGCGGCGGCCACGCCGCTGCGGCCGGCCAGCGCCGTGGGCGGCAGCGGCCACCAGCCGGCCCGGCCGGTGGCGTGGACCCGCAGCGGCGCGTCGGCCCACCACGCGAGCACGCCGCCGTCACTGCCCAGCAGCACCGGCGCACGCAGCGGCGGGGCGCCCTCGCCGACCCCGAGGGGCTGCCACCCCTGCCAGGGCACCCAGGCCGCGCCCGCCAGGCGCGCGCTGCCGCTGCGCGCGGGGCCGGCGACGACGACGTCGCCGTGGTCGGGGCGAGCCAGCGCCGCGGGGGCCCAGCGGCCGAGCACCGGGGCGCGGTCGGGGCGCGACCAGCCGACCTGCCCGCCGCGGGGGGCTCGTGGGCTCGGCCCCAGCGGCACGGCGATCGCCGCGAGCGCGCTCGGCGCGTGGTCGTCGACGAGCCCGACGACGGCGACGAGCAGGTCGTCGAGGACCGCGAGGTCGTGGACCCGCCGCACCGAACGGTCGGGCGAGGGCAGCGCCTGCCAGCGGTCGAGGCGCGGGTCGTAGCGCAGCGCCCGGACCTCGCGCGTCGCCGCGCCCTCGACGAGCCGCTCGCCGACGAGCAGGGCCTCGCGACCGTCGCTGGCCAGCGCGAGCCGGTCCCACTGACCGAGCGGCGCGGCCCGCGCGCGACGCCAGGTGCCCGCCTGCGGGTCGTGCACGGCCACGGCGAGCGCCCCGGGACGCTCGTCGAGGGTCACGGCGACGAGGCGACCCCCGGCGGCGACGAGGTGGGGCTGCCGCCAGGCCGGCAGCGGTGCGGGGCCGACCGCGCGGTGCTGCCCGTTGGCCGGGGTGTAGGCGAGGCCGCGCACGACACCGTCGGCGTCCTCGCCGAGCAGCACCGCCTGCCCGCCGGTCCAGGCCAGCCGGGGCTCGGTCAGGGCCGTGGGTGCGGGCACGCTCACCCACGACCCCCGCGGACGCGCCGGATCGACGCCCGGCGGGGCGTCGGGCTCGACGACGAGGCCGCGGTCGTCCTCAGGGGCTCGCGGCTCGGCGGGGGTTGGTCCTTGACGGTCCGCCACGGCGAGGGCGGCGAGCCCAGCGAGCACGGCGACGGCGAGCAGCGCCGCGGGCAGGCGCCGGCCGGCGCCGACGGTCTCGCGCTCCCAGTCGGCCATGGGCGCAGCGTTCCCCGTCGGGGCGGTCTCAGCGCCCCCGCCGGCCGCGCCGTCCCGACGCCTCGCCGTCGGCGCGCCCCTCGGTGGGCCGGTGACCGCCGCCGGGGGCCCGGCGGGCCCGGGCGCGCCGTCCGGCGACGATGTCGGCGAGCGCCGCCCGGCTGGCCGGCATCGCCCCGTAGGCGGCGTGCACGCCGGGCAGCGACCGTCCCGCGGCATCACCCGGCGGCAGGTCGACGTCGACGACGCCCTCGACGTCGGCGGCCGCGCCCCCGTGCTCGTGGGCCCAGGCCCCGACGGCGAGGTCGGCGACGCGGATCGGGTCGCGGTCGTGGGTGAGCACGTGCAGCGGCGCGTCGAGCCCGAGGCCGTCGACGTGCTCGGTGCCGGCCCCGAGCCCGGGCGAGCCGGCGACGGCGAGACGGTCGGCGTCGAGCGCGCCACCGGCCTCGGCGAGCACGACCGAGCCGTAGCTGTGGCCGACGACGGCGATCTCGCGGGCGCCGCCGGCGCGCAGGCCGGCGACGTGCGCGGCGAGGTCGGCCGCTGCCTGCCGACCCCGCTCGCGCCCGCGGGCCGAGGCGGCGGCCGGCCCCGACGGCGCGTCGTAGCCGAGCCAGAGCACGACCGCGGTGGCCTCGCCGGGGCGGCGGGCGGCGAGGTCGGCGGCGAGGTCGTCGCGCCAGCGGCCGTACCAGCGCTCGAGGCGCCCCGCGGTCGTGCCAGCCCCCGGCACGAGCACGCCGACGACGTCGGCGTCGTCGGGGTCACCGCGGGCCAACGCGACCCGTCCCCGCACGGGGTCGAGGGCGAGGAGGTGGAGGTCGTCGTCGGCGAGCCAGCCGTCGTAGGCCCGCTGACGGGCGCGCAGCTCCTCGATGCGGGCCTCGAGGCGCACCGTGAGCACCGCGCGGGCCGCCGCGGTGCGCAGCGCGCGACCGGCCCGCGCCCCCGGCGGCAGGCCCGGCAGCGGCAGGCCCGGCAGCGGCAGGCCCGGCAACGGCAGGCCCGGCAACGGCAGGCCTCGCTCCGACGCGTCGGCGCGGTGGCGAGCGAGGGCGCCCTCGAGCGCGGCGATGCGCGCGGCGAGCCCCGCGCGCTCGGCGGCGAGCAGCCGACGGTTGCCGGCGTCGCGCAGCGCTGCGGGCGCGCCGTCGAGACTGCCGAGCAGGGCGGGGCGCACCTCGGCGAGGCGCGCGGCGTCGGCGGGGCCGAGCGCGGCGAGCAGCGCGGCCACGCCGACGGGCTCGAGGGCGGCGATCGCCGGGCCGTCGGCGACCGCGCGCCCGGTGGGCACCCCGGCGAGGCGCTCGGCGAGGACGAGGGCCTCGGCGACGTCGCCGGCGACGCCCACGGCGGCGGCGAGCCGCTGGCCTGCCGCGTCGAGGGCGTCGGCGCGGTCGACGAGGTCGAGCCGGGCCTCGCCCGGCGCGGCGAGCAGCGCGGCGCGACGCGCCCGGTAGGCCTCGGTGGCCGCCGCGAGGCTCGAGCGCGCCGGCGCGGTGCGCCCGTCGAGTCGCCCGAGCGCGGCGACGTCGCCTCGCACCTGCCACCCCCTCGGCCGGCCCCTGCCCCCAGCGCGACGGTACGGCCGCGCCCGCGCCGCGGCCCCGCTTGGCGCCCGGCGCCTGTGGACGGCCCCGGGCCTCAGGCCACGGGCAGGCCGAGGGCGTCGCGGGCGGCACCGACGAGGTAGAGCGAGCCGGTCACGACGACGACGTCGTCGGGGCCCGCGCTCGAGCGGGCCGCGGCCAGGGCGGCGGGCAGATCCCCCTCGGCGCGGGCCTCACGCCCGGCGAGGCGGCAGAGCTTGGCGAGCCGCTCGGCGGGCGCGCTGCGCCCGGTCGGCGCCTCGGTGGCGACGACGTCGTCGACGGCCGGCAGCAGGGCGTCGAGGATGCCGGCGCAGTCCTTGTCGCCCATCGCCCCGACGACGAGCACCCGGCGCCCGGCGGCGACGTCGCTGCCGAGCGCCTCGGCGAGGGCCGCGGCGCCCGCGGGGTTGTGGGCGCCGTCGAGGACGACCGTCGGGCCCCCGTCGGCGGGCTCGACGACCTCGAGACGACCGGGGCTTCGCACCGCGGCGAGGCCGGCGCGCGCGGCGTCGGCGTCGAAGGGCAGACCGCGGCGCTCGAGGAGGGCGTCGACCGCGGCGAGGGCGACCGCGGCGTTGGCGGCCTGGTGGGCGCCGAGCAGCGGCAGCCACGCGCCGTCGACAGCACCGCGAGGCGCGCGCAGGTCGAGACGCTGGCCCTCGGGTGCCGGCTCGCGGCGGGCGAGGCCGAAGTCGCGCTCGGCCACGAGCAGCGGCGCGCCCACCCGCCGGGCCTCGGCGTGGAGGATCCGCGCGGCGACCTCGTCCTGGCTGGCCAGCACCGCGGGGGCGCCGGCGGTGATGATCCCCGCCTTCTCGCCGGCGACCTCGGCGACGGTCGAGCCGAGCTCGGCGTGGTCGAGACGGACGGGGTTGAGCACCGCGACGTCGGCGTCGGCGACGTTCGTGGCATCCCAGCGCCCGCCCATGCCGACCTCGACGACGGCGGTGTCGACGGCCTCGACGGCGAACTGCCGGTAGGCCAGCGCGGTGAGCGTCTCGAAGAACGTCACCATCTCCCCGCGGTCGGCCTCGACCGCGGCGATCGGGGCGTCGAGGGCGGCGAGGGCGGCGAGCATCGCCTCGCGGCTGATCGGACGGTCACCGATGCGCACCCGCTCGCGGACGTCCTGCAGGTGCGGTGAGGTGTAGGTGCCGGTGCGCAGGCGATGGGCCTCGAGCAGGCTCGCGATCATCCGCGCGAGGCTCGTCTTGCCGTTCGTGCCGGTGAGGTGGACGACCGCGGCCGCGCGCTGGGGCTGGCCGAGCCGCCCGCAGAGCGCGGCGATGCGCTCGAGCCCTGGGACCATGCGCTCGGGACGGCGGGCGAAGAGCCGCGCCACGGCGGCGTCGTAGCGCTCCGCATCCGGCCGGCTCGCTGCCGCGCTCATCCGAGACGACGCGTCGCGTCCACGCGCTGCCCACCTCCCCTGCCGTCGGCGCCCTCGACGATGTGGCCTGCCGGCGAGTGGTCAGGGTAGTGCACGCCCCGGCGCGCCGCCCGTCAGGGCCGGCGCACGGCTGGGCAGGGCCGGCGCACCGCTGGCCAGGGCCGGCGCACCGCTGGGCAGGGCCGGGGCACCGCCCGGGTCGTCCGAGTGCGGCATCCTGGGGCACAGCCCGCCCAGAGGAGGAGACGCACCCGTGGCCAACCCGACACGCTCCTCGTCGCGCACCCCGAGCCCGGCCCTGCTGACCGTCGGCGTGCTCCTGGTCGCGGGCGTCGTCGTCGCGCTCCTGCTCGCCGCGGGGGGCGACGGCGATGCGGTGGCCACCGACACGCCCGGCGAGGACCCCACCCTCGGCGACTCTGACGCGCCGGTCGTCGTCGTCGAGTACTCCGACTTCGGCTGCCCCTACTGCGGCGCGTTCGCCCGCGACACCAAGCCGGTCATCGAGGAGCGCTACATCGACGAGGGCGTCGTGCGCTACGTCTGGCGCGACCTGCCCTACCAGGGCGAGCCCTCCCGCCAGGCGGCGATGGCCGGTCGCGAGGCCCACGCCCAGGGGCGCTTCTGGGAGTTCCACGACGCGCTCTTCGCCGAGCAGGAGGCCGGGCTGTCCGCCGACCGCCTGCGCTCGGTCGCCGCCGACGTCGGCCTCGACCTCGACGCCTTCGAGGAGGCCATGGCCGCCGAGGCCCACGCCGAGGCCGTCGAGGCGAGCCTCGCCGAGGGCCAGGAGCTCGGGCTGACCGGCACACCGGCCTTCACGATCAACGGCGAGGTCCTCATCGGCGCCCAGCCCCTCGAGGTCTTCACCGAGGCGATCGACGCCGCGGCCGAGCAGGCGTCGTAGCGGCGATGCTCGAGGTCGGGTTCGTCGCGGCCTTCGCCGGCGGGGTCCTCTCGCTGCTCTCGCCATGCAGCGCCCTGCTGCTGCCGGCCTTCCTCGCCTACGCCTTCGCCGGCCCCCGACAGCTGCTCGGGCGCACGGCCCTGTTCTACGCCGGGCTCGTGACCCTGCTCGTACCGCTGGGCATGGGCCTCGGCGCGATCTCGGGCTTCGTCAACGCCAACCGCCCGCTGCTCATCACCCTCGCCGGCGTCGCGCTCGTCGCCCTCGGGCTCGTGCAGATCCTCGGGCGAGGCTTCGGTGTGCCCGGCCTCGCCGGCCTCCCCGGCGCGGTGGGGGGTGACTCCCCCGGTGCGGTCTACCTCCTCGGGGTGACCTACGCCTTCGCGGGCTTCTGCTCCGGGCCGATCCTCGGCGCGGTGCTCACCGTCGCCGCGACGAGCGGCACCCCGGCGCGTGGCGCCGCGTTGCTCGCCGTCTACGCCCTCGGCATGGCCGCCCCGGCCTTCGCCCTCGCCCTGGCCTGGGACCGCCTCGGCGGTCGCGGGCGCATGCGGCTGCGCGGGCGGACGGTGACCCTCGCGGGTCGCGAGGTGCACACGACGAGCCTCGTCTCCGGGCTGCTCTTCGTCGGCGTCGGGCTGCTGTTCCTGCTCTTCGAAGGCACCGTCGGGCTCACCGGGCTCTACCAGTCGGCGGGGGCCAGCGACCTCGCCGCACGGCTCGACGCCACGGTACGCGCGCTCAGCGCGCAGGTGCCCGACGGCCTCGTCGTCGCCGCCGCCCTCCTCGGCGCTGGGCTGCTCGGCTGGCGCGCCTGGCGCCGACGCGGTGCCGAGCCGCGCGCCTCCGAGCCCGAGTCCGACCCGGCCGCGCGGCAGCCCTGAGCCGCCGCGCCCCACCGGCGGCATCGCCGATGGCCGGATCATCGGCACCGACGGTGGCGCCGGGTGCGGCAGCGGGAACGCTGCCGGCCATGGACGATGCCCCAGCACCCCGTGTCCTCGTCGTCGGCGGCGGCTACGCCGGTGTCATGGCGGCCCGTGCCGCGCGCCGCCATGGCGCCTGCCCGGTGCTCCTCGACGTCGACGGCACCCACGAACTGCGCTGCCGCTACGCGGCGGGGGCCTCGGGGCGCGACGGCCCCAGCGACGCCACCGCCCACCTCGCCGACCTCGCCGGCGTCGAGGTGCGCACCGCCCGTGTCGTCAGCGTCGAGGCCGAGCGCGACGTCGTCGTCGACGCCGAGGGCGGGCGCCACCCCTACGACGCGCTCGTGCTGGCCAGCGGGGCGCGCGCGGCCGCCCCGCCGATCACCGGGCTCGCCGAGCACGCCCACGACGTCCACGACGCCGCCGGAGCCACAGCGCTGCGCGCGGCCCTCGCCGAGACCACGGGCCTCGTCGTCGCCGGCGGTGGCCCGACCGGGGTGCAGGTCGCCGGCGAAGCCGCCGCGGCCCAGCCCGGGCTCGCGGTCACCCTCGTCGAGCCGGGCGGGCGCCTGCTCGCGGGCATGCCCGCCTCCCTGGCGCGGCGGGCCGGCGAGCTACTGGACCAGCGCGGCGTCGACGTGCGCCTCGGGTCGGCCCTGGCCGCCGTCGAGCCCGGTGCCGCGCGCCTCGACGACGGCACGAGGGTGCCCGGCCTCGTGGCCTGGGCCGGCGGCTTCGCCGCCGCGCCGCCGGGCCTGCCCGACGCGCCCCGCCATGACGGCCGCCTCGTCGTCGACGCGGCGCTGCGCGTGCCGGGCCACCCCCGCGTCCTGGCCGCCGGCGACGTCGCCGCGGCGGTCGACGCCCGCGGGCGGACCCCGGCGATGAGCGCGCAGGTCGCGGTGCTCGCGGGTGCGGCCGCGGGGGTCAACGCCGCCCGGATCGCCCGCGGGCGGGCCCCCCGGCCGGTGACGCTGCGCGAGCTCGGGCGCGTCGTCGACCTCGGCGCGGGCCGTGGCGTGGCCCAGGTCGGCCCGCTGGCCCTGGCCACCCCACCGCTCGACCGGCTCGCGCCGCTGCTGCACGAGGCCATCGACCTGCGTCACCTCTGGCGCAGCGGCGGGCTCCGGGCGCTGCGCCGCTACCGCCGCGGCGCAGCGGCTCCCGCGCCGCCGGCGGCGGCCGCGAGCGGCGAGCCGCCGTCTGCGCCCTATGCTGGCCGGTGGCCCAACGCTCGACAGGAGGCGTGCTCGTGATCGCTCTGACCCGTGGCACCGGCGTGGCACTCGTCGTCATCGGTGTCGGCGCGTGGCTGCTCGCCGGCGGACCCGGCACGAGCCTCACCGCCCTGCTGCCGGCGGTGCTCGGCGTCGCGTTCCTCGTGCTCGGGCTGCTCGCCGGCAGGGAGTCGCTGCGTCGACACACGATCCACGGCGCGCTCGTGCTCGCGCTGCTCGGGGTCATCGGCACCGTCGGCCGGGCGCTGCCGCTGCTGACCGGCGGGGAGGTCGACCTGCCGGCGGCGGCCTGGGCCTCGCTCGCCACCGCCGTGCTCTGCCTCGTCTACCTCGTCGTCGGGGTGCGCTCGTTCATCGCCGCGCGGCGAGCGCGCGGCGGCGCCTCGGCCTGACGCCCGCCCGCCTGCGGCACGCTCGGCG
>JAWOAS010000026.1:0-9227 GCA_046498405.1 Egibacteraceae bacterium
TTGAGGCCGACGTGGCCGTTGGCCCCGAGGCCGAGCAGGCAGAGGTCGAGGCCGCCGTCGGCGACGACGCGGCGGAAGCGGGCGCACTCGGCGTCGAGGTCCTCGGCGTCGGGGTCGAGACGGTGCACCGCGGCCGGGGGGGCGTCGAGCCGGTCGAGGAGGTCGCGGGCGAGCATCGTCGCGCAGCGCGCCGGATGCCCGGGGGCCAGCTCACCGAACTCGTCGAGGAGGAGGATCTCGGCCTCGGCCAGGCTGGCCTGCCCGCTGGCGAGGCGCTCGGCGACGGCGGTATAGGGTCCCTGGGGGGTGCTGCCGGTGGGCAGGCACACCCGCAGTCGCGGACGCGCCGCCAGGCGGTCGCCGAGCGCCTGGGCCCACCCCGCCTCGTCGTGGACCTCGACCCGCACGGGCGCGGCGTCAGGCCTGCACGACGCGGTCGGTGAACTCGCCGTCCTCGTCCTTGAGGATCATCTTGCGGCGGCCGTCGGGCAGGGTCTCGGACTTGATGACGACCTTGCCCTCGAAGACCTCGGGCTCGTGGGCGATCCGCGCGGTCGATCCGCCCCGCCAGTCGAGCTCGACGGGCTCCCAGCGCCGGGACGTCGCCGCCCGGTAGCAGGCGTCCATGATCGCGTTGACGACGTAGCCGTCGTAGAAGGTCTCCTGGGGCGCGATCCCGGCGTCGATCGCGTCGAGCTGGTCGGTGAACATGTCGACGTAGCCCAGCTCGACGACCTCGTCGCCGACGGGGAAGAGCCAGCCGGCGTCGGCCTCGGCCTTCTCGGCGACGTAGCCGCCGCTGCCGCCGGTGGTGAACATCTCGAAGCCGGTGCGCAGGAAGTGGTTGAGCCAGACGGTGCCCTCGGTGCCGGCGACCTCGTCGCGCAGGTCCATGCCGCCACGGAACGTCCAGCTGACCTCGAACTGCCCGAGTGCCCCGGACTCGAAGCGGATGAGCGCGACGGCGTTGTCCTCGTCGTCGATGGGGTGGTAGAGCGTGTCGGTCCAGCACGACACCTCGACCGGTCGGTTGTCCTTGCCGACGAAGTTGCGGATGATCTCGATGCAGTGGCAACCGAGGTCGATGATCGCCCCGCCACCGGTGAGCTTGCCGTCCCAGAACCACGCCGAGTGCGGTCCGGGGTGGGTCTCGCGCGAGCGCGCCCACGTGACCTCGCCGATCGCGCCGGCTCGCACGCTGTCGATGGTCTTGAGCGTCTTCGGGGTGTAGCAGAGGTCCTCGAGGTAGCCCGCGAAGATGCCCGCCTCGTCGACGATGTCGAGGATGCGCTTGGCCTCGGCGGCGTCGCGCGCGAGTGGCTTCGTGCAGAGCACGGCCTTGCCGGCCTCGGCGCACAGGCGGACGGCCTCCTCGTGGAGGTGGTTGGGCAGGCCGATGACGACGACGTCGGTGTCGGGGTGGCGGATCGCCTCGGCGAGGTCGGTGGTGTGCTCGGCCACGCTCCACTGCTCGGCGAAGGCCCGCCCACGCTCCTCGGTGCGGGAGTAGACCACCGCGACGTGGTCGCGGCTGCGCTGGCCATGCAGCGTCTGGGTGTAGAAGCCGGCGATGAGGCCGGTCCCGAGCATCGTGACGGCGTGCCCTGCGGTCATGCTCGACGCCTTTCCTCGACTGCCATATGTATAGTCGTATGGACGAGTTGAGGCAAGGGTGGCGTCGGGCTCGCGCGGCGCGGCCGGCGCCGTCAGTCGCGGAGGTCCTCGCCCAGCACGAGGGTGACCACGGTGACGCCGCCCTCCTCGAAGGCGACATCGACGGGGACCTCGGAGGCGAGCAGCTCGGCGGCGTCGCGCTCGCCGGAGGGGTGGCGCACGACGGTCCTCGGGGTCTGCTCGGCGTTGCCGACGTCGGCGATCCCGAAGCCCCGGGCCCGCAGCTCCTCGGCGACGGTGCCCGCCAGGCCCTCGACACCCGCGCCGTTGAGGACGGCGACGTCGACGTCCTCGCGCTGCACCGCGTCGGGGTCGGCGTCGGACTCGGCGAGGATCGCGCCGGTGCGGAAGTCCTCGAAGAGGGGGCCAGCCTCGGCATCGTCGAGGGCGAGCACCGCCGCGCCGCCGACGTTCATGGGGTTGGCCGGCACGGTGTAGGTGGGCGCGCCACCGGCAAGCCCGCGGATGCCCCAGCCGATGCGGGCGAGGGCCAGCGGGCCGGTCCCCTCGCTCGCGGTCACCGCCCCGCCGCCAGCGGAGGCCAGGCGCAGCAGTCGCGGCACGTCGACGAGCGTGCGCGGCTCGGCGACCTCGGCGGCGAGGGCCTCGAGGAACTCCTGCTGGCGCTCGATGCGCCCGAGGTCGGAGTCGATCTTGCGCACGCGCACGAAGCCGAGGGCGTCGCTGCCGTCGAGGGTCTGGCAGCCCGCCGGCAGGTCGATGCCGGCCGCGGCGTCGCGGATCGGCTCGTCGAGGCAGAGCTCGACGCCGCCGACGGCGTCGACGAGGTCGCGGAAGCCGAGGAAGCGCACGGCCATCGTGTGGTGGATCGGCAGCCCCGAGACCCGGGTGACGGTGTCGACGAGGCAGCTCGTGCCACCGACGTTGACCGCGGCGTTGATCCGCCCCTGGCTGCCGTCGCAGCGGGTCACGTAGAGGTCGCGCGGGAACGACAGCAGCGCGGCCTGCCCGCCCTGGTAGGACAGCACGAGGATCGTGTCGGTGAGGTCACCGCCCTCCCGGCCCGTCGACAGCGCGTTCTGCTCCTCACGGGTCATGCCCTCGCGGCTGTCGGACCCGGTGAGCAGGACGTTGGTGGGGCGTCCACCCGAGGCGAGGCCGTCGACCGGCTCGCGCTCGACCTGGCTCGAGGCGTAGAGCAGGAGGGCGGTGGCGAGCCCGACGACGAGGAGGACGACGAGGCCGAGGACCTTGCCGAGGGTGCCGAGGACGCCCCGTCCGCGGCGCCCGCGCCGCTGGCCCTCGCCTCGACGGCTCGCCCGCGGCGCCGGCGCACGACCCTCGCGCCGAGGCAGGCGTGGCCGCGGCACGCGGGGGCCGCGGCCACGCATCGCCGGGCCGAACTCGTCGGACTCGTGCACGCACCGCACCTTCCTGATCGCAGCCGGCGACGGCGATCGTCGTCGGGGGAGGGCTGATTGTCGCATCCCGGCGCGGGGTCGGCGCCCGCCCCACCGGCCGGGCCGCGCCGGTGGTGGTGCGCGGTCGCGGCCCTCGGTATCCTTGCCGCGCCCGTTCGGGCTCGTAGCTCAGTGGGAGAGCGCTCGCCTCACACGCGAGAGGCCGCTGGTTCGAAACCAGCCGAGCCCACCGGAGGGCCGCACCGCTACGGCGGCGCGGCCCTACGGCGCCGCGGCGATGGCCCGGGAGCGCAGGTCGGCGACCCCCTCGGCGAAGCTCGGGTAGCGCCACAGTGCGCTGCCGGAGACGAAGACGTCGGCGCCGGCCGCGGCAGGTCCGGCGATGGTCTCCGGACCGATGCCCCCGTCGACCTCGAGCTCGATGTCGTACCCGCTCGCGGCGATCATCGCGCGGGCCTGGGCGACCTTCGGCTCCATCGTCGCGAGGTAGGACTGCCCGCCGAAGCCGGGGTTGACGGTCATCACGAGGATGAGGTCGACGAGGTCGAGGCAGTGCTCGACGACGTCGAGGGGGGTGCCCGGTGAGAGCGCGACGCCGGTGCGCATCCCGAGCTCGCGGATGTGGGCGTAGGTCCAGTGCGGCTGGCGCAGCGTCTCGGGATGGACGATCGTGAGCTCGCAGCCCGCCTCGGCGTAGCGCGGCAGGAGCTCCTCGGGCCGCTCGCACATGAGGTGCGCCTCGAAGGCGACGTCGCAGACCTCACGGGACGCGGCGATGACGTCGGGCCCGAAGGTGAGGTTGGGCACGAACATGCCGTCCATCGCGTCCCACTGGATGCGGTCGACGCCGGCGGCCTCGAGGGCCTGGCAGTCCTCGCCGAGCCGCGCGAAGTCGGCTGGTAGGACCGAGGGCACGATCTTGGGCTGCATGGCGTCCTCCGCTGCGGGCTCACCGGGAATGGGGCGGGCGCAGCCTACTCCCGACGGGTCGGCAGGTGGGCGCTACCCTGCGACCATGACCGAAGAGGCCCTGCTCACCGAGCTCCCCGCCCCGCTCGCCCAGATCGTCAAGGGGGCGCTCGAGGCCGAGGGCATCGCCGTGCGCCTCGAGCGCGACGCGCTCTCGAGCGTCTACGGCCTCGACACCGGCCTCTTCGCCACGCGGCTCTTCGTGCCCGTCGGCCGGCTCGCCGAGGCTCGCGCGCTCATCGAGGACATCGAGGCCGAGGCCGGCGAGCGCTAGCCGCCGCTATCCTGCGGGCCGCTCGAGCCTCCTCTCCGCCGCCCGAGCCTGCCCACCACCGACCCTGCCGAGGAGCGACCTGCCGTGGCTGCGCCGACTGTGACCGTTGCCGGACCTGCTGGAGAGCGCGCCGAGGTGCCGGCGGGCACGACGGTCGCCGACGCGCTCGCCGAGCTCGGCCTGCGCAAGGGCCAGATCGTCGTCGCCAAGGCCGACGGTGCCCTCGTCGACCTCGATGCGCCCGTCGAGGGCGGCGAGGTCCTCGAGCCCGTGCCCGCCGACAGCGACGAGGGTCGCCACGTCCTGCGTCACTCGGTGGCCCATGTCATGGCGCAGGCGGTCACCGATCTCTTCCCCGGGGCGAAGTTCGCGATCGGCCCGCCGGTGACCGACGGCTTCTACTACGACTTCGACGTCGAGCGGCCCTTCACCCCTGAGGACCTCGAGGCGATCACCGACCGGATGCACGAGATCATCCGCGAGAACCAGGAGTTCCGCCGCCGCGAGGTCTCCGTCGACGAGGCCCGCGAGATCTTCGCCGACCAGCCCTACAAGCGCGAGATCATCGAGCAGGCCGCCGCTGGTGAGGCCACCGACGAGGCCGCCGTCGACGCCGCGCCCGGCGCGGCGATCAGCGTCTACGAGAACGTCCGTCCCGACGGCACCGTGTGGCCCGACCTCTGCCGCGGCCCGCACCTGCCGACGACGAAGTGGGTGCCGGCCTTCGAGCTCCAGCGGGTTGCCGGGGCGTACTGGCGTGGGCGCAACGACAACCCGATGCTCCAGCGCATCTACGGCACCGCCTGGGAGTCGAAGAAGGCGCTCAAGGCCCACCTCCACCGCCTCGAGGAGGCCCGCAAGCGCGACCATCGCGTCCTCGGGCGCGACCTCGACCTCCTGTCGTTCCCCGAGGAGCTGGGCACCGGCCTCGCGGTGTGGCATCCCAAGGGCGGCATCGTCCGCCAGGCGATGGAGGACTACGCCCGCGAGGAGCACGCCCGCCGCGGCTACGAGTCGGTCTACAGCCCCCACATCGGCAAGTCCCAGCTGTGGGAGACCTCCGGGCACCTCGAGTTCTACGCCGACTCGATGTACCCGCCGATGGAGATGGACGAGCGGGCGGGCGGGCACAGCGACGCCTACTACCCCAAGCCGATGAACTGCCCGTTCCACGTGCTCGTCTACAAGTCGCGCACCCGCAGCTACCGCGAGCTGCCCCTGCGGCTCTTCGAGCTCGGCACCGTCTACCGCTACGAGCTCTCGGGCGTCGTCCACGGGCTGCTGCGCGCTCGCGGGTTCACCCAGGACGACAGCCACCTCTTCTGCGCGCCCGAGCAGGTCGTCGAGGAGGCGCAGGGCATCATCGACTTCACCCTCGACCTCTACCGTGACTTCGGCTTCACCGAGGGGCCGAGCCGCGTGGCGCTGTCGACCCGGCCGGCCAAGGCCGCCACCGTCGGCAGCGACGAGGGCTGGGCGGCTGCCGAGGACGCGCTGCGCCGCGCCCTCGACGCCTCCGGCCTCGAGTGGGTCACCGACGAGGGCGAGGGCGCCTTCTACGGCCCCAAGATCGACTTCCAGATCACCGACGCGATCGGGCGGTCCTGGCAGCTGACGACCGTGCAGGTCGACTTCAACCTGCCTGAGCGCTTCGACCTCTCCTACGTCGGCGCCGACGGCGCGCAGCACCGGCCGATGATGATCCACCGTGCGCTCTTCGGCTCGCTCGACCGCTTCTTCGCGATCCTCCTCGAGCACTACGCCGGGGCGTTTCCGACCTGGCTGGCGCCGGTCCAGGCCGTCGTCGTGCCGATCGCCGACCGTCACGCCGACTACGGCCACGAGGTCGCCACCGCCCTGACCGCCCGCGGCCTGCGCGCCGAGGTCGACGACTCCGATGAGACGATGGGCGCGAAGATCCGCAAGCACCAGGTCGCCAAGGTGCCCTACCAGCTCATCGTCGGCGACGAGGAGGTCGAGGCGGGCACCGTCGCGGTGCGCCCACGCGTCGGCGACCAGCGCAAGGGCGTGCCGCTGGCGACCTTCACCGACGAGCTCGCCACGGAGGTCGCCGAGCGCCACCCCCCGCGGGCATGAGCGACCGCGACCCCGGCCAGGCGCCACCCGCCGGCGCCGAGGGCGGCCAGGCTGCGACCGGCCCCGGCGCCGAAGGCGGCCAGGCTGCGACCGGCCTCGGCGCCGAGGGCGGCCAGCGTGCGACCGGTCCCGGCGCCGAGGGCGGCCAGGGTGCGACCGGCCCCGGCGCCGAGGGGCCCACCAGTGCCGCCCCGGCCGGCGCGGAGACCCGGCTCGACGCGCTGCAGCGGCTGTGGACCCCCTGGCGGATGGCCTACGTGAGCAACCCCGACAAGCGCTCGTCGGGCTGCCCGTTCTGCAGGCTGCCGGCGGGCGACCCCGCCGCCGACGCCGAGTCGCACATCCTCCACCGCGGCGAGCGCTGCTTTGTCATCCTCAACGCCTATCCCTACAACCCCGGCCACCTCATGGTCGTGCCGTACCGGCACACTCCCGGCCTCGACGACCTCGACGATGACGAGGCCGCTGAGCTGACCCGCCTGACCCAGCGCTCGCTGAGGGTGCTGCGCGAGACGAGCGGGCCCCACGGGTTCAACGTCGGCGTGAACATGGGTGGCATCGCCGGGGCGGGGATCGCCGAGCACGTCCACCAGCACGTCGTGCCGCGCTGGGGCGGCGACACGAACTTCATGCCGGTCATCGGCCAGACGAAGATCCTCCCGCAACTGCTCGACGAGACCTACGAGCGGCTCAAGGCCCACTTCGTCTGAGCGCGTCCCAAAACTGGTGAGCGTTGCGCGCGCTCCGTCGCTGCTTCGAGGGAGTCTGGCGGGGGTGGTGTGGCTTCGGCGGGCCCGGGCACTCGTGATGCTCACCAGCGCAGGGCTGGACGCCGTTCACAGCGCCGGTGGTGAACCTTCGGCGGGCCCCAGGGCTCCGATCTCGCACCAGCGGTCTGCACCGCGCAGGTGCTCGCGGCACGTGGTGAGGCTTCGGCGGGCTCGGCCGCACCGTGGTCCACCCACCTGACGCCGAGCGGCTGCAGCCGAGCGCCTCGAGCGGGTTGGCGCGCGCTTGTCTCACCACCGGCGCGCGCTTGTCTTACCACCGGCGCACGCTTGTCTTGCCACCGGCGCGCGGTTGCCTCACCACCGGCGCCGGCGACGGGAGCCCGTGCGCGCGCGATGGCCTCTCGACAACGCCGGCCGCGGGGGTGATGCTGCGGGGTGGCGCACCACCGCGCCCGAGCCGCGGCAGCGGCGCCGCGGCTCGCCCGAGCGAAGCGAGCAGGAGGCGTCATGGCCACCGTGGTGCTCATCGGCACACTCGACACCAAAGGGCAGGAGTACGGCTACGTCCGCGACACCCTGGAAGCCAAGGGCGTGACGCCCCTCCTCGTCGACACCGGCACGCGGGAGCCGGCGATCACCCCTGACGTCGACCACGACGCCGTGGCCAGCGCGGCGGGGACGAGCATCGCCGACCTCCTCGCCGCCGACGACCGCGGGGCGGCGATGGCGGCGATGGGCCAGGGAGCGGCCGAGGTGCTGCGTCGACTCCACGCCGAGGGTCGCTGTGACGGCGTGCTCGCGATGGGTGGCTCGGGCGGCACCTCGGTGGCCACCGAGGCGATGCGGGCGCTGCCGGTCGGCGTGCCCAAGCTCATGGTCTCGACGATGGCCTCAGGCGACACCCGGCCCTACGTCGGGGCGGTCGACATCGCGATGCTCTACTCCGTCGTCGACATCGCCGGCATCAACGCCGTCTCCGCGCAGATCCTCGGCAACGCCGCAGGGGCGATCGCGGGGATGGCCACCACCGAGGCGCCGCCGGTCACCGAGCAGCGCCCGCTCATCGGCGCGTCGATGTTCGGGGTGACCACGCCGGCGGTCGACGCGGCGCGGGAGCGGCTGTCGGAGTTGGGCTATGAGGTCCTCGTGTTCCATGCCACGGGGGCGGGTGGGCGCTCGCTCGAGGCGTTGGCGCGGGACGGCTGGTTGGTGGGGGTGCTGGATCTGACGACGACGGAGTTGTGTGACGATCTCGTCGGTGGGGTG
This sequence comes from Egibacteraceae bacterium, assembly GCA_046498405.1. GTDB lineage: Bacteria > Actinomycetota > Nitriliruptoria > Euzebyales > Egibacteraceae > T1Sed10-49. The sequence goes on from JAWOAS010000026.1 coordinate 8,394, forward strand.
CTGTCGGCGGGTCCGGACCGTCTCGAGGCCGCGGGGCAGCTGGGCCTGCCGCAGGTCGTCTCGTTGGGCGCGCTCGACATGGTCAACTTCGGGCCACGCGAGACCGTCCCGCCGCAGTTCGAGGACCGCACCCTCTACGTGCACAACCCCACGGTGACGCTCATGCGCACCACGGCGGAGGAGACCGCCGAGCTCGGGCGGCGGATCGCCCGAAAGCTCAACGGCGCGACGGGGCCGACGGCGCTGTACGTCCCGCTGGGTGGGGTCTCGCTCATCGCCACCGAGGGGCAGCCGTTCTTCGACCCCGAGGCCGACGCGGCGCTGTTCGCGGCGTTGCGTGAGCACGTCGATCCCACCGTCGTCGACGTCGTCGAGCGTGACACCCACATCAACGACCCCGACTTCGCGCGTGAGATGGCCGAGGCGCTCGACGCGCGCATCCGCGCGGTCAGCCCCGAGGCCGCACCGCGGTCGTAGGCGTTGCCGCACCCGAGCACGAGGAGGTCAGGACATGACACGCAAGGACGAGGTTGTCGGCAAGCTGCGCGCCGAGGCCGAGGCGGGCCGGGCGATCATCGGTGCGGGGGCCGGCACGGGACTGTCGGCCAAGACCGCCGAGGCCGGCGGCGCCGATCTCATCATCATCTACAACTCCGGGCGCTACCGGATGGCCGGGCGCGGGTCGCTGGCGGTCTTGGCCGACAGCCCCGTGCCGGCCCCCGCGCCGATGATCGCCCGGCCCGCCTCGGCCTCGGCGCGCAGCTTGCCGACAACCTCGTCCTTGCGTGTCATGTCCTGACCTCCTCGTGCTCGGGTGCGGCAACGCCTACGACC
>JAWOAS010000090.1:0-2683 GCA_046498405.1 Egibacteraceae bacterium
AGGATCGGGTCACGGCCGTTCCACAGCGCGAGGGTCAGGCAGAGCCGCTGGCCGGTGTCGCACAGGCCCGCGAGGCCGTCCTCGCTCCAGCGGTAGGCGCGTGAGCGGGCGTGGTCGTGCGGGAAGGCCTCCCAGGCCTGGCCGCCGGCGCTGTAGTCCTCACGCACCGTGCCCCACGCCCGCTCGCTCACGTACGGGCCCCACCGTCGCCACGCCTGCGCGTCGGGTCCCGCCAGGCGGGTGCGCTCGGCGTCGAGCCGGTCGCCCGACCGTGGCGCTGGCGTGGGGGTGCTCGTCCTGCCCGGCGTCTGCTCCGCCATCGCTGCTCCTCGCTCGGGCTGCCGGCCCTGTCCGGCCGCGTCGTGGGAACCACCCCGCGGTGGCCGCCATTCCGTCTGTGGGCGGCGGGTGGAAGCCGCGGGGGGCCTCACGGGTTGCCGGGCTGTGATCAGGCACCGTGGTGAGACGCACCGCTGGCGCAGGGCCGAGGCCGCCGGCGTCGGAGCGCGCAAGGCCCGAGGACCCCACGAGCGGAAGGACCAGCGATGAGGCTCGGCATGATCGGACTCGGCAAGATGGGCGGCAACATGGCCACGCGCCTGCGGCGGGCCGGCCACGAGGTCGTCGGCTACGACCGCGACCCCGGCGCGCGCGACGTCGACTCCCTCGAGGCGCTCGTCGCCGCGCTCGAGGGCGAGGACCGCCGTGTCGTCTGGGTGATGGTCCCCGCCGGCGCGGCGACCGCGGCCACGATCGAGGGGCTCGCCGACCTGCTGTCGCCCGGCGACCTCGTCGTCGACGGGGGCAACTCGAACTTCCGCGACTCCCAGGCCCACGGCGCCGCGCTCGCCGAGCGCGGGATCGGCTTCGTCGACGCCGGCGTCAGCGGCGGGGTCTGGGGGCTCGAGGAGGGCTACTGCATCATGGCCGGCGGCTCGGCCGCCGACGTCGCCGACCTCCGCGCGGCCCTCGAGGCGCTCGTCACCGACGACGGCTTCGCCCACGTGGGGCCAGTCGGCGCCGGGCACTACACGAAGATGATCCACAACGGCGTCGAGTACGGGATGATGCAGAGCCTCGCCGAGGGCTACGAGCTGCTCGCCACCGGCGACCTCGGCGTCGACGTCCCCGCCGCGCTCGAGGTCTGGCGACACGGCTCGGTCGTGCGCTCCTGGCTGCTCGACCTCTTCGCCGACGCCGTCCACGCCGACCCCGGCCTCGAGGGCGTCAAGGGATGGGCGGCCGACTCCGGTGAGGGCCGCTGGACCGTCGAGCAGGCCGTCGAGCTCGCGGTGCCCGCGCCGGCGATCACCGCCGCGCTCTTCGCGCGCTTCGCCTCCCGCCAGGACGACGCGCCGGCGATGAAGGCCATCGCGACGATGCGCAACGCCTTCGGCGGCCACGCGGTGCGGTCGTGACCGCGCGCTGCGACGCCCTCGTCCTCTTCGGCGGCACCGGCGACCTCGCGCAGCGCAAGCTCTACCCCGCCCTCTACGAGCTCGCGCTCGCCGACCGCCTGCCACGGCGCGTCGTCGCCGTGGCCGCCTCCTCGTGGACCCTGCCCGAGCTGCGGGAGCGCGTCGAGGCCTCCATCGCCCGCGTCGGCGACGGCGCGGTCGACGAGCGCGCGATCGGGCGCCTGCTCGGTGCGCTCGACTACGTCGCCGGGGACTACCGCGACCCCGCGACCTTCGAGCGGCTCTCCGCCGCGCTCGAGGGCACTGCCTCACCGCTGCTCTACCTCGCGATCCCGCCGAGCCTCTTCGAGACCGTGGTGGCCGGGCTCGCCTCGTCGGGGCTGGCCGCGCGTGGGCGAGTCGTCCTCGAGAAGCCCTTCGGGCGCGACCTCGCCTCGGCACGGGCGCTCAACCGCTGCGTGCTCGACGCCTTCGACGAGGCCGCGGTCTTCCGCATCGACCACTTCCTCGGCAAGGACCAGGTCCTCGACGTCCTCGTCTTCCGCCTCGCGAACTCGTTGCTCGAGCCGGCGTGGAACCGCCACCACGTCGCCAGCGTGCAGATCACCATGGCCGAGGCGCTCGACGTCGAGGGGCGCGGCGCCTTCTACGACGAGGTCGGCACCCTGCGCGACGTCGTGCAGAACCACCTCCTGCAGGTCCTGACCCTCGTGGCCATGGAGCCGCCGGTCGACACGAGCGCCGACGCGCTGCGCGACGAGAAGGTCAAGGTCCTGCGCGCGATCCCCGACCTCGAGCCCGCCAGCGTCGTCCGGGGCCAGTACGCCGGCTACCGCGACGAGGACGGGGTGGCCGCCGACAGCGACGTCGAGACCTACGTGGCGCTGACGACCTCGATCGAGTCGTGGCGCTGGGCGGGGGTGCCGTTCTCCATTCGGGCGGGCAAGGCCCTCGCGGCCACCGCCACCGAGGTCGTCGTCGAGTTCGAGCGGCCGCCGTTGCAGTTCTTCGCCCGCTGCGACGCCCCGCCGCCCGAGCCCAACCGGCTGCGCTTCCAGATCAAGCCCGGCGGGGAGGTCGGGGTGCAGGTGCAGATCAAGTCGCCCGGCGGGGAGATGCTCAGCCACCCCGTCGAGCTGTCCTACCGCTACGACGAGCACGTCGAGGGCAGCCGTCAGGAGGCCTATGCCCGCCTGCTCGACGACGCCCTCGACGGCGACCAGCGCCTCTTCGCCCGCGCCGACGGCGTCGAGGAGGCGTGGCGC
>JAWOAS010000151.1:0-15329 GCA_046498405.1 Egibacteraceae bacterium
CACAGTGGTAGTTTTATTGATGACTTGTGGAATCTTGACAATGTCTATGTTGTTACAACAGCTTGTGCGGATGATGAAGGAGCTACCGGGGATATCGATTCTTGGGATATTTATAATGATGCTAATCCTTCTGATGTAGGAAGTGAGTGGACCAGTTCATTGATTAAAGCCATGGAAGTAATAGTAAGTGATCCTGCAAAGATGGACTTGATAGAAAGTTGGGCGGGTGATTCCCCGGTCACCAGTGAGTTGATCTGCAGGGCCTCATTTGGGGCTATGGGTTATATGTCAGAACTTGGTTTAAATACTGACTATGATTTTTCTCATTTCCTTGATTGGACTTCACCGTCTCATTTTTGTATCTGGGAAACTGTATATTAGCAGTATACTAAGAATACTAAGATAAGATGTAATTTGAAATTAAGGGGAGATATTAATAGTTGAGGATGACGTAAATAAATTAGTAATATTTCCCCTTGTTCGAAATTATGATGAAGAAAAACGAAGGAATATATAGAATTATTGTAATTTGAAAGTGAAATTGAAAAGAAAAAGTTAAAAATAAAAACCAACTTATCGATCCTGTCTAGTTTATAGGTAGAGCTTCCTATGGAAGGTTCTGCTTATTTTTATGCCACAATCTTTATAATGGAAGAGTGTATTCTCTCAATTTCTTTACTCAGACAAAAGTTACGAAAATCGTCCTGTCTGGGGAGTCAAAATCCCAGGCACTCAGCATTATGTTGAAAGACTTTTCATGCTTTCTATTATAATGAGTCGTCAATGATCTCAATCTGAAATATTTTAGCATCATCCCACATTTCACAGGTCCTCTGGAATGTCCACAGGTACTGGCCATCCCATGCAATAGCAAATACACCATCGGCCACTCCATAGATTTCTCCAACGAGTTCCCCATCTGCAGTCAATTTTGCTAAACCTTTGTCGCCTACAGTCCAGAAATATTCGCCTGTCCAGACGAACGGTCCTGATATCTCACGATGGTTGGCATCAATTGTGATCTCGACTATATCACTTATTTTTCCATTTTGATCAATTTTATATAATCTTCTTCCATCTCTGCTATGGTATAACAAAAATTCACCATTATAAGCGAGTCCTACAGTTCCGCCATTTTCTTTTTCAGGGACATCAAATGAGTCAATAATCTTGATTGAATCACCATCTAATGTGAACTTAACGATTTTTAGTCTACTAAAATCATTCGCCCAGAAATATTCCCCGTCAAAAACAAGTCCCCGGGCAATAAGCATTTCACCATCATTCTTAAATATTTTAAACTCACCAGTTGAGGGGTCTAACCTGATGAATCCCTGAGCTTCGAAACTGAATGTCCAGAGAAAACCATCAGCATAGAATAATGACCATCCAAATCCCAGTCCTTTCCCAATCCTTTTAATTATACGCCTGGTTTCATCTTCGGCATCGAAAACATAGGGGTACCGGTCTTCAGGATCACCGGGTATATAACCCAGTTTATGACCCTGTATGTCTTCGTAGTCAAAACCAGGTATTGGTAAATCTCCTTTACCAAAATCATTTCCCTCCATGATTGCGGTTGATTCAGATCCACGGACCTCCTGATTGACACGGAGTCGGGTGGCAACGCTGGGATTCTTACCGGGCTCATTCCCTGGTTGCCCGATCGGCGAGGCGCTCCGGATCGGTCTCGCCGATCGGGTCCAGACCCGCATCCGCGCGTCGCGGCAGCGGGTGGTCGACGCCCTGCGTGGCCGGCTCGCCGCCCAGCCCCTCGCCGACGGCGTGTGGGAGGCGGTGCGGCGCTGGACCGACGACGGCACGACCGACGACTGCGCGATCGTCGTCCTGCGCCGCGTGGTCTAGCCCCCTGGCGCGCGAGCGCCGCGTGCCCTACGGGCCCTCGGCGCCGTCGGGGTCGAGGTTGGCGGCGAACCAGGGCAGGGTGCGCTCGAGGCCCTCGCGCAGGTCGACGCGCGGCTGCCATCCGAGGACCTCGCGGGCGCGGGTGAGGTCGGGGCAGCGCGTCGGCGGGTCGTCGACCGGGCGCGGCAGGTAGGTCAGGCCCGGGTGGCGCCCGACGACGTCCTGGACGACGGCGGCGAGGGCGTTCATCGTCACCTCGTGGGGGTTGCCGAGGTTGACCGGGCGGTTGTCGTCGCTGGCGAGCAGGGCGAGGAGCCCGTCGACGAGGTCGTCGATGTAGCACAGCGAGCGGGTCTGCGTGCCGTCGCCGTGGACCGGCAGCGGCTCGCCGCGCAGCGCCGCGGCGAGGAACGCCGGCACCGCCCGTCCGTCGGCGAGGCGCATCCGCGGCCCGTAGGTGTTGAAGATCCGCGCGATGCGCACCTCGAGGCCGTGCTCGCGGTGGTAGGCGAGGGTGAGCGCCTCGGCGAAGCGCTTGGCCTCGTCGTAGACCCCGCGCGGGCCGATGGGGTTGACGTGGCCCCAGTAGTCCTCGGGCTGGGGGGAGACCTGCGGGCTGCCGTAGACCTCCGAGGTCGAGGCGAGCAGGAAGCGCGCGCGCTTGGCCCGGGCGAGCCCGAGCGCCTTGTGGGTGCCGAGCGAGCCGACCTTGAGCGTCTGGATCGGCCAGCGCAGGTAGTCCGCCGGTGAGGCCGGCGAGGCGAAGTGCAGGACCGCGTCGACCTGCCCGGCGACGTGGAGGTGGTTGGTGACGTCGTAGCGCTGGAGGGTGAAGGCCTCCTCGCCGAGCAGGCCGGCGAGGTTGTCGCCGGTGCTCGTGAGGAAGTTGTCGAGCGCGCTGACCCGCGCGCCGGCGGCCACGAGCCGGTCGCAGAGGTGCGAGCCGAGGAAGCCCGCCGCCCCGAGGACGACGACGTGGGATCCTCCGAGCGCGCGCATGGGGCGATCGTAGAGCGCTGAGCCGACCCGCGGGGCCGGTGAGCCCGGGTGCGCGGATGAGGATCGCTCGTGGGGGTGTGGGGGTGGGGGCATGGCGGATGGCGGATCGCGGTGTCCGCTGCGGGGTGCTCGACCACCGCGCGCTGGCGCGCCGGCACGCCGAGGCCACCGGGCCGGCGTCGAACCCCCGAGTCGGCCCGCAACGTCAGCCGGCCGCGGGCGCCGGCGTGACGCACCCAGGTCAGAGGGCAGTCGTCGTGCAACCACACCCACCGGTCCGCCCGGCCCTCGACGGATCTGGGGCGAGCATGGACGGCGGCGGGGTTCGTATCGGCGAGGCTCGTGGGCCGGGCCCGGCGGTGGATCTCGTCCTGACGCTCCGCTGTGTACCTGTGTGCGATGGAGGGCTTGATCACCTTGGTTCAGCGTTGTTAGCGTCGATGGTCCGGGGAGGCTCGGGACTGTCAAGCGCAGATCGTGCCCGGTGGCTCGGGTGACGTCGCGGTGGCAACCGGGGCTGTCGGTCTGCGGGGCTGACCTGGCCTGCCCTCTGCGCCCGAACGCACACCATCCTGCCGATCGCACGCGACGCCGGATGCGAGGTGACTGATCATGTCGATCCACGCCCCCCTGCTCCGCCTCGTCGGAGTCCTGCTCGCCGCCCTCCTGCTGGCCGCCTGCGGTGGTGAGAGCGACGACGCCGCCGACTCCGCCGAGGACACCGACACCGCCGCCGAGGAAGACGAGACCGAGGACCCCGACGACGAGGCCGACGACACGGCTGAGACCGACGAGGGCGACGACGCTGAGGGCGCCGAGGATGACGACGAGGCCGACGACGCGTCGGAGTCCGATGACGCCGGCGAGGACGAGGGGCAGGATGAGCAGCTGGCCTTCGACTCCGACCTCTCGGTGCGCGTGACCTACGCGGTGCAGGCCGAGGGCAGCCCCGACAGCGAGATGACGATCTCGATCGACGGCGATCGCTACGCCGCCCAGTTCGGCGCCGAGGGCCAGGAGGTCCTGGCGATCAACACCCCCGATGTCACGGCCACCTGCTTCCAGGAGGGGGGCGAGTGGGTGTGCATGGAGGGCGACCAAGCCGCCGGGGCCCAGCCCACGCAACCGGGAATCGGGGCCGACGCCGACGCCTACACCCTCGGCGCTTCGGAGGTCGCGGATGGGCTGAGCGACACCCGCACCGAGGAGATCGCGGGCCGGGAGGCCACCTGCGGCGAAGCCGACGGGAGCCTCGGCGAAGGGGTCACCGGCGAGGTCTGCGTCGACAACGAGACCGGGATGATGCTCACCGGCGAGTACGAGGACGGCGAGGGGGGCGCGAGCACCTCGGCCGAGGCGATCGAGTTCGGCGAGCCCGCCGAGGGGGACTTCGAGCTGCCCGCCGACCCGATGGACATGTCGGATATGTGACCGACCGCTGTCGGGTCGGGCCTCGCCGCCCGCCGCGGCGTAGCCTCGAGGCTCGGGAGGTGACCCTCGACGGCCTGCTCGCGCCGCGACCGCGCAGCAGCTCGTCGTCGCGTCGCGCCTCGGCATCGGGGTCGCTGGCCTGGCCGTCGAGGGCGTGGAACGGCTGCGCTCCGTAGCGCTCGACGACCGGCTCGCGGACCCACCCGCCGAGAGCTCGCGGGGTGGGCCTCGTCGATCCCGAGGTCCTCGTCGAGGTGGAAGCCCGCCACATGCGGCCAGTCGACCCCCTCGACCTCGGCAAGCGCCGCGGTGAAGGGGATCGGGGAGCTGCCGGTGGCCACCACGGCCGCCACGGTGGCCTGCTCGGCCAGGGGCGCACGCAGCTCGGGGCCGAACGTGGCAGCCACCGCGCGCCCCGGCGCGGGGCCGGTTAGGCTGCAGGGCGCCCGACGACCGCCGATGAGGTGCGCGATGCCGCTGTTCCCGAGCGAGGCGTGGATGCAGGCCTACTGCGACACGCTGGCCAGCCATCCCGAGGTCGACGCCGTCGCCGAGGCGCTCGACGGGACGTATCGCTTCGTCATCGAGCCCGGCGGCCCGCTCGAGGACCACCACCGCTACGACGTCGAGGTCCGCGCCGACCCGACGCGGGTGCGCCTGCTCGGCGAGCCCGACGGCGAGCCGACCCTCGCGCTGCGCGCCGACTTCGACCGCTGGCGCCAGCTCATCGAGGGGCGCCTCGACGTGCGCATGGCCCTCATGCTGCGCCGCATCAAGGTCGACGGCGACCTCGGGCGCATCATCGGCCGGCTCGACCGGGCCGCTCCGCTGCTCGAGTCGCTCGGACAGGTGCCGACGACCTGGCCGGATCGCTAGCCTCACCCCCCATCGCCCCACCCCCCTCGACCGGAGGAGCCTGCCGTGCGGATCTGCATCATCGGCGTCGGACACGTCGGCCTCGTCAGCGCCGCGTGCTTCGCCGAGCTCGGCCACGACGTCGTCGGCGTCGACGACGACCCCGCGAAGATCGCCGCGCTGTCGGCCGGCGAGGTGCCCTTCTACGAGCCGGGGCTGCAGGAGCTCGTCACCGCGAACCTCGAGGCGGGCCGGCTGGCGTTCACCGGCGCGCACACCGAGGCGATCCCCGGCGCCGAGGCGGTCTTCATCTGCGTGGGCACCCCCCGCCGCGACGACGGCGCGCCGAACCTCTCCTACGTCCAGCGCGCCGCGGCCTCGGTGGCCCAGCTCGCCGACCGACCGGTCGCCGTCATCGAGAAGTCGACGGTGCCGGTGCGCACCGGCGAGCGCATCAAGCAGGCCCTCGCGCTGCAGGCGCAGGCGCAGGGCACCGGGGTGATCCACCGCGTCGTCTCGAATCCGGAGTTCCTCCGTGAGGGCAACGCCGTCGAGGACACCCTGCGGCCCGACCGCGTCGTCGTCGGTGCCGACGACGAGCACGCCCACGCGCTGCTGCGCGAGATCTACGAGCCGCTGCTTTCCGCCCACGACTGCCCCTACGTCGCCACCGACGTGCGCACCGCCGAGCTCATCAAGCACTCATCGAACGCCTTCCTCGCGACGAAGATCAGCTTCATCAACGCCGTCGCGCGGATCTGCGAGCTCGCCGGCGCCGACGTCCAGACCGTCGCCGACGCGATGGGCCACGACGCGCGCATCGGGCGGGCCTTCCTCAACGCCGGCCTCGGCTACGGCGGGTCGTGCTTTCCAAAGGACGTCGAGGCGTTCATCCACATCGCCGCCGACCTCGGCTACGACTTCGGGCTCCTGCGCGAGACCGAGCGCATCAACCGCGAGGCGAAGGGCTGGCCCATCGCCGAGCTGCGCCGGCTCATGTGGAACGTCGCCGACAAGGAGGTCGCCGTGCTCGGGCTCGCCTTCAAGCCCGGCACCGACGACATCCGCGACGCCCCGGCGATCGACGTCATCGAGGACCTGCGCGCCGAGGGCGCGACGGTGCGCCTGCACGACCCCGTCGCTCTGCACCAGATCAGCGACCGCTGGCCTGACGTCGTGCGCTGCGCCAGCGCCGAGGAGGCCCTCGACGGCGCGCACGCCGTCGTCGTGGCCACCGAGTGGGACGAGTACCGCGCGATCCGCCCCGAGCGGCTCGCTGAGCTGCTCACCTACCCGGTCGTCATCGACGCGCGGGCGGTGTGGGACCCCGCCGCGCTCGCCGAGGCGGGCCTGAGCGCGGCGACGATCGGCCAGCCGCGCACCGAGGTCTCGGTGCGCTGAGGGCGCTCAGCGCTCGGGGCGGCGGGGCAGCGGCAGCCTAGCGAGGCTGAGCAGGCCGTCGACGTCGTCGCGGCTCCAGCCCTCCGCCTCGAGGACTGCCGCGAGGCGGGCCGGGCCGAGGTGCTGCCCGCAGGCCGGGCAGAACGTCACCGCGTCACCGGCCTCGGGCAGGTCGGCGGCGCAGAACGGGCACTGCCCCTCGGCGAGGCTCCCACCCAGGCGCGCCGCGGGATCGGCGTCGGTGAGCCCGTCGACGTAGCCCTGGGCGTACTCCCAGTTGACGTACTCGTCGGGATGGGGGTCGAAGGCGGGCTCGTGCACCGGCGTCGCGCCCGACTCGAGGAGCGCGGCGAGGTTGTGCTGGAGCATGTCCCACTCGTAGTAGTGCTCCTCGCCGCAGTCGGTGCAGTAGAGGCTCACGCCCTTGAACCCGTCGGGCTCGAACGTCGCCCGGAACGCCGCGAGGTCGTCGAGGTCGCGGCGCACGAGCACCGCCTCCTCGCCGTCGAGCCGACCGAGGTCGTCCTCCTCCTCGTCGTGCTCGTCGTCGTAGCCGTCGTCGAACTCGTCCCTGTCGTCCATCACTCCAGCGTAACGGCCGCGGCGGCGGGGGTGTGATCCCCCGTCCGCGCTGTGGACGGCGGCCGGGCTCCCACCGGCGGGCGGGCTCGCGTCGCGGCGCTGGCGGGGCGCGCTGATCACTGGGCCGACGCCGAGGCGCGGCGGGAGCGCGCGAGCGCGGCGGGCGCGAGGAGGGCGGTGGCAACGCCCGCGAGGGCGGGGGGCGGTGACGCTGCGGTAGGCTTGCGCCCTCCCCGGCTCGTCGCGACGGTGCCGGGGCGTCGAACCTCACATGAGCACCGCCGACGCCACAGGAGCGCACGCCATGGCCGAGATCGAGATCGGGATGGGCAAGTCCGGCCGCCGCGCCTACGGGCTCGACGACGTCGCGATCGTCCCCTCGCGCCGCACCCGCGACAACGAGGACGTCGACATCTCCTGGCAGATCGACGCCTACGAGTTCTCCCTGCCGATGCTCGGCGCGGCGATGGACGGCGTCGTCTCCCCCCGCACGGCGATCGAGATCGGCCGCCTCGGCGGACTCGGGGTCCTCAACCTCGAGGGGCTGTGGACGCGCTACGCCGACCCCGAGCCGCTGCTCGAGGAGATCGCGACCCTCGACCAGGCCGTGGCCACCTCCCGCATGCAGGAGATCTACAAGGAGCCGGTCAAAGAGGAGCTCGTCGGCCAGCGCGTCGCCGAGCTCGCCGAGGCGGGGATCACGACCGCGGCGAGCATCACCCCCCCGCGTGTCGAGCGCCTCCACAAGGTCGCCCTTGAGGCCGGCCTCGACATCCTCGTCATCCAGGGCACGGTCGTCTCCGCCGAGCACGTCTCGACCCGCGGCGAGCCGCTCAACCTCAAGTCCTTCATCGCGCGCTACGACATCCCCGTCGTCGTCGGCGGCTGCGCGTCGTACGCGATGGCGCTGCACCTCATGCGCACCGGCGCAGCCGGCATCCTCGTCGGGGTGGGGCCGGGCAACGCCTGCACCTCCCGGGGCGTGCTCGGCATCGGCGTGCCCCAGGCCACGGCGATCGCCGACGCCGCCGGCGCGCGCAGCCGCCACCTCGAGGAGACCGGCCGCTACGTCCACGTCATCGCCGACGGCGGCATGCGCACCGGGGGCGACGTCGCGAAGGGCTTCGCGATGGGCGCCGACGCGGTGATGCTCGGCTCGCCGCTGGCCCGCGCGAGCGAGGCGCCCGGCCGTGGCTACCACTGGGGCATGGCCACGTTCCACCCCGAGCTGCCGCGCGGCGCCCGCGTCGAGGTCGAGCAGATCGGGTCGCTGCGCGAGATCCTTCTCGGGCCCGCCGTCGAGAACGACGGCACGCTCAACCTCTTCGGCGCGCTGCGCACGTCGATGGCCACGACCGGGCACGCCACGATCAAGGAGCTCCAGCGCGCCGAGGTCATGGTCGCGCCGGCGCTGCAGACCGAGGGCAAGCACTACCAGCGCCAGCAAGGCGTCGGGATGGCGCGCCGCTAGCGCGACGCCGCGGCCGCCGCCGGCCAGCAGCACCTCGGTCGGCGGCCGGCCCCGCTTGCCTCGGCGTCCCGCGCGCCCCGGCGTCCCGCGCGCCCCGGCGCCCCGCGCGCCCCGGCGCCCCGGCGTCCCGCGCGCCCCGCGCGTCCCGCGCGCAGGTCAGCGGAAGAGGTCGCGGATCCCCTCGATGATGCGGTCGATGATGCTCTCGACCTGCTCCTCGTCGACGTCGGGCAGCGCCGGGCCGTCACCGTCCTCCGGTTCCGGCTCCGGTTCTGGTTCCGGTTCCGGCTCCGGCTCTGGTTCCGGCTCGGGCTCGGGCTCCGGCTCGGGGGTGGGACGGTCGGCCAGGGCAGCCTCCCGCTCGTCGAGGTCGGCCTCGCGCTCGTCGAGCTCGGCCGCCCACTCGTCGAGCTCGCTCGCGCGCTCGTCGAGCTCGGCCTGACTGTCGGCGAGGTCGTCGCCGATCGCCTCGTCGGCCCGCTCCTCGGCGGCGGCGATGCTCTCCTCGAGCTCGGCGATGCGGGCGTCGCGGTCGTCGATCTGCGCGCCGAGCTCCTCGGCCCGCTCCTCGAGGGCGGCGAGCTGCTCGGGGTCCTCGACGGGGTCGGAGCCGAAGAGCGCGACGATGACGAGCGCGAGGACGAAGCCGATGGCAAGGCCGAGGAGGACGAGCAGCGGCGTGCGCCAGGGGCTGGCCTCCTCGGCCGGCTCGGCGTCGAGGCCGGCGGCGAAGTAGCGGGCGCCGGACTCGTCGAGGGCGATGAGGCGGATCTCGACGAGCTCGTCGGGGTGGGCGGCCACCCACCGGCGGCACTCGTCGGCGATGATGCGCCCGGCGCGCTCTGGCGGATAGCCGAAGATCCCCGCCGAGAGCATCGGCAGGGCCACCGAGCGGGCGCCGAGGCTGCCCGCGGTGTCGAGCGCGGCGGCCACGGCCTCGCGCAGCAGGCCCTCGTTGTCCTGCTCGGGGGTGTAGCGCGGGCCGACGACGTGGACGAGGTAGCGCGCAGGCAGGTGCCCGGCCGTGGTCACCGCGGTGCGGCCCGGCCCGAGCGGGCCGTGCTCGGCGACCCACGCCTCGCTCTCGGCGACGACGCCGGGCCCGCCGGCGCGGGCGAGCGCGGCGGCGACCCCGCCGCCGTGCTCGAGCTGCTCGTTGGCGGCGTTGACGACGACATCGACGTGCTGGACGGTGAGGTCGCCGACGACGACGGCGATCGCGCATCCGTGGAGCTCCTCGCGGGCGAACTCCCGCAGGCCGCTCGTCTGGCTCATGGCCGCACCTCCCATGGTGGGCTTGGCGGGTCCCGACGCGGTGGCGCCGGTCAGCGGAAGAGGTCTCGGATCGCCTCGATGATGCGGTCGACGATGCCGTCGGTGTCGACGTCGGGCAGGCCCGATCCGTCGTCCTCGGCCTCCTCGATCTCCTCCTCGCGGGCGTCGAGGTCGGCCTCGCGCTGCGCGAGCGCGTCGGCGCGCTCCTCGAGCTGCGCGGCGCGCTCGTCGAGCGCCGCCTCCTGCCCGGCGCGGTCGCCCTCGGCGTCGTCGGCGAGCGACTCCGCCGTGGCGAGCTGCTCCTCGAGCCCCGCGATCGTGGTCTCGCGCTCGTCGAGGTCGGCCTCGAGCTCGGCGACGCGCTCCTCCATCTCCGCGAGCGTGGCGGGCGCGTCGGCGGGGTCGGAGCCGAAGAGCGCGACGACGACGAGCGCGGCGACGAAGCCCACGCCGACGCCGACGAGCACGAGCCAGGTCGTGCGCCATCGGCCGTCCCCGGAGGCGTCGGCCCGCGGGGGCGGCGTCGGCTCGCGCTCGTGCTCACGGCGCGGGGCGGGCTCGTCGCCCTCGTCGGCCTCGTCGTAGGTCGTCGAGCCCTCGACGTCACCGCGGTCGGCCCGCGGCTCCTCGAGGCGTCGCGTCGCCTCGTCGGGGCCGTCCCGGCGGGTGGCCTCGGCGTCGTCGCCGAGGCGCTGGGTCTCGTCGGGGCCCTGCGGGCCGAGCCGCCGGGTCTCGTCGTCGCGCGGATGATCGCTCATCGTGCTCTCCTCCTCACCGGCCACATCATCGCACGAAGCCCCGGGCCTGCTGCGCAGCCGCCGCGCCCGGCCCGGCGCGGGGCTCCGGCGGCGCGGCCCGACGCGGCGATGGCGCGTGGCGCGAGGAGGACAGCCCGGCGGCGACGCTCTAGCGTTGAGGGCGCCTGGCCGCCGACCCGCGGGAGCTGTCGTTGGAGAGCCGCACGTTCGACACCGTCCTCGTCCTCGACTTCGGCGCGCAGTACGCCCAGGTCATCGCCCGGCGCGTGCGCGAGTGCCACGTCTACTCCGAGATCGTGCCCGGCCAGACCCCCGCCGCCGAGATCCTCGCCCGGCGGCCCGCAGGCATCATCCTCTCCGGCGGCCCGAAGTCGGTCTACGCCGAGCACGCCCCCCGACCCGACCCGGCGATCTTCGACGCCGGCGTGCCGATCCTCGGGATCTGCTACGGCCAGCAGCTCATCGCCCAGGCCCTCGGCGGGCAGGTCGCCAACACCGGCATCGCCGAGTTCGGCCGCACCGACCTCGACGTCGCCGAGCCCGGCACGCTGCTCGCCGGCCAACCGGCCTCCCAGACGGTGTGGATGAGCCACAACGACGCGGTCGTGCGCCCGCCCGAGGGCGCGCGCGTGCTCGCCGCGACGCGCCACAGCCCCGCGGCGGCCTTCGAGGACCCCGCACGCGGCGTCTACGGCGTGCAGTACCACCCCGAGGTCAGCCACACCCCCCGCGGGCTCGACGTCTTCGAGGCCTTCCTCACCGCGACGGGCGCGCGCCGCACATGGACCTCGCACTCGGTCATCGAGGCCGCCGTGGCCGACATCCGCGCCCAGGTCGGCGACGGGACGGTGCTGTGCGGGCTCTCCGGCGGGGTCGACTCCGCGGTCGCCGCCGCGCTCGTCGCCGAGGCCGTCGGCGAGCAGCTCACCTGCGTCTTTGTCGACCACGGGCTGCTGCGCCACGACGAGGCCGCCCAGGTCGAGGCGGCCTTCGGCGCGTCCTCGACGACGCGGCTCGTCACCGTCGACGCCGCCGAGCGCTTCCTCGACCGCCTCGCGGGGGTCACCGACCCCGAGGACAAGCGCAAGCGCATCGGCACGGAGTTCATCCGCGTCTTCGAGGAGGCCGCGCGCGCCCACGCCGGCGACGCCGCCTTCCTCGTGCAGGGCACCCTCTACCCCGACGTCATCGAGTCCGGCCACGGCAGCGCGGCGACGATCAAGAGCCACCACAACGTCGGTGGCCTGCCCGAGGACATGGACTTCGACCTTGTCGAGCCCCTGCGCTGGCTCTTCAAGGATGAGGTACGCCGCGTCGGCGAGGAGCTCGGGCTGCCGCGCGAGATCGTCTGGCGCCAGCCCTTCCCCGGCCCCGGCCTCGCGGTGCGGGTCATCGGGGAGGTCACCGCCGAGCGCCTCACCCTCCTGCGCGCCGCCGACCGCATCCTCCTCGAGGAACTGCGCCGCGCCGGCCTCGACCGCGCCACCGCCGGCCCCGACGCCGGCGACACCGACTTCGTCTGGCAGTCCTTCGCCGTCCTGCCGGCGGTCCGCTCGGTGGGCGTGCAGGGCGACGAGCGCACCTACGGCCACCCGGTGATCCTGCGGGCGGTCACGAGCGAGGACGCGATGACCGCGGACTTCGCGCGCATCGACTACGACGTCCTCGAGCGCATCGCCGGGCGCATCATCAACGAGGTCGCCGGCCTCAACCGCGTCGCCTACGACGTGACCTCGAAGCCGCCGGGCACGATCGAGTGGGAGTAGCGCGCCGCCGAACGGGGCCAATCCGCGGCGCGCTCATCCACGGCGCCGGCGGCCGTGCCGGTGGTCCACAGGGCTCGGGGTGCGCCGGCCGGGCGCTGGCGGGCGGCCGGTAGGGTGAGGGCCCCCGCCGCCCCCGGCGCGCCCTCGCCGGTCGGCGATGGGGCCTGCCGCCCGGCGCCGAGCCCGCACCCGAGGAGCCGTGATGGACACCACCGAGCTCGAGGCCGCCTACCGCGACCTGCTCGACGTCGCCCGCGCCGGCGGCTTCGGCCCGCCCGCCGGGGAGGGCGGCTGGTCGGCCGAGCTCGTCCTCGCCGCGGTCGTGGCCACCGACCGCCTCCTCGCCGCGACGACCGCCGAGGTCCTCGCCGGCGCGTCGACGCGCTACGACAACGCCCCGGCGACCCGCGAGGCGCACCTGCGGGCGATCGCCCGCGCCGCCGGCGACCTCGACGGGCTCGTCGCCGAGGCCCGCCGCTGCGGGCTCGAGCTCGTCCTGCTGGCCCGCGAGCTCGGCGAGGCCGCCGCCACCCCGGTCGACGTGCGCCTGCTCGACGGCGACGAGGTCCGCCTCGCCGCGCCGATGCCGTGGTCGGGGATGCTGGCCACCCACGCCGAGGTGCACCTGCGCGAGCGCCGCGAGGCCCTCGTCGCGCTCGCCGGCGGCGCCGCCGCCGGGCGGTAGGCTCGCAGCGACAGCCGGTCGACCGTCCCCCTGCGAGGCGCCTGCGCGATGACCCCCGAGCCCCGCTTCGACACCGCCGACGGCGGTGACGCGCCGACGGTGAGCCCCGAGCTCGTCGAGGGGCTCAACCCCGAGCAGCGCGCCGCGGTCGTCCACAGCGGCGGTCCGCTGCTCATCGTCGCCGGTGCCGGCTCGGGCAAGACCCGGGTGCTGACCCACCGCATCGCCCACCTCGTGCGCGACCGCGGGGTCAACCCCCATGCGCTGCTCGCGATCACCTTCACGAACAAGGCCGCCGACGAGATGAAGGACCGCGTCGGCCGCCTCGTCGGCGACCGGCTCGTCGGCGTCGAGCGCGACGCCGAGGGCACGCCCCGCCCGCGGCGCTGGGGCGGGATGTGGGTCTCGACCTTCCACGCCGCCTGCGCGCGCCTGCTGCGCGACGAGGCGCCGCGGCTGGGCTACGAGCGCGCCTTCACGATCTACGACGCCGCCGACGCCACGCGCCTCGTCGGCCTGTGCCTCGACGAGCTCGGCATCGACAGCAAGCGCGTGACCCCCCGTGGGGCGGCCGCGGCGATCTCGGCGGCCAAGAACGAGCTCGTCGACTTCGACACCTACCGCCTGCGCGCCGAGTCGTGGTGGGAGCAGCAGGTCGCCGAGGTCTACCGCCGCTACCAGGAGCGCCTCCACCGCGCGAGCGCCTTCGACTTCGACGACCTCCTCGTCAAGACCGTCGAGCTCCTCGGCCTCTACGACGAGGTCCTCGCGCACTACCGCGAGCGTTTCACCCACGTCCTCGTCGACGAGTGGCAGGACACCAACCGGGTGCAGTACGAGCTCGTCCGCCTCCTCGCCGCCGAGCACCGCCAGCTCACCGTCGTCGGCGACGGCGACCAGTCGATCTACAAGTTCCGCGGCGCCGACGTGCGCAACCTCCTCGACTTCGAGCGCGACTTCCCCGACGCCACCCGCATCACCCTCGAGCGCAACTACCGCTCGACGCAGACGATCCTCGACGCCGCCAACGGCGTCATCGCCCACAACGAGCAGCGGCTCGACAAGCGCCTGTGGACCGACCTCGGCGCCGGCGTCAAGGTCGTGCGCTACCCCGCCGACAGCGAGGCCGACGAGGCGGCCTTCGTCGCCGAGGAGATCGACCGCCTCGCCGACCGCCACGGCGTGCGCCCCGGCGACTGCGCGGTCTTCTACCGCACGAACGCCCAGTCGCGTGCGCTCGAGGAGGTCCTCATCCGCGTGGGCACCCCCTACAAGATCGTCGGGGGCACGCGCTTCTACGAGCGCCGGGAGGTCAAGGACGCCCTCGCCTACCTGCGGCTGCTCGTCAACCCCGCCGACGACGTCTCGGCCAAGCGCGTCCTCAACGTCCCCCGCCGCGGCATCGGCGCCAAGACCGAGGAGGCCCTCGACCTCTTCGCCGCCCGCGAGCAGGTGGGCTTCCTCGAGGCCTGCCGCCGCGCCGAGGAGAACCACCAGCTCGGCCCCCGACCCACCGGTGCGGTCACCGGCTTCGTCGCCCTGCTCGACGGCCTGCGCACCGCCTGGCTCGAGGAGGAGCTCACTCCCCGCGAGGTCATCGAGCGGGTCCTCGACCGCACCGGCTACCGCGCCGAGCTCGAGGGCGAGCGCACCGTCGAGGCGCTCGGCCGGCTCGAGAACCTCGACGAGCTCGCCGGCGTCGCCGAGGAGGTCGCCGAGCTCTCGCCCGGCGCGACTCTCGAGGAGTTCCTCGAGCGCGTCGCCCTCGTCAGCGAGTCCGACGAGCTCGCCGACGCCGACGCCCGCGTGACGCTCATGACCGTGCACAACGCCAAGGGCCTCGAGTTCCCCGTCGTCTTCGTCGTCGGCCTCGAGGACGCGATCTTCCCCCACCACCGCTCGCTCGGCGACCCCGACGACCTCGAGGAGGAGCGCCGCCTCGCCTACGTCGCGATGACGCGCGCCGAGCAGCGCCTCTACCTCACGAGCGCGTGGTCGCGCACGCTCTTCGGCGCCACCCACGCCAACCCGCCCTCGCGCTTCCTCAAGGAGGTGCCCGCCGAGCTCGTCGAGGTCCGCGAGGCCGCCGGCGCCGCCCGCCGTGGCGGGGGCGCGGGGCCCCGCGCCCCCGCCGCCCGGCCCCGCGCCCCCGCCACCGCGGGCGGCGCCGGCGGCCTCGCGGGCCTCGACGAGCTCGGCGGGCACCTCCTTGAGGAAGCGCGAGGGCGGGCTGGCGTGGG